>NZ_JCACKA010000063.1:225206-533898 GCF_059505145.1 Mojavia sp.
CATTAATGAAGCTCAAAGCCTCGTTGACGGAGAAAATATCCTCGTGAATGAAGCTTAAAGACTCGTTGACGGAGAAAATATCCTCATTAATGAAGCTCAAAGCCTCGTTGACGGAGAAAATATCCTCGTGAATGAAGCTCAAAGACTCGTTAACGGAGAAAATATCCTCATTAACGGAGTTCAAAGACTCGTTGACGGAGAAAATATCCTCGTGAATGAAGCTCAAAGCCTCGTTAACGGAGTTCTAATACTCGCTGACGGAGTTCTAATACTCATTAATGAACTAAGGGCACAACAATGTTGTGTCCCTACCGCAGGGTATACACAACTAAAAATTAATGTAAGGTCTTTCGCCATTGTCTCACCGCCTCCTGCAATTCTCCCGACAACCAATCATCAAACTGCGGATAAACAGGTAAACGCGGCACTAATTTCCACCCCGCAGGCTGTAAAATTTCTCTCAATGCCTGCTCCTGAACATGAGGATAATCGGGATTCACTTCATCTTTTGGCCCAATTCCGCCTAAATCTCTCGCGCCAGCTTCTATACAAGCGAGTAGCCATTGGTCATCTTTGACTAAATTTGGCGGAATTTGAATTGTAATATCTGGGGGTAAAATCTGACGTGCTTTGGCAATTACTTCTGGTAGTTGATGAGGGTCAAAAGGTGGTGCATCAAAGGTTTGCTGATTTCCGGGGCTGTGGGGTTGCAAAATAACTTCTTGAATGTGATGGTAAGTTTGATGCAATTGAGATATGGCTGCTAAGGTTTCCCAACAATCATCAAATGTTTCCCCAATTCCTAACAATAAACCTGTGGTAAAAGGTATCTGTAATTCTCCAGCCCACTGCAATTGTTGTAATCGCACTTGTGGTAATTTGCTTGGTGCGTGTTTATGGACGGTATTTAACAAGTTTGGTGTTAATTGCTCCAACATTAACCCCATTGAAACATTAACATTTTTCAGTTTTTGCATCTCCGCAAAACTGAGCGGCCCGACATTTGTGTGTGGCAGAAATCCCATTGCCAAAGCTAATTCACACAAGTCATAAATCCGCTGGAACCATTCTTCGCGCTTTGGTGATTGAGGATGTACTTCTCCGCTAAGAATGAGAATTTCGCAAATATTTTCGCTTCGGAGTTGTTGTAAAATGCTTTCTGCTGTTGATAGAGCCATCCAGGGACTTTTACCTGGGTCAGTCCTAAAGTTACAGTATGTACAGCGATTAAAGCATTCGTAAGTAGGGACGATTGTATAAGCAGGGCTATAAGTAATAAACCGAGAATTATTAATTGGCATAAAACAAGCGAACACCAAAAAATAAATTATCCAATTTTTTTAGTGGCATAGCACAGCTAAAATAATTTATTAGAATTATCTTGTGCTATGTACGACAAGATGCCCATATCAGCAGAACCATATTTTCTGCACAAATTTAATCTTGCCACTCCACTACAAATCGGATATTTTTTTGATTGGAAGCCCTCAACAAAAGTGCCGTAAACCTTCCAGTTTTGCGAGTTTATGTTCATTGAAATTCTCTGTCTCCTGTTGTTTAGCATGAATATTTTTCAGATGTTTTTTAACTGTGTTGATAGTAATATAGAGGCGATTGGCAATTTCTCTATAGGAAAGGTTAGCTCGACGTAGCAGCCAAACTTCTGTTTCACGGTTTGTTAAATGGTATTTCTTAGCATCTGCGATCGCCAGACTTTGACTATACTGATAACAGTCTTCTATCGTGACTAACAAAAAGTTGTATTGGCTAGCACCCATCTGTAACCATCTAGCCCGAATACGTAATTTAACTGTTGAGTCTCGTTCTATTTCCGACTCTATAATGATTTTTTCTTCTGGAAATAACTCACGGCTTTCAATCAAGGACTGACAAACACGCCAGATTTCTTGCGGTACTGCATTACTAGCAGCTTCTTTTGGCATTAATTGACGGCAAATATAGCGAGCATACTCATTAGCATGGACTAACTCGCTTTCGGTTGACAGTATTAATATACCGTCAGCAAAGCTCTCAATCATAGCTTTGAGCAAATCAATCTGCAAATTGTGATCTTTTACAGATGTTGTGTTAAATTTATTGCTTACGATAGATGCTGAAATAAGATTAGTTTTCTCAGTTGTAACTAACATAATTAATTCCCCCCAAACTCAGCATTAATAACAAACCTAAACATCAGTTCAAATCAATTGAGATGTTTAGCTGAATTTTGAGTGTCGAAATTATGTATGTGCAATGAGTAAGCGGTAAGTTAAGTAATGCCGTTGATGTCAAGTGTTGTTGGTTGAAGTTTACGGAATCTCCATGAAGTGAAGTGAAGTTTTTTGTAGGTGATTGATGCAGGCGAGTCACAGCAAAATGCTCAGTTTGCCAGGAGTCTAATTATATGAATCCACACAGCATTGACCAATGGTTCCCAGTTGAGCATCAGCGTAAATATATTGCTCAGTTACAAGGGCGGCTGGGAATGACTCGCCGCCGAGCAGAATATTTCGTCAAGCTGTGGGCTTATTTACTGCTCAAACAACAGCAAGAACTAGGAAAGGCTTTACAAAAACCTTTAACCCAACTCGATTTACCAAATGGGTTTGTTCCTTGTACTCATCGAGAAGCACAAGAAATTTTCTATGGCGAAAAAGACCGAGGAAGCGATCGCTCGGCGGGTATGATGATTGATAAGCTCGTCGCTTTGGGGCTAATTGAAAAAAACTTTGATGGTAATACAACTTGTATTCGGATTCGCTCCTTATCACCTAACCTTCAAGACTCCACAGAAGCCAAAGCATCAATCAAGCTTTTTCCAGACGAATTCAATCCCCGAACTGACACTATCCCTATTGCCAGTTTATTAGCCCGCAACTATAGCTGGATGAACAAAAAAACCACTGGATTACCTCACAGAATTGCTAAAATCTTACGTGGCTGGGCAGAGCACTATCCTACTGGTATGCGGGTGCTGCGTCGTAGCGATACTCAAGATGCTGTGGGTTTTTATGTCTTGTATCCTGTAGCGCGAGAATCTGAAGCGAATTTTTTTCTCCCGCCTCGTCATAGTCTTTACCTGAGTACAACTGGAGACATTGATCCATTTCAAATCGCTATACCAGGCGATCGCAATTGTACTTCGATTTTTGTCCGCAGTTGGGAAATTGATTCGCCCTATACGCAACTCATTAATTTATCTCAATTTCTCAAGGATGCACAGAAAACATTAGTTCGTATCCAAGCTGATTTTCCTAACCTCTGCGATATCTATACCCTACTCATACACCCCAATAATGAACAACTAGTATCATCTCTTGGGTATCATAAAACTAACCAAGATACACAAATGCCTCTGAGCTGGATGTATTTGGCATTAGATAAATATTTGAGCTTGGATATTGATAAAGCAGTGTCAAACCTGAAATTTGATTGAATTAAGGATTCTCGTTGCGACCCCTTGAAAGCAGCAAGGACACAACAATGTTGTGCCCCCACTATGTTCTGTATTTAAATCAGAAACGCTACAGCTATCTATCTACAGAACCCATAATCACGTCAATGCTGCCAAGAATTACCACAATATCTGCCACCTTCATTCCTCGGAGTAAGTGAGGAAGAATTTGCAGGTTGTTGAAATCAGCGGGACGAATCTTCCACCGTGCTGGGAAGACGTTATCATCACCAACCAGATAAATTCCTAGTTCGCCTTTACCACTTTCTACACGGGCATAAATTTCACCCTTGGGAATCTTAAACGAAGGAGAAACTTTTTTGCCGATGTACTGATAATCAAAAGCATCCCATTCTGATTTTTTCCCAGCAGCTAGACGCTTGGCTTCTAGGTTTTCAAAAGGCCCACCAGGAAGTCCTTTAATTGCTTGGCGAATAATCTTCACAGATTCGCGCATTTCCCGCATCCGCACCACATAACGGGCAAAGCAATCACCAGCAGTTTCCCAGTGTACATCCCAGTCGAAGTCATCGTAACATTCGTAGTGGTCAACTTTCCGTAAATCCCACTTCACCCCAGAAGCGCGTAACATTGGGCCAGAGAGTCCCCAGTTAATTGCTTCTTCGCGGGTGATAGTACCAATACCCTCAATCCGTCGCCGGAAGATGGGGTTATCAGTAACCAAGCGTTCATACTCATCAATTTTGGGTGGTAAGTAGTCGCAGAATTCTAAACACTTATCTACCCAACCATAAGGTAAGTCAGCCGCCACGCCACCAACACGGAAGTAATTGTTATTTACCATCCGGTAACCAGTAGCAGCTTCCCATAAATCATAAATCATCTCCCGTTCGCGGAACTGATAAAAGAAGGGAGTTTGAGCGCCCACGTCAGCCAGGAATGGCCCAAACCACAGCAAGTGGTTGGCGATGCGGTTCAATTCCAGCATAATGACGCGGATGTAGCTGGCGCGTTTAGGTACAGCAACACCTGCTAGTTTTTCTGGGGCGTTGACGGTGACTGCTTCGTTGAACATCCCCGCTGCGTAGTCCCATCGGCTGACGTAGGGAACGTACATAATCGTGGTGCGGTTTTCGGCTATTTTTTCCATTCCCCGGTGTAAGTAGCCGATTACGGGTTCACAATCAATGACATCCTCGCCATCCAGGGTAACAATTAGTCGTAGAACGCCGTGCATTGAGGGATGGTGCGGCCCCATATTGAGCACCATAGGTTCAGTGCGGGTTTCTATTCTTGCCATAGATACAGTGTTCTCCCGTTCATGAAAATTTAGAATTGGATCGCGTAGATGCCAACCAGACCCAATTTATTGTGTCTGCCAAAGTAAGGCTCTTATAGGGGTAGGTTGGAGAGAAGATGGCAGCTGAGGGATTTTGGTTGATGTTTAATTTTGTTGCACTTCTTCAATTATTATATGAAGCTTGATAGGCAAAGAATTGATGTGCAGGAATTTTTTCATCTAATGACGTTGAGCCATCTTCCCCTGGCTAACAATTTTACTGCCACCTCCACCTGCAATATCCTTGAGGCTTAGATGCAGGATGGCAAAATTAAGTTAAGTTTTTTACACACCCAAATTCAATAGTAGGGAAAACGACAGTTTATAAGTTGCAGTTATCTGGCAATTATTAAATTATATCAAGGCAAAGGTAGAAAATTGGCTTTGGCGATCGCCTCTGGCACTGCGCTCCGTGCGACGCTGCACCAGTTAATTAGCAATACTAAATCAAAAACTCTTCAATTAAGCCGTTTTTATGATTACTCTAATTAGTTAAACAACTTGGAAATATTTACTGTGGAGGCCTTACGCAAGGGGTTGCATTTGCAGAAGGAGTATCAGGAAAAACTGCTAAAGTATGATATTCAGGGTCACCATTTCCATAAATGACTCGGAAAGTATACAGCTTCATTTTGTCTTGCCCTTCAGTAATCACTGTTAAAAGCGTATTTTTAGTACTAACTACTCCAGGAATTGCTAATTTTTTAATGCGTCTGAGTTGAATTACGTTCGCTGCCGAGTTTTGGCAATCTCCTACGCTACCAGAACCTTCTTGATTGAACTGGGCGCACATCGGGCCATCAAAATCTATAGTTACTTGTGATGGGTCATTTAACCAAACTTTTTTTATTTTTTCTCCAGATGGAATAAAGTTTAAGTTTGTACCCTGTTCATACCAAATTTTGATGGTAGGTACTGCTCCCCCTAAACCTTGGGCTTGGCAGGAAAAGATAGAGCGGAGAACTGAATTATCAGCTACAGCCCGACCTGCCCAAAATAACATTGCAGCCACAAAAGTCAGAGAAGCTAGAGGCAAGAAAAACGGATTATTTGGGATATTTGCTCGAAAGTTAATGTTTTTTTTCATGGCTGCAAACCAAGAGATATGTAGCAATTAAAAAGGAATTAAAGAAAGAAGTATTGCCATACTTCACTGCTGACCCCTTAAAACTGCATAGATTGATTGACATAGATTTCAACTTCTGTTCCCGCTGGTAGAAACCAAACGTTAGTTCGCTGCATCATTTCGGAAATTGCCTGTTGGTTACGTTGGGCAATTTGCGGAACTACGGTATTCATACCACCTTCAAAAACTCCAGCCAAGATGTTGCGTGTAGGGTTAGTGTTGCTCACAATAGTACCAGTTGAAGTCGTAGTTACAACTTGAGCTTCAGTACGATTAAATAACTCAGCTGCTTTACCAAGACCTCCCAAGACGAATAATCCTACATCCATCCCGGCAATAGATGATCCTTGATTTGGAAATTGTTGTGCGACGAGGGGTTTACCTTGAGGAGCGCGAATCGTCATTGCATTTGGCGGTAAGCTGGTTTCTGTGATCTCGCCATTATTTTTTGTAATAGCTTTGACCACATCTAGCTGTAGTAAGCCTTGTTCAGAAAGAGAACGAATTTCAGTTAATAGCTCAGTCTCCGCAGGAATAACTACTTGACCATCTGCACCTGTTAACGGTTCTGTTAAACGTACCACAAATACATTTTTTTGGCTTTCGCTGCTATCGCTAGATGTGGAGTTAGTTGCTGCTCCAAATACAGCGGTTGCCAACACAGCTTTGACACTATTCCCTACTGCCAAGGATTTTGAAATCTGCTTAGTTTCTTTGTTCGCGATTAAAGTTTCTTTCTCTGCTTTGTTCGCAGCAGCAATAGATTCTGGTGTTTGCGTAGGGTCAATTTGCCTTGGATCAACTTCAGGATTTGTTGCCTGTTGCTCCACATTGGGATTGTTTGCTGATGCAGAAATATGATCACGGGGGCGATCGCTAATAGTGACCTGACCGTAACTACCCAACTTCGCCAAATTGGCCCACGTCTGAAGCGGATTCATTGTAGGTGATGGAGTTACTTTGACTGATGGTTGAGTATCTGGTCTTGCAGCTACTAAGTTGGGTAATGCAGGCCTATAGTTAGTGGGTTGCAGAGATTGGGGTACTTGAACTATACGTTCAACTGTGACTATCTTAGGCACATCAACTTTTGATGTAGATTTTGATGTCCTTGGCACTCCCGCTGTCAGTCCGTCTCTGGAACTCCCTAAAGAGTTCACCTGTGTATTTCTCAGCTGTTGTTGAGCTAATTTTACAGCTTCTGATTGTTCAGTTAAAGCTAATTTTGTTTTTAGTGCCTCTATTTCTAACTCTGGGCGTGGAGATTCATTGATTACTGGTGCTGCTACTTCTGAAGCAATAATATTCTTCTTTTTTGGCTTTTGATTGCTTCCACCCATAAGCTGCGTCAAAAATACACCAGCAAATAACACTACAGCTAGAGTGGCAGTACCCACCAAACCTAACTTAGCAAAAGGATTAGATGAGAGGCGCTGCTCAGTGGCAACTTTTGACTGTTGAGAAGGCGATGGCTGCGAGGTGGTTGAGTCTTCTAATTTTTCGCCACTAGCAGATAGAGATCCTTCTTCATCTTCTAAACCTACCAGTTTTGCCATCCGTGATTCCCAATCTGAAGAAGCTTCTTCTGGTTGATAGTTATCAACTGCGGGACTAATTAAAATTTCTTGAGGAACTTCTGCGGACACTGAATAGCGAGTCATAGTCATCTTAGGGTTAGTTTTCAGAACAATTTGTATCTTTCATATCACAGATTTTATAAATTTTTAGTCTAGCTTCACCGAGGCGATAAACTCCTAAGTTTAATGGAGTTGGTGCATTAGGTAATGAAGTTGCTTGTTCATCTATAGCTTGGACAAAAATTTTTTTATTTACCGGAATTGACTCACCAAGTCTATCAGAACCCTGAAAAACTAATTGATTAGCAATCATTTCCGCTTTCCACTTACCTTCGGCTATTTTTGTAGGCTGAGAAATTCTCTGAATGACCAATATATTTTCCGTAAATTTACTGAAATTTCCTAATTTATTATTAGAGATTAAATTAGTAATTTCCGATTGGAATTTAGGCTGAAATTCATCAGTTATCAAGTCAGAACTAATGTCCCAGACTGTTTTTGGCGGCTGTTGTTGTGACCAGGTAAGCATGAGAGTCATGGTTTCACCTATAAAGCGCCGAATCGTTTCTGGATGTCGCTCTAAATTTTCTTGAGCGTCCACGGTTATAGCACGTCCATCAATAAGTTGTACCAAACTTTGAAGTGTGGCTTGACGATTTACCTGCTGCAAAATAGAACCATGAAACATAATTACCAGTAAAGTGAACAAATGTAAACCAAATGTTCCGACTGCGAACAAAGGTAGAATACTATTTTTCTGATTTTCTGGCTTAAGTAGGTGCATTAATAATCAAATATTTAAATTGCAACGTCAAAAATTAAGGTAAAAATTTACCTGATGAAGTTATCAGATTGACCGTTAGTGACGCAATTAGTTGATTTCTTTTCATTCAAGCTATTATATGCATCTAAAAGACACAAATTACGCATTTCAAAAATTTCAAGCTTATCAGAACGGATGATAGATATAGCGCGTTGTAGGTCAGTTGTACTATCAGGTTGGGGATAAGGAAAATAATCGATCGCACGCACAAGTAAGTCTTTATTGAAGGGAATAATCACTCTTTTGCCATTAATTTGCTTATTTTGAATTAAATCAGCGACCATCCCAACACGCCACTTACCTGGTTCAATTTGTTTAGGAGGATAAATCCGCTTGATAACTAACTGTCCTGAGATAATCTGCTGAGGATTGTTAGAGAAAACTTCTGGTGGAGTCATTTGTGCAATTTGGCCTAACAAACCTTTACGGAAATCTTCAGAAAAAGCAAAACTAGCTATCCAACTAGTAGTGGTAATTCTCTGGCTACCACCTTGGGGAGTTCTAATAAGTATTCCTAAATCTGGTTTGGGTTTACTAACTTCTTCGATAGTTTGTGGCGGTAATGTCCCCGTCCAGTTAAACATGGATGTCATAGTTTTACTGACAAACTGGCGAATGGCTTGCGGTTCTCTCGCTAAATCATCAGTAACAGCTACAGGTTTGCCATCTATCATCTGCACAAAATTTGGCTGTTTTCGCAAACTGAGTTGACGAATATTTAACCCTTGGAAGATTAAGAACAGTAAAACTAATAGATGCAATCCAAAGGTGGCAATTGCAAAAGTAGTTAAAATGCTTCCGGTGCGTTGTTTCTTTTGCAGTAAACGTACCACTGATTAAATACCCCTCCCTAAAAATTAGCGCTAATTAGCAATTACATTGAGGACAATCCTATACCCTATCCTTTACCCATCCAGTCATACTGCTGATAGCACTAAAAACTGCAAATCCTCCAGCAGCAGCCACAACTAAAGATAATATCGGTGCTAAAATTCCCAAAAATATAATGAACCACATTAAGTCAGGATCAGCATTAGCATCTTGCGCTGGCCCATTCACAATAACTGCCGCAGTTAACACAGCAATAATATTAAATGAAATCTTAGCAATGCCTATAGATATAAATCCGGTTAGCCATGCGAAAATAGGTTTACCTGCTACAGGTAGCAAAGACCCACCCACCGCTAATGGCCCTAAAGCTGCTATCAGCAACATGGTAGCCTCCATCAAATTTTGGAAAGCATATTGCAATGAAATTAAAAAGTTTTTAATTGTGGTTTGAAATGTAGAACCTAACAAAGCATTAAATGAATTTTCTGAAATATTTCCTGTGCCGTATTTAATTTGATTTACCTTAGTTTCTAGCCTATTAATCCAAGTTTTATTTCCGTATAAATCCTTATATCCTTGCCAGAGATTATTAATTTTTTCACTGGCTTTGTTAAAGCATTGTGATTGTTGTTCTCCAGTAAGCGACTGACAAGGACGTAGGAAAGAACCAGCTACTTCTTCGGCAATACTCATATTGAGTGCTTGCTGGTAAATTTGGTTAGTATCTACAGTTACGATTACTTGTTGATTTACTGAGTTGATAAAGTTCCTGACACCTAGCGTGAGGTCAGCAAGTATGCTCTTATCTCCTGAATTAGTTAATAATATGACTACCAGAAAAGGCCAAATCATCCCCGATATCGGCTGGGAATAATCGCTGTCTAAAACATCTTTTAACCACTGCATGACAAAGAAAAGCAGAGTTCCTACCGCAAAAAATACACCCAGCTTTGTCAACGCGCCATATAAGTTATTACTGCTATCGTTTTGTAATAGATTTAGCCATTGATTGTCCCAACCTTCGGCAATACTTTTGGCAGTTGTAGCGCCATTGCCGAGAATATCATTGATGCCTGTGTCAGCAGAAATTTGTAAAATATAAAACTGCATTTTTAGGTACTGGCTTTCTTTTCACAGCAAGTTAGGCAGAAAACTAGTCAAAATCCTAAGCTAACTTGCAAGCTAAATAGAAATTAGCTTTTTGAGGATGATGAGTTTTACTTCTCTTGTCTGCCAAACAAATCCATTTGAGAAGTAGTGCGTAACAATCTTGCAGCTTCCGCAGATGAATCTACTCGGCGCGCACGATTAGTCTCTTCCATCTGCTGAGAAATATTTGCTAAATTGAGATTAGAATACTGCAAAGAATGATTTATATGCATACTTTGAGCAAGTGATTCACCAAGCATTTTCGATTGTTCACTTTGGATTTTAATACTTTGCAATTGCAAATCAGATTGATTACTACTACCTTGAAGTAGTCCTCCCATACCTGGGATATTTCCTGTTGTAGCTGTAGTAGCAAGTTGACCGATTTGTTTTTGAATTTCACCGAGAAAAGTTTGGTTAGCTTTTTCTGCTTCGCTGACAACTCTTGCAATATTGTCTAGACTTTCTTCTGTATTTTGCAGCTTGATTTTTGCCCTAATTTGTCCGGCTTTACCCAAATTACTTGCTATGGAACTACGGGTAACAAGACGATTTATTTCTTGGGTGGTTGATGTTAATTTTACTACTGAATTATTCTCAAATTTATCTGACACTGAGTTGAGAATTAGCCCGTTTAAAATTCTATCTCCTGCTGCGACGGGATTAGGTATGTTTAACTCTCCAGTAGAATCGCTGATAGCATTTTGTGACTGAATTTCTAGAGGTTTTAATGTTGGACTCAAATTATTTTTGAGATAAGTTTGTAAATCTCCCGAATATGATTGAAAATCAGCTAAAACTTTACCTAATTGTGCCGTAGCTGGTAAGGTTATCAGAAAACCTAAACTAAGAGTCAAAATGGTAATGGTAGTTTTTCGCATACATTGTACCTGTTGTTTAAGTTGGATCAAGATTGTACATACTGAATTTAATTTTGACTAATGTATTAATTTCCTCAAGCATTAACCACCACGCAGCGAAGCAACTAATTGACGCGCAAATTCAGAAATAGCTTCATATTTATCGCGGTAATGACGCATCACTTCTTGACGAGCCGATTGTTCATTGGGGTTATTAGCTACTACTGCTAATTGTTCATAACCGGGATAGTAGCGGCAGAAAGTATAAATGCCGTTATCATCTAACAGCCATTGGCTATAAATTCCTTCTTTGCGCGGAAAAAAGCTTTCTGTGGCATTACGCGCAATAATTTCTTTGGGATACTTCAAGATATTGACAAAACTATCGACTGCAACTGGCTGAATCCGACCGATTAATCTTGTGCTTAAGTTTTGCAGTATTTTCGATGCAGCTTTGGATTTGGCGATCGTGTCGGGGTCTTGTGCAGATAAAATGACTCTAATACCAGCTTTAGCACCGTTAGCACAAATTCTGCCGACTAAATCTGCAATCTGGTCGAATTCAAATAAAATTGGTGCTTCGTCGATAAAGAATATCGAAGCCGGACTACTCAATGCACGACGCAGTGCTGCTGAGTAAGCACTCAAAGATAACACTGCTGCATCTTCACTATCAGATAGGTTTCTCAATGCAAATACTAAAAGTTGTGCATCAGTGCGAAAACTTGATGGTGCAGAAATCGCTTGTCCCACACGGCTAGAAAGCCAAAAACGTAAGCGCAGTTGAATTTGACTCAGTGCATCCTCAACTCTGCCACTAATAGAATCTAATTGCAGGTATTCTGGTGAGCAGAAATAGAGAAAATCTCTTAAAGTTGGGGTTTGCTGCCAAGCTTGACTACCAAAACCTTCTGCGATCGCCTGTTGATATCGCTGTTTGATACTTGCATCTGCAAAAAACGCTTCTAAAGCTAAGTTCAGCAGGGAACGTACTGTTTGCGATAATAGCTGGTTTTGGCTGGATGTGCCTAAAACCATTGTGATTAGGGCTGATTCGAGGAAGGCGGTATAATCGAGCAGGCGATCGCGCTGTTCTTCTGAACTGAGAAAACGTAAGTCTGGCTGCTCAAATAAGTTATTTGATTGTTTAGAAATATCAAAATAGGCTCCATTTTCCCCCATGAACTCGGTGTAGTCGGTGAAGGTAGATGTGCCATCGGGTTTGGGAAAGTCTAATGCTACTACAGGAATATTATGCGCCAAAGCTTGAGTTAAAATTCCTGACACTAATACTGACTTCCCAGCACGAGTTGTGGCAAACAGGGCTAAATTTTTGTGTTGGGTAAACAAATCCAAATGTACAGGTGTTCCGCCTTCGGCTGCGATTAACTCAAAACCTTGGCGATCGCCAGTTCTGGTTAACACTAAAGGCATTAATCCGGGAACTTCGCTGGTTAAATACAACTGACGCCGATTAAACGGTTTTACCAACAAACCTTCCCAGACTATCGGTAGCGATTGCAGCCAAATTTTCCAGGCATATTCTGTTTCTCTAATTACCTTTGCTGGACGTTGAAAACAGTTTTCAATATACCTTGTGGCTTCATCTAATTGCTCAACAGTCTGACGATGCACAAAAATCGCTATACCTGTATAAATAGGTACTGCTCCTTCATACAATTGTTCTTGCGCTGCTACTGATTTCTTTAACTTTAGCTGCGCATTGACATCAATTGTTTTGCTCTTTTCTTGCGCCATCATCGCTGTCATGTTTGACTGCTTAAGTACCCTTTGCAATGTATTTTTTACTAATGCTGGGTTAGCCGCAGTTAACTGACAGAATATCTCTGTGTCTACTACTGTTTCACGAGACAGTAGTTCCCATAAATAACGCAATTGAGACGATTTATTTTGCCATCCTCCGGGTTTTTCCAGAAATGTCATTGCGCCGATATAGCGATTGTTAACATTCACCCAGCGGCGATCTGCACAAGGTACACCAGACTCCATCAGTAACGTTGTACTGTGAATGTTATCTACTAGGAGTTTAGTACTAGCTAAGTCTGAATAAACTTGTTCATGCAGCCCATTTTCATCCAAAGTCAGTAATTGGGGAATTTCTATGGGCAGTGTATCATTAAATCTTCTCCAGATTTCTCCCCAGAGTTGCTCAGCTGTTAAAGGCTTAATATCTAAGCCCATCTTATTCGATAAGAGTTGTTCCCAGCGACTAAATCCTTGTTTATAAGCATTTGTAATCAGGGTTTCTAGGCGCTGGTTCTCTGCGTCAGCAATTTCACCTTTGAACTTTAACCACCATACTTCAGATTTTGCTAATAGCTTCTCGATCAAGTCATCTGTACCAGCAGCACTTGGCTCAACAGTGTAAGTGACGTAGATTTTAAGAAATTTTGGTTTACGAATGCCAGAATTTGTGAGTTCTTTGGCTCTGGCTCTTTCTGCCATCAATAAATATTGTATATCTCGTGATGGCGTTCTTTTTCCTAAGGTTGCTAGTTCTTTTTGCCGCTCTGTGTCTGAGATAAAAGACCCCAAGTGCAATGTCATTTTTTCGCCACCGGGGATGTCTTTTAACCCTGCTTCAATGTTATTAAATATAGTTTCAATCTCTTCGGCTCTTAAGGTAGTATGAATACCCCGGCACTCAAAACCGAAAACAAAGCAAAATTTATCTTTTTGTCCTCCTTTAGTTAATATATAAGCGCCGATGTCACGTCTATTGAGGGCAACACGCAACATGGTTGCCAGGTGTAAACTATCTTCAAAAGGCGTTAATCGACTTACGTTTCCGGCGATGCCGATGCTTTGTTTTCCGATTTTTTGCTTCATGATTCACTTCTAACAAGCTTTGATAACGAGCAAAGCCTCTTGTCCAAGCGGGAACACCAATAAATTTGCTTAAAAAGCTCCAACTCCTACCACCAGTTAATATCCACCATGTCGCCATCCCCCATCCAGCAAGTAGTATTGTCCACAACCATTTTTTAAATTCGTCTTGAAATAGTCCACCAAAAATTCCATTGATTATAAAGTAGGCAGTTAGAGCAATCACTGTCCAAGGAAATATTTGATCTGCTGGTAGGGGGCCTAATGATGGTTGACTTCCTAGTATTTGATTTACTGGACGGAATTCTTGCTCTTGCTCTTGAGGCATAACGCTTTGCTTGCTTTTTCTGATGTATTTCTCAAGATCAACTATTTGCTGGTATCACCAATTACAAATCCTGTAAGTACATCCGCAATTGTGACTGCTACAACTACTAATAAAGGTGTTCTGGCTATATTTTGCCAATCTTCATCTTTACGCACTGCGTTGACTACTCCTATTAAGGCAACTGCTATGTACAGTAAGTAAAGTGCCCGTAGTACATTAAATACTAATCCTACTGCTGCTTGGGTGCCGCTATTTGTGCTTGCTCCTTGTGTTAGGGTATTTTGAAAAAAGTCTTCAGCTTTCTTAAAAAATTGCGCTTGTGCTGGTAGTGCGAAGTAATCTAGCCAAAATACACTTAACAGCAATAATGCTGCTATTGCTTGTATGGCGATCGCCCATCGCTTTGATATCTTTAAGTTGTCTCCTATCTTGTGCGTTATTATTGCTATCCAACTTCCTACCAGTAAGCACATTACTAGTATCGGACTTTTTAGGCTGATTGCACTCAATAACACTCCACAAGCTAGTAAAAACGGCACTGATTCTGCTAGAAGTCGCCAGCAGTATTTAATTGTTCTTCCAAATTGATAAAATCCTGTTACTAGGCTGCCAGTTAAAGTTGTGAAAACATTTCTCTGATGAAATTCGTGCCTAAGCATTTGTTTGTATAGATGCGATTTGCAATCGCTAGGTATTTTTTGCTTGATCCACATATTTGTAAAACCTTCCACCTCCAAATAACGATGAATTTGGTGTGAATGAGAAAATTCTTTGCTGCTACAAACTACCACATAAATTTATTTGGTCAATAAGAAATTTGACTTTAATCAGTGGTGAATTCACGGTAGTAAATGCAAACTCTACATCTCAGGATAGTTCGTAATGGAACTGGAAATTATTAACCTTCCCGTACCCTGGAATTTTTGATCTAGCTTAGTGTAATACCTGATCTTCACAATTTAAATAAGCAAAGATACCTATTTACAAATCAGTCTGTATCATATCATGCGTTTTATATTCGTTAATAATTAGGCTGAAAACTCCTAAAAATCCGTCCGTGACGAGATGTCATCTATCGTAAGGCTTAAATCCATAGGGGAAAAATTTACTGTACTTAATTCTAAAGTTTGCTATTTATGAAGTTTATCTTTATATTTGGAAAAAGTAAAAATTAAACATGGAATCAGATTCACAAATACCGCTAGATCCAAAAGAACAGACGTTCTCGCACATTCCCGTATTGAGTCGGGAGGTAATTGAGGGTTTGATGATACGCCCTGGTGGGCGTTATTTAGATGTAACAGTAGGTGGTGGTGGTCACAGTCGCCTGATTCTAGAAGCTGCTTTGGATGTGCAAGTCACGGCAATTGACCAAGATGAGGATGCTTTAGCAGCGGCGCAGAAGTACTTAGCTGAGTATGGTGGGAGCATTAACGAAGCAGTAGCATCAGCGCCTGGAAAGGAGGCTCGCGTACAATTTATCCTCAGCAACTTTGCTACTTATGAGTTTCCATCTGAAACTTTTGATGGAATTATCGCTGATTTAGGGGTTAGCTCTTACCATTTGGATACGCCCGATCGCGGTTTTAGTTTTCGCCACGCTGCAAGTTTAGATATGCGAATGGATCGGCGACAATCATTAACTGCTGCTGAGGTGATTAATAGCTGGGATGAAGCTGAATTAGCAGATATCTTCTTTAAATATGGTGAAGAGCGATTATCACGACGCATTGCTAGACGCATTGTCGAAAAACGTCCGCTGCATACGACTGTTGATCTGGCGGAGGCGATCGCTTCTTCTGTTCCTCCTAAATATCGTCATGGGAGAATTCACCCAGCTACCCGTGTTTTTCAAGCACTACGAATTGTAGTCAATGACGAGTTAAAAGCATTAGAAACCTTACTAGATAAAGCACCGAAGGCGCTTGTCCCTGGTGGCAGAATCGCTATTATTAGTTTTCACAGTCTAGAAGACCGCCTGGTAAAGCATAGTTTAAGAAATTCCCCTTTGTTGCAGGTTGTGACTAAAAAACCAATTATTGCCCAAGAAGAGGAAATTGCTCGCAATCCGCGATCGCGTTCAGCCAAACTCAGAATCGCTCAACGCTCCTGAAACAATAAATCCCTTCTAGCTTGAAAGAGCTGGGGAAGCTGGGGAAGAAAAACATTTTCATACATGGCTATGAATCTTGTTTCATTGGGACTGCTTTCTGCCCTCTGCCTTTGTTAATAAAAGAATCAATCCTCAAACTTGGCTTGTCTAGGCAATTCGATGTAGAAAGTAGAACCTTGACCAAGCTTACTATTGACACTAATAGTGCCTTGCATAATTTGCACTAATGATTTGGTAATTGCTAGCCCCAAACCCATACCGCCATACTTGCGAGTATTACTCTGATCGACTTGCCGTAATTGCTCAAATATAGATTCTAGGTCAGACTCAGCAATACCTATGCCCGTGTCTTGAACGGCGATCGCTATTCTGTCGCTAGAAACTTCCCACACTTTAACTTCTACGCTACCAGTTTCTGTAAATTTAATAGCGTTTAACAACAGCTTGGCTAAAACCTGTTTGAGGCGGGCGCGATCGTTCACTATTAAAGGATGCGTCAGATTGATGTCTAGTTGCAAATTTAATAACTTGTCTTCTGCTAGGGAACGATGTTCAGCTACGGTTGTCAAGACCAAAGTAGTTAAGTTAAATTCTTCGACTTGAAATGATAGACGGCCGGCTTCGACCTTAGCAAAGTAAAGCATATCTTCAATAATGTCCAGTAAGTGATTGCCATTATTAAGGATGCGTTGCACCATCTCTACTTGAGGCTCAGATAAGCTGGAGTTACGTTGGCGCAACAATACTTGTGATAAGCCCAAAATCACGTTGAGAGGAGTACGGAGTTCATGGGATGTGGTAGCTAAAAATTGAGATTTTAAATTTGCTGCTTCTAAAAGTTGCAGATTCTGTAGCTGAATTTGGTGCCGGGTTTTTTCGAGTTCGCGGTTTTGTTCTAAAAGAATTTCATTTTGTTTGGCTAGGCGTTCTTCCCTCTCTTCCAAGGTTTTGAGCATTTTGGCGTTATTGATGGCGATCGCTGCTACCTCACCAATTGCATCCAAAAGTTGCTGAGAAGCAGTATTAAAGGCATAAGGATTTTCCCAGTTACCAATTGCCAATACTCCCAATCGTCCTGCTTGTGCTGACTCTATAGCTACGACATACATTGATGCGGGTGTGAAAGCACAGCAGCATGGAACTGAGGCAAACGCAGATGTAGAGAAGTTCTCATCAACACACTCGATTTTTTGAAACATCTGCGAAACACCTGTGGCAAATACCTGGGCTAGTAAACCTGACTTGGTATTAAGAGGTTCATGAGAGAATATATATTCATCTTTCCTACCCCAGAAGACATCTTCGTCTGCCAAAGTGTCATTCAGCTTAAGAAAAGACAATTTTTCTACACCTATTCCCACGGCTGTGCTTAACTCTAAATATTGAGTTTGAGGATTATATAACGCTATTAGACAAAGTTGAGCGCTATCAACAGCATTACAAACTTCCTTTACTATTACTTCTAATAGATCGGGTAAATGGGTAAGTCGCTGATTCGTGAGGTTAGTTAGTAGTTGGAATATCTTTAGTTGTTGAGGCAGTTGAGGGGCGATTGATTCTTTCCCCATATTAGTGTGCTGTCCAGTTAAAATCATGATTGCCTGAAGGCTATTAGCTCCTATAACTGTTGTGTACTACTCTCCATCAGAGATATTCAAAAAACTTCTCCAAAACTGTTTTCTCTTGCAGGCAAGCTTCATTTACTTTTGGGATAGTTTTGAGAATATCTGCTCTGCGGGTACACAACAGCTTGTCCTGTGACATTGTTTTTTACACTCCCTGGCTTTCATAATTTAATTTGTACGCCAGCCTTCTTTGATATCCAACTAACCTCAGTTTGACTGATTTCGTTAGAGTTCACTAGTTAAGATTTTGCAAGTTTTTTCTATCTTGATGATTTATCAATTTATTGCAATAAATAGTTTTAACACCATCAGTAATTGTACCGAATTATTATTTTATTTTTTCCTACTCTTTAGATTTTATTAATCATTAAACACAATTTAAGTTAACTGATGATTTATCAACATTTGATAATCATTATTAAGAAGATTCAACTATTTTACATATATTACTTTTATGGTTATATATCAAATATACGTGTAATAGCATCATTGATCAAACAATGATATTAATAGCTAATAATTTTTAACTTACTAATTATTTTGTCCAAAGTCTAATTATAGAATGGAGCGCAAGTAAGAAAGCAACTAAGAAAAAATGTTCTGACTTAGCCAAAAAGCTTTACTGATGAGGATTTTCAGCAGCCATTATTTCGCAACTTGCTTGCGTAGTCGTGGTTAGATCAATATAAAAATATGAGTTAATTGTGTCACATCCGCACAAAATTTGGAATTCGTTTATTAATTTTTATGTTAGAAAATATTGGTTATGACGATATCTCCACAAAAGCTGAGAACACAAGGACTTGAGACATTTAGCGACTCGTTAAAGGGGTGCGATCGCACTTTCTGCAAACGGAAATCAAATAAAACTTAAAGGGAGGTAACCGAAGGGCGAACTGAGTGGAAAGTGCAAGTAGCCATGCTTACATAAAAGCTTAATAGACATATCTAATTACAGGGTCTATAAAATCTATTGAGATAAAAAGGTACTAAGACTGTTGAACATCTACAAATACAAAATGTTGGTTCCTTTTCTATCACCCCGATTCAAAGGGGATTTATTTATAAAATTTAGGATGTTTTCAAGGAGATTAAACCTTCTTTATTATTAATAGTTGACATTGATAATTGTCCGGCTGCTTGTTTTCAGTTGTAGCTCGAATAATATTAATCGAATGAAGGTAGCAGGGAATTAATTCATTTTTATATCTGTTGTAATTTTTCTGAAAGTTTTAATTTTTTTACAGTAACAATGGTAACAGAAAAACTTAATAAATTTATATAACTACAGACTCTATAAAATTTTCTGGAAGTAAGTGATAGTAAGAAAAGGACAATATCAAGCAAGGTTTTCTCCTATGAGCATCACGAGTCGTAGGAGATTTTTATTTGAAAAAATATTAAACAAGCTAACTATTGCACTGAGGGTGAGGAACTGAAAGGGCGATCGGGTTGGGGAGTTGAGGGAGTTAGGAGGTACGAGTTAGCTCATTGGTAGGGGCTTTCACAGGAGGCTTTATCGCACGAATATTAACAAAAACTTAATACGATAAATTGCACTAATGTCTGCGAGGGAGCAGGGAAAGGGGACTCTCGGTAGGCCCCCTAGTATCAATCATCTCTTCTGCTTCAAGCAGGCTATCACAAAAGATAATGTCTGGTTCAGATAAATCAATTAAAGCATAAGCTTCTTTGATGGCATTTTCTACCTTTTTTAATTGGCATTTTAACAATAAAAATATTCCAATGTTTAACCCTAAATTAATTATTCATTCAAGATACGTTGATCAACTCCGGTCTAAAATTGTTCGCACTTGATCGATTACTACGTCAGGGTCAAAGGGCTTTTGAATCAATCCATCAATTTTTATATCAAGAGCTTTATTAATATCATCTTCATTCAAACCTGTCACCAACATAATAGGAATAAATTGAAATTCTGCCGATTCTCTTAGGCGTCGAGCAACTTCAAATCCATCCATTTTTGGCATCTGAACATCTAGTATTAGCAGGTTAGGGTGGTTAGGATCGATTTCCAATTTTTCCAACACTGCTGCACCCGAATCGACGATTTCAATCTGACAATCCTCTGCTTGCAAAATTGTTTGTAGAAGAAAAGTGTTATCAGCGACGTCATCACAAATTAATATACGTTTAATAAAACCCTCCATGAGTATTATTTGAGAAAAAATAGCTTTTTCTAGCGTTACTACTATAAAAATGCCAAATTTTCTAAATATAGATACACATACAAGCTTTAGTCTGTTCGGTATCGGATATATAAATCAAAATCTTTATAACGCCAGACTTCTAGCCCCCAGACCCCATTAGCTCAAATGATGTTACAGCTTTAACCAAACAAGCGTTTATATTCTGCCGTGACTATGCCGTAACATTCGCAAGCGGCTGTTTCCAAGCTTTTTCTATCAATAATCTGGATATGCCCACGCTGGTAACGGATTAAGCCCATGCTCTGAAGTTTACTAGCAGTTTCGCTCACTCCAGAACGCCTAACGCCAAGCATCGTGGACAGAAATTCTTGCGTGAGGGGAAGTGAGTGTGACCCTACACCATCGCTGCTCATTAGCAACCAACGGCACAGTCTTGCTTCTATTTGATGAAGACGGTTGCAGGCTGTGCTTTGTGAACCCAAGACAATTACTGTATGTATGTAACGGTAGAGAAGCTTTTGCAGTGAGCCGCCAGTGTCGAACATCTCTTTGATAATGGAGGCTTTGATACGCACGGCTTGCCCTGGGATTTGTGCCAGCGTCCGCATTGGCGTCGTGCTTGCATCCATAAGAATTGGCACACCTGCCATCCCCTCACGCCCGATACAGCCGGATTCGACTGTTGAGCCGTCCTCCATCACCGTTACCAGAGAGAGCAGTGAGTTAACAGGAAAATAGACATATGGAATAGGCTCATTAGGCTCGATGAGCACCTGTCCCAGAGAGAGCGAGACTATCTCCAGATGAGGATGCAAACGTTCTAGCTCATCAGGAGGTAATTTGGCAAGCAGTCGATTTTGCTTTTGTATTAATGCAACTTGATGACTAGAAATCACAGATGCCTCCTGACATCGATAAGTTTAATAGTGCTAAGTTAACTTCAACCCAAGCGTAGCAACAAGGAAGAGCTTTGCCACAAAAGGAGCGCTTTATAAAGTCCGTGCTTGCCGACTTCGTACCCTTTCAGGGCTACCAGTGGGAATAGAAGCGATTAACTTCTGCGTATATTCTTCTTTAGGTTCGAGATAGATGCTTTGTGCTGTACCTTGTTCGACAATTTGACCGCGATTCATGACTAAAATGCGATCGCTCATAAATTTCACTACGCTCAAATCGTGGGAAATGAAGATATAAGTAAGTTGAAAATCTTCCTGTAATTCTTTTAAGAGATTTAAGACTTGTGCTTGCACTGATACATCTAGCGCTGAAACCGATTCATCACAGATAATAAATTTGGGATTTAATGCCAAGGAACGGGCAATGCAAATTCGTTGACGTTGACCGCCAGAAAACTGATGAGGATAGCGGTTGATAGCATCTGCACTCAATCCCACCCGTTCTAAAAGTTCAACAACACGTTCTCGCCGTTGTCGCTGTGTCTTACCAACAGAGTGAATTACCAAAGGTTCCATAACTGCGTCCCCAACCTTCATTCGTGGATCGAGGGAGCTAAAGGGATTTTGAAAAACGATTTGCATTTCCCGTCGCAGTTTCTGTAATGGTTCTCCTTTAAGGGTAGTAATATCTTGTCCCTCAAAGATAATCTGACCGCCCATCGGTTCAATTAAGCGCAGCAAAGTTCTGCCAAGAGTAGTTTTACCGCAGCCCGATTCTCCTACTAATCCGACTGTTTCCCCTGGTTTGACATCAAATGAAACGCCATTCACAGCCATAGTGTAGCGTTTTGTACCGCCGAATATACCCCGTACCGGAAACCCAACTTTCAGGTTGCGAATTTGTAGTAGGGGTTGCTTTTCATTGAGGTTTGCTAATCTTTGAACTATCTCTTGGGTGGTAACTTCTGGTGGCGCCGAGGGTTGTTTCTCTTGGATTACCAATTGTCCTGTTGAACTCTCCTCTACACTCATGTAGTCAGAGACTGTGAGCAGTTTGTGAGGATGGCGGTTGAGTGTAGGACGGCAAGCTACTAAGCCTTTAGTATAAGGATGTTGGGGATTGCTAAAAATTTGCTCCGCCGCACCATATTCTACAATCTTGCCTCTGTACATCACCGCTACTTGGTCAGCAATTTCCGAGATTAACCCCAAGTCATGGGTGATGAAGATCATGGCCATATCGCGGCGCTGCTGCAATTCTCGCATTAACTCTAGAATTGTCGCTTGCACTGTTACATCTAAGGCTGTGGTGGGTTCATCAGCGATCAATAGTAATGGGTTGCAAGAAATTGCCATAGCGATCATTACCCGTTGCAACTGTCCCCCAGAAAGTTGATGCGGGTAACGTTCCAGCATAGCTTCTTTATGCTGCTTGACTAACTGTGCCAGTTTGCGATCATCTGGTTTAGGTGAATTGGGGTTAGTTTGGTTCCAGTTTTCGAGATATTGCTGTTCTATCTGCTCATCGCTAGGGAGCAGTTTAACTTCTTGCAGTCCGGCGATCGCAATTTTTTGCGCTTCATGTGTTGACACCTTCTGATGTCGTAAAATCGCTTCTGTTAGCTGGAACCCAATGTTATAAACCGGATTGAGCGAACTCATCGGTTCTTGAAAAATCATCGCCATGTCGCCGCCCCGGTATAGCTGCATTTGCTCAGGCGGCAATTCGCGTAAATTGATTGGTGTGCCATTTTCCTGCGGACGAAACCAGATTTCTCCGCCACTCACTCTACCGGGACTTTGTAACAAACCCATCACGGCTAGGGATGTTACTGATTTACCACTTCCCGACTCTCCTACTATTCCTAAAGTTTCACCTCGATGCAGTTGAAAAGAAATACCATCAACGGCTTTGAGGATGTTGCCATCACCGGAAAATTCAACTTGGAGATTGCGAACCTCTAGGACAGTTTCTCTCATAGGAGTTGAGTATGTATTTTTACTAAAAAGGTTTTGGAGTTAACAGTGATTCTAGCTTTTCACCCTTTGAAAGATATTGTTTTTACAGATTTTGCGTACAATCCGTTATATAAGCACAACTGATAACTTAAAATATAACGAATTTAGCTGTTGTGGCTAAAATTTTTGTAAAAAGCATAAATGGATGTAAAAGATAATTGAGCTTTAAACCTCAAAAATATTTATCCCTTACATCCTGCAATCATCTATAACTCGTCAGCAGTACTTGCTGCTAAAACGGAATATCGTCAATATTTGGTTCTTCTTCTTTGACTACCGGATAGGTAGTTCGCTCAAAATTTTTAGGTTGGGGTGCAGGTTCCGGGTTGCTCACTTTCGGAGCTACGCTAGCATTACTTGCCACTGGGGTAGCCACCGGACGTGATGATTCATAACTCGGCACATTGGTCTCTGGAGCATTAGATACTACAGATGAGGAAGCAGTTACTGAGGAATTTTTAGCTGCTGATGATGAAAAACTAGTAGTAGAACTGCCTCCTACGGCTTGAATTTGTTGTACTGTCAACTCAGCACGTTTTTCTTTGAAGCCTTCAGCACGATCAACTGTATTCATACTTAATCTTCCTACCAAGATGACGCGATCGCCTTCGTGGTAATTATTTTGAATTTCTTTCGCCAAATTTCCCCAACTAACAACTTTCAAGGTTGCTGGTGGGTCTTCTGCTCGCTGAGAATTGGGAAACTGCACCAGCATTTCCGTAACTTCTAAATTATCGGCTGTAAAACGTAGTTGCGGCTCTTGAATAATTTCCGCCATCAAAACGCAGCTATTCATTTCAATTCTCCTGATGATTCAAAAGTGCTGAGTGCGAAAGGAAGAAGTGAGATTTTTATATGTATTGCCATGTAATATCTATCTATATTCCTATTTGCATTTTGTAATATTTTCTCGATACATTTGGCTCTATATATTCTCAGCTTTGAGTCAGTTTTACCATAAAAGTCAAGCGAGGGAAGTCAACAGCAGTATAAACCCTGTTCACAACCTCCGCTTGACTAAAGCAAGCATTGAATTCTACAACTTATTAGTATAATTGTACCACTTTGATAGCGGCTCAAGATTGTCCCTAGATGTAAAAAATTGGCAATATTTTAAGTTTGCACATGAACCGGAAAAACACCCAAGGCAATCAAGCGTGCTGGCAAATCGCGCAAGATGGGCCAGCGCAGAAAAGCAGGTGGTTGAAAAGTTTGGTCTGAGCTCAGAACACGAGCAAATATCTGCTTTTGAATAAAAGTCTGAAACGTCTGAATAATCCGTGTGGGTAATTCCCGTTGACGCTGCACTTTTGCTAAATCTTTGAGTTCTACACGCTGATACTTGAGCGGTTTACTGAGTATATTCGCCGCCACGACAGCATCTTGAATTGCATAGTTAATGCCAACTCCACCAACTGGAGACATGATATGAGCAGCATCACCAATCAGTAGCAAACCCGGACGATACCAGCGTTTAACTCGATTCGATTCCACTGAGAGAAAAGCTACCTGTGACCAATCATGTAAGTTTTCTATGCGATCGCTTAACTCTGGCACAACTTCGACAACAGATTTTTTTAACTCCTCCAAACCAGCAGATCGCAGTTGCTGATAGCCGCCTTTGGGGATGACATAAGCAAGTTGCCACTCGTCACCACGATCCAACATGGCGATGAGGTGACCTTGAGCAATACGCCCCATACCCCCCTCAGCATCTTCTGGCTTGCGGGGTAGGCGGAACCAGAGGACATCCATTGGTGGTGAGGTTTCGATAGTCTCAAAACTCCCCAACTGCCGTAGCTTGGAATGGCGTCCATCCGCACCAACGGTAAGCATTGCTCGCACTTCGTGCCAACCCCCACCTCCTCGATAGCGTACACCTTGAATTACTCCATCTTCCTCAATTAATTCTTGAACATTTGCCCCCATTACCAACTGAAAATGAGGATATTTTTGCGCTTCTTGGGTAATAAATTCCAGAAATTTGACCTGGGGAAGCATTGTAATGTAAGGATAATGGGTTTTCAGGTGACTAAAATCTGCTAAAACGAGGCTATTTTGGGGAGTTTGAATTTGAATTCGGTGCATTTTGGCATGGGGTAGCTGTAGCAAGCGATCGCTTAAGCTCAATTCCTCCATAATCTCCATAACTGATGGATGAATTGTGTCACCCCGAAAATCACGATCAAAGTCTTTGTGTGCTTCTAGCAATATTACAGGAATACCTTGACGCGCGAGTAAAAATGCCAGCACAGCTCCTGCTGGCCCGCCACCAACAATGCAACAATCTGTAGTTTGTACGTCTACAATGTCATGGGTAGGATTTGCGGATACAGAGTTAGCCATAACAACACCTTTGGAAAGGCCTAGAATCAAGGGTAGTTTCCTTTTGAGGTTGAAAGCTGTTTTTTTAACTTTTCGTATTCAGGTGAAACGTGTATGATGAGCGCTAAACTATCCTTTGTCATTTGTCCTTCGTTTGCAGTTAATAACTAATAACTAATGACTAATGACTAATGACCAATGACTATAATTAATACTCGTGGCGCAAGTTCTTTTAGAAAACGTTTATAAAAGTTTTCCCCCGCGAAAAGGGGAAAGTATTGCTTTACCAGCCCAATCTCCATTTACGCCTGGGAGCAAAACTGATGCAGAACCAGAACGTGCAGACAGCATCAATGTCTTGCGGCGGATTAACCTGACGATCGCAGATGGGGAATTTATGGTACTTGTGGGGCCTTCGGGTTGTGGTAAAAGTACCCTACTGCGGTTAATCGCTGGCTTGGAGACGATGACTGGTGGCAATATTTGGGTGGGCGATCGCTTGATAAATGACCTCCCTCCTAAAGAAAGAGACATTGCAATGGTGTTTCAAAATTATGCTCTCTATCCTCACATGACGGTGTATGACAACATAGCGTTTGGGTTACGCCGCCGCTTTGGAGATGGGGAAACAGGGGAAGAAATCACCTTATCTCAGCATTTTCAAAACTGGGCTAAAAATCTCCTTGTGGGGGCGACAAGAAAGCTACCTAAAGGACTCCGCTACATTTCTGACAAAGAACGAGAAGTGAATCGGCGGGTGCGTAATGTCGCTCAATTGTTGCAAATTGAAGCTTTGCTCAATCGCCTACCGAAACAGCTATCTGGGGGACAAAGGCAACGAGTTGCACTAGGACGAGCGATCGCCCGTAATCCCCAAGTGTTTTTAATGGATGAACCACTTTCTAATTTAGATGCTAAATTGCGGGCAGAAACCCGCGCCCAAATTGTCAAGTTGCAACGCCAGTTGGGGACAACGACAATTTACGTCACCCATGACCAAACCGAAGCGATGACAATGGGCGATCGCATTGCAATTATGAATCAGGGACAAATTCAGCAAGTCGCTTCTCCCTTAGAACTGTACAATCGCCCTGCCAACCTTTTTGTAGCAGAATTCATTGGTTCACCACCGATGAATTTCATTGCTGTGGAGTTTCATGCTCCTCTATTAATTACCCATTCTCAATTTCGGTTCACACTTCCAGAAATTTGGGGAAATGCTCTGCAAAAATATGATGGACAAACTCTAATTTTAGGCATTCGCCCAGAACACTTCAGCGTTAGTGTAGCTGCTACGAAAAATTTACCTGTGCAAGTAGATTTGGTAGAAAATCTTGGTAATGACAGTTTTATCAGCGTTAGGCTTGCCGATGGAAATACAGCTAATTATCTACAGATACGAGTTCCACCAGACCGCTTAGTAAGTATTGGTGAGAAATTGTGGTTATCGCTGATTCCAGAGAAGATACACTTTTTTGATCCGCAAACCGAGTTAGCGATATTTCCTAAAAACCAATTTCCGAGTTTGCCATTTGAGAAATAGCTTAAAGCAAGCAGATTTGAGGTTATGACGGATTTAGAAAAAATTGGCGTTGCTGAGTTAAAATATGAATTTGCCTCACGATAGGTGCAGAAACTAAGAAGTTGGCATCTTTAATTATTGAATTGCATATTAAAATTCAGCAACGCCAAAAAATTAAATCCCAATAAATACGCTTAAGGTTTGCTCGGCAGTAATATGGAATGTTGTACCCTCAAGTCCCTTAAAAATCGAACTTGATGTATCCTCAATCCGTGCAATCAAGTCTTTTGTACTACCTTGCATCGTGTAGAGTAAAAAATTATCTCCTTTGCGCTCAAATTTGTAACTTTCTTTAGCGCTCAGAACAATTCTATCTTCTTGGCTTATTCCTTTAATGATTGCCAAATCGCCACCCCCAGCCCCTTCATAGTATGCACTAGAGGAGTCTCCTAAGATGATCCGATCTCTACCTTGACCGGGGTTGAGGATGTCACTTTCCTTTGCACCTCTAGCAGTTGCATCTGTTCCAGATAAGGTGTCATCCCCACTACCCCCAACGAACACGTCATTTCCCGCTCCACCAATCAGGTTATCTTTGCCACCTCCTCCAGAGAGCGTATCATTGCCACCCAATCCTTTGAGCATGTTATTGCCAGCATCACCAGTGATACTATCTCCTCGCTCCGTACCAATCACATTGCGAAAATTCTCAACTTTTAATTTAAGCGTAGGGAATAGTTGACCAGAATAAATGTTTTTAATCCCAGCAACTGAAACATTCTGCGTAGCCAAATTTACAGTTATATAACCATCTGGAAGTGTCTCGGAAGCATCGATGAGATTTGCTTTTCCGGTAGCACCAATTACCTTCTCTATAGAATTAGCAAATATACCTAGCCTGTCTTCTTGAGAATTTCCTTTGTCTACTATGCTCGTAATTCCACTATAGAAATCGTTTACAAGCGCTGTTGGCTTCAGAACAATCAGGGTTTTAAAGTTCCTGTAAACAGCAGTATCAAAACCTTTTCCTCCATCTAAAGCATCAGAGCCACCAGAGCCAATGAATTTATCATCTGCGTCAAATCCGCCGATAACATCATTTGCACTTGTTCCCCTCAAGATATCGGGCCCTGAAGTTCCCTCAATATCGTAGATAATTGTAGGCATTTTCTAGATCTCCTGCTTGTGTGAATCAATACAATATTTTTGTGAAATCATGGCATTCTCCCATAAGTTGGCTACAAATGGGTGCGGCTCTTGGTGAGACAGTGCAAGAGAGGGGATTTCTTGAAGAACTGCCGTAGCAGAATTCGTAAATTTAATCCTTTTAAAGCCTACAGCCAACCAGTCTAAGACTGGTTGGCTGTAGACTATAGGCTCTTGATTAATTAAACTTCCGCCGGATGTTGTTCTTGTTGCCTTTCCACAAACATCTGAACACGGGTGCGGTAGTTTCTTAAGGTTTCATCTACCCAATCGCGCTCATGGCTGTTAGCAAATAAATGTACTACTGGTTCACTGGCGTCTGGCAAAACTAACAACCAACTATCATCATAAGGCTGACAAATTTTCACCCCATCAATTAATTCAAGGTTTTGGGCGGGGTGAGTTTCGACCAAATAACGCATCAGCGCTCCCTTAGCACTCCAAGGGCAACGTACTGTATAGGCTTTGTGAACTACGCGGGGCAATTCTGAGCGGACTGTAGCAAGCGATCGCTCTTGGATCGTCAGCATCTCAATCAACTTGGCAATGCAGAACATCGCATCAAAGCCTGGATGCAGCTGCGGAAAGATAAAACCTGTGTCCCCACTACCAGCCAACACCACATTGGGATATTTTTGCGAAGCCTCCATCAAAGCGGTGGGACTTGCTTTGGTACGGATTACCTTGCCATCATGACGACGGGCAACTTGTTCAACAGCACTAGAAGCATGAACTGGCACGACTACGGTTCCTCTGGGGTTAGAGGTTAAAATCATGTCTACCATCAGTGCGGTTAGCATTTCCCCGCGAATTAGCATCCCGGATTCATCAACTAAAATTAGTTGTTCTCCGTTAGCTGAGACTTGAACCCCAAAGTTAGCTTTTAATGCCTCAACCACATGGCCTAGCTGAGTTAACAATCCTTCGCGATCCATTGTGGATACAGCGTGTTTATTCAGACTGGCGTTCAGCACCACCGCATCAGCACCAAATTTATCTAACATTTGGGGTAGAACTGCCCCAGATACAGAATAAACATAGTCAATCACCACTTTTGCTCGGCTGTTGCGGAGGGTAGAAACGTGCAAAAGCTTCTCAAATGCCGTGCAGTAACGGTCAATTACTTGGCTGGGGTAGGCGACATCACCGATTTCATGGATTTGCGCCCGCCGCATATCTTCTTTAAAATAAGCTCCCTCAATTTTCTTTTCTTGGGCTTTCGTGATATTAATGCCCTTGGCATCCATAAATTCAATCAAGATGTAGTCGGGGCGATCGGGGTGTACTCGTACATGAATACCGCCAGCTACCGACATCGTGGGTATAACTGTCCGAGCTATGGGTACAGCTGTGGCATCTAGGTTTTGAATATCGACACCTACTGACATCAAGCCAGCAATTAGCGATCGCGTCACCATCCGCGATACATTACGCTGGTCACGAGAAACCGTAACTTTAGAACCAGGTTTTAAAGTAGAACCGTAAGCAGCCCCCAACTTCACAGCAAATTCTGGGGTGATGTCGATATTGGCTAATCCTTGTACCCCACGTTGCCCAAATAAATTTCGTTGGGCAGTGTTTCCCCAAATCAAGTTGATGTTTAAAACAGCACCAGACTCAATCTTTTTACTAGGCCAAACACGCACACCAGGGCTGATTTGCGCTTCTTCGCCCACAGTCGAAAGTGAACCTACCACAGATGCTTCTAATACATGAGCGCGGCGATCTACACGAGTACCACGAGAAATCACACAGGCTGATAGATGCGCTTCTTCGCCAATAATTGCCCCATTCCAAACAATCGGTCGTTTGAGATTAGCATCAGCGCCAACTGTGACATTATCCCCAATTACAGTTCCTGCTTCAATTTGAACTCTTGCCCCAATCCGGCAATTGTCGCCAATAATTGCTGGAGTTTCAATAATAGCTGTTGGATCAATATAGGTGTTTTGGCCCCTCCAAACACCTGGAGACATCTGTTTGTAGGCAAATTCAAGATTAACTTTATTATGTAAAGCATCATACTGAGCATCACGATAGGCATCTAAATGACCGACATCACACCAATAACCTTGGGCAATATAGCCATACATTGGCTCATCTTTTGCTAGTAGTAAGGGAAATAAATCTTTTGAAAAGTCGGATTCAGTGTGATCTGGCAAATACTCTAATACTTCTGGTTCAATAATGTAAGTACCAGTATTGACAGTATCGGAGAAAATTTCACTAGTAGAAGGTTTTTCTAAGAATCGACTAATACGCCCTTCCTCATCAGTAATCACCACGCCAAATTCGATTGGGTTGGGGACGCGGGTCAAAATTAAAGTTGCTTTTGACTTTTTTTGTTTGTGAAATTCAATTGCTGCTGTCAGGTCAAAATCTGTGATGCTATCACCACTAATGACTAAAAAAGTTTCATCAAGGAGTTCGGCAATATTTTTTACGCAGCCTGCCGTACCGAGGGGTTGGTCTTCTTCCACAGCATAGGTCATCTGCACGCCAAAATCGCTACCATCTTGAAAGTAGTCTCGCAGGACATCAGGTAAATAATGCAAAGTAGCAATAACTTCTGTAATTTGATGTCTTTTGAGAAGATTAATGATGTGTTCGGCAATGGGCCGATTTAAAATGGGCACCATAGGTTTGGGCAGATCGCAAGTTAACGGGCGAAGCCGCGTTCCCGAACCGCCTGCCATCAGCACTGCACGCATAAATCCTCCTTAGCTATTTGCAGCATTTGCTGCGTCAAGACCCGTGATATACTTTGTGTTCTTCTTACTCTAGTCTCCTATGGATGTCGATATTTGAGGAACTTCCACAAGAGGCATTTGATAAGAAATATATACTCATCACACTATCCGGTGTGTCAAGAAAAGATTCCCAAAAGAAGTGCTTGGACGTAAGAGATATTCTCAGTAATAGAAGATAGTGCTATGGACTCCCGGAAGCTTTGGAGACAAGAAAGAATAATGTCAAAATAGGAGAAATATTTTTACCTTTGATGTTTGCTCCGTTCTCGCTTCTGTCCTAATTTTATTCTGGCAATAGAGACTTCGTGATGTTAACTGGTAACTAGCTACGATGCGGGAGGTTACTCTACACTGGAATAAGAAAATGTATCGTTAAGTCAATTGGATAGCGAAGACTGAATAGTTTATTAAAACCTTTTCAGTTTCAGTTATGATGTGCGGAAATAGTGTAAAAATACTTAACTCAAAATCTGTCTGTCGCTCATGGAGTAACAAGAATGGCTAATTTAATTATTTTTGGGTTAATTGCAGCTTATGGATATTTCGCTTGGAAGTTCTGGAGTGGGTTTGAGAAAACTAATTTTACCCCAACCTTGCCTAATCGAGTTGGTTTAGCTCTGTTGTGGCCTGCCTTGTTTATTACTAATAAATCCTATCGTCGCAACTTTCAAAAGGCGCTGAAGGGTAGAGATTAATATTAATCTACAAGTCATCGGATCTGGCGATTGCGCGGAGCGCACCTGGAGGAGGCGATCGCATATATTTTTAGCATCAAAAAGGACTGGGGCAAAAACGTAAAACTAAACTTTATAGTCAAATTAGGTGTGGCTTTAGTGAAGATTACATCACTAAAGCCCCTTTTCCAGTTCACAACTAGATTAAGCAGCGACTTTAAAGTTTTGCTTTGCTACTTTCCTCGCAGAAAAGTAGCAAATTGACTTTGCTATTCATAATTCGTAATTAAGCTGCCAATTCCAAATTATGGATTACAAATTATCTTCTACCTCTGCCATTGGTAATCACATGGATGGCTGCACCCGCAGCTGCGCCATCGACTGCATCGCCAAGAGTATCTTTGCCGCCGCGAGTAATCGCGCCAGCCGCTGTGCCAGCTGCTGCACCTATTCCGACATCTTGAATTATGTTACGGTTTCTGCGATTCTTTGGCTGTCTTCTAGTACTATGTACACCATTCACAGCAGCGCCAGCTGCTGCACCTTTAACAGCATTATTAATTATAGAACCACGTCCTCTAACACCTCCAGATATCACACCAGCAGCAGCGCCAATGCCTATATCTCGTAGTATTTGGTCATCAGCAGCAGCTGGTTGAACAGGAACTAAGCTGACGCTAGCTAAACTTGCAGCCATGAGGCCGGGTAGAAGTGTACGTTTTAAAATTCGATTCATAGCAAGTGGTACTTTCTCGAAACATCAAAAGATTGGAGAAAAACCGCAGTTGTTGCAGTTGTATATCTTTTTATCTTTATTTTAGACAACACCAACGGTTTATTATCGTAGGATTCCCGATCTTTGCATTTACAAGAACCCGATCGCATCCACTCAAAGCAAGAATCTGAGCGACAGAGTTCTCAGTGCTGAGTTCTGAGTTGCTACCTCCCCTGCTCCCTGCTCCTCTGCTTCCCAATCCCCAGTCCCCAGTCCCCAATCCCCAGTCCCCAGTCCCCAGTCCCCAGTCCCCAATTTTACATGGCCTGAATCCACTCTTTGACAAAATATTCAGTCCAGATGCCATTTTGCCAGTAGGGGTCATTTTCAATCAACTGGCGTACAGTAGCTTCATCTTCAGCTTCGTAAATACCAAAAACTTTCGTGACGTCTTTGGTAGGGCCAATGGTAATCAGCACACCAGATTCTTTCTGTTTTGCTAATCCGTCTAAGTGGGCTTGACGATAAGGGGTACGTTTTTCCAGAACATCGTCGCAGTAAGTTCCCCACATTATGTATTTTTGCATGACAACTACAGTAATCCTATTTGATTGGTAATTAACTGTGAACATAAAAGATAGGCAACAGGTTACAGAAGATAATTTGATGGCTTTACCCTCTAACCTGTTCGCCATTGTTAACTTCTTAAGCTAACACCAAATTTTTCTACCAAAGCTTCACGAACTCTATTGTGTACTGGTTCAACTTCGGCATCGGTAAGGGTGCGATCGCTAGCCCGGTAGATTAAGCGAAATGCCAAACTCCGTTGACCTGCAGGCACATTTTCACCGCGATATTCATCAAATAATTCCACGGATTCCAGCAATTCTTTGCCAGCTTTAGTAATTACTTTTTCAATTTCGGAAACTGAAACTTTTACAGGTGCGAAAAAGGCGATATCGCGATCGCTAGCTGGATAAGTGGAATAAGGATGAAATACTGGTGTGAGGACGTCATCTTGATCCAACGCATCTAAAAGTGCGTCTGCATCCAACTGGAACACATAAACTGAATCTGGTAAGCCTTTTTCTCGCCGCAGTTGGGGATGAAGTTGCCCAAATATACCTAGTCTGTTACCCCTGATCCACAAAGAAGCGGTGCGTCCCGGATGCAAGCGTTCATCACGGCGATCGGGTTGATATTCTACTGGCAAATCAAGTTGATGAAATACACTATCTAAAATGCCTTTAGCTTCATACCAAGTAAGGGGTTGTTCTCGACCACTTCTTGACCACTTGCTAACGGTGCGATCGCCTCCCATAATCCCAGCGATCGCTTCGGCTTCTTGCAAACCATCTTCTTGCCAGAAGATCCGCCCAATTTCAAAACCATTGAGCGCCCCGTTTCCTTGCTCTAAGTTATATTGAAAAGCGTCAATCAACCCAGATATCAAATCGGTTCGCAGCGCCGAATATTCTACAAACAAGGGGTTGGACAGTACTATTTGTCTGTCTTTTCCTGGTTTTACCAAAGAGTATTGGATTAATTCTGTCAGTCCTTCTGCCCGGAGGTAGGCTCGCAACTTGCGGATCAATTCTTGATCTAAAGGCAAATAGCCTGCTTCTGCTTTTTGTGGCAAGGTATCACAAAATTTGTCATAGCCGTAGAGACGGGCAATTTCTTCAATTAAGTCAATTTCCCGTTCTAAGTCGCGGTAGCGATAGGGTGGTACAGAAACTTTCCACGAACGTTCTCCTGAAGGTGTAAGTTGACATCCTAATGCAGTTAGAATCCGCTCAATGTCACGTTCTTCGAGTTCTCCTGTCTCCTCTCCCAAATCGACTGGCCCTAACACTTGATTAACTCGGTCTAAACGTAAAGCAATAGAACGAGTCCAGGTGGATGGATCGGGGCGAGTATCGGCAATTTCTTGACCAACAATTATGCCGCCAGCCAGTTCAGTAAACAGTGACAAAGCGCGGCGACAGGCTACTTCCAATTCAGCCCGGTTAACGCCTCTTTCGTATCTGCCAGAGGCTTCACTTCTTAAGCCCACACTCCGGGAAGAACGGCGAATTGCTACAGAATCAAATAATGCTGCTTCTAAAACTAAGCTTTGAGTACCTTCATAGACTTCGGTTTCTTCCCCACCCATAACTCCCGCCAGTGCTACGGGTTTATTGTTAGCAGTGATTAATAAATTTTGGGTTGAGAGGGTGCGAGTTTGTCCATCCAAAGTTTTCAGGGTTTCCCCAGCATTGGCAAAGCGAACGCCAATATTTAAGTTGTCACTCCCAGCAACCGATTTTAGACGTTCCCGGTCAAAGGCGTGTAAGGGCTGTCCCCATTCCAACAACACATAATTAGTAATATCCACGACATTATTAATTGGTCGCACCCCAGCAGATAGCAGGCGTTGTTGCAACCAGCCAGGAGAAGGAGCAATTTTTACTTGTTCAATGACTGTACCAATATAGGCAGGGCAAGCTTGCGTTTCCGAAATACTTAAAGCTAAATTTCCCCCGCCTTGGTTAATTGACACCTGACCAGGTTCGGGAATGCTCAATTTTCCACTCGTTAAAGCGGCTACTTCCCGCGCTATACCTACCATGCTCAGGGCATCAGCACGGTTAGCAGTGGCAGTTACATCTAAAATCACATCATCCAAACCCAACAAAGGACGCACATCGCTACCCAATGGCAAATTGTCCTGAGAAAAAATGTGAATTCCGTCTACATCTGTAGGTAAACCGAGTTCCTTTAAGGAACAAATCATTCCTTGAGATTGGACACCACGCAGTTTGGCTGGTTTAATTTTTAAATCGATGTTGGGTAGGTAAGTACCCGTGGTTGCTACTGGTACATAGATATCTGCCCGGACGTTAGCAGCACCACAGACAATATTTAAAGTCTCAGATGCACCGATATCTACTTGACAAACACTCAACTTATCAGCGTTGGGGTGGGGTTGACGCTCAAGCACTCTGCCCACAACAACGCCATTTGCCCAAGTGCGGCGGTCTTCAATATCTTCTACTTCAAACCCAGCCATTGTCAGGGTGTGGGCTAATTCTTCGTGGCTAAGTTTGATTTCTACTAGTTCCCGCAGCCAGTTTAGAGAAATACGCATGGAGTGTGCTTGTTTTAGGAATCGTCTTTTGCTCTCATTTTAGGCGCTTACTAGCAAGCGATCGCTGCTCAACCAGTAAGTCTTACCCATTCACTTGAACGATCCTACTACGTTGATTTGAGCAGTAAGAAGATAAATTGCGGAAATACTGTTTGGGATGTTGGATCTATCAAAGCTAAGAGCCTAAAAGATTAAGTTCCCAGGAGTGAATGATGATTAACGATAAGCAATTCCAGAAATGGATTTTACATCCGGTCTTGATGGGTTTGGTAGCAGCAGGGGCGATCGCCTACAATTTTGAGGCTAATTCTGCTTTAACAAACCAAGCGAGCGCAAAAGAAGTTGTTTCACTAAAAAAGTCTACTCCCAAACCTGTATCTCAAGACCAAGCTATTTATCGGAGCGATCGCTTTCGCTTTCAGTTTGGCTACTCCCTCAAGGATTTTGTGGTAGATAACAAAATATCTACTCCTAGCAATAATGTTGATACTCCATTGATTGCTGTTGATATCTGGACTCACAAGCACGCGCAAAGAATTCGATCTGGGGGATATGAAGGAGGTACAGAATACCCAGCCAATGTCCGTGTATCTGTATATAGCAATAGCCGTAAATTACCTTTGCAGAAGTGGGTTAAGCAGAGTAACCAATTTGTGGCAACTCGTGAATTCAAAACTGCCAAAATTGCAGGACAAAGCGGGGTCAAATTTAAATCGAGTGGTTTATACGAAAATGAACACGTTATTTTTATCAGCCCTAAAGACTCTCGCATTATTGTTGTGTCAATATCTAAAACTGGTTATGGCAATGATGACGCTATTTACCAGAGAGCATATCAACAGATAGTGAACTCTTTCAGGTTTATAAATAGCTAGGGATTATAGGTATATTTTTAAATTTTGAATGAGAGCGATCGCCTCATTCCGAATAATAAGTATTAGGGCTTCTTTTTCAGGGGTGAGTTTTTTAATTTGAGCTTGTGTCATACAGCTTCAAGTTTAAATACTCAACCTAGAATGCCCATTTTGATTGAACAGTATTCAGTTACCTAGCAATCCATACTTTTCTGTTTATGTAGATTTAGCATTTAACTAACGTTATTGGAATATGCTGACTGAAATTATTAAAATCTTTGTCTGTAGTCAGGATACTGTAATCTCTGCTAACTGCTGCTGCACAAATTTAGCAAATCAAGCTAAATGCATAAAAACCATCTTCAGCAATTCTGCACGGGTAAATGGTTTAGTAAGATAACCAGAAGCTCCCACTAAATTTGCCTTCACTTTGTCTACCAGGCCTTTATTGGCAGTAACGAAAATAATAGGAGTATTTTTAAACATCGAATTATTGCGTATAATCCGGCACAACTCATAACCATCAATGCCTGCCATGTTCAAGTCAAGTAAAATTAGGTCTGGTTTATGCCTAATAATTGACATAACAGCTTTTAGTGGATCGTTGATAGGAACTACAGAAAAATTTTCATCTGCTAAGAAATGGCTAATTTCTTTGAGAATAGTAGCGCTATCATCTACAGAAACGATTTTTTGAACCTTTCTAGCGGTTACAGTAGCAGCGGTTACTCTTTCAGGAATAGGATTTATGTTATTTGGTATTGTTAATTCCTGAACTGGATATTGGGAAGGAGAATAACTTTGTGGTAGTAGCTCAATTGGAGGTATATTCTCTATAGGAATGTCTAAAAGAGCCGTGGCAGATCTGCTGCTAGGTTCTACTACAGGATCAACTAATTCCTTTTTAACTAGTTCTGTTATATATTTGGGAGATGCTGATAATTCTGTGAATGTCTTTGGTAGTTGATCAAATGGTGGATCTGGTTCATGCAACATGATCCCACCATTGACGATGTAAGGGTATAAATTGCGAACTAATTGTATTTCATCTTGGTTCATAATTACAGCAAGATGGCGCAAGCTAAAACCCTTCATCCAGTTAGCTAAATTGGGTTCGAGGTTGGGAAAATTTTTGTTGTGGAGTGATTTGCTAAAAAACAGGTATGGACGTTGATAGGGAGAAGAAATTTGAGGAGCGAAAGACTGCCAACTCTGTAATCGTGCTTGGCAACGTTCAAGAATTTTTTCTACGTCAAGCCTGCAAATTTTTGGCAACCTATCGGGTAAATTAATTAATTCATAGTTGCCTACTTTGATTAACAGCCATGATTCAATCACTTCTTTAACTAATTCTTGAATCAGTACTGCTGCTTGCGTAGGATGCAATTTTTCTTGGCTGACAAGCCAGTCAATGGCCTGGTACTCAGGAGGCTGGTTTGTCAAATTACTATGGTGTTCTATGAACTGACTTGGTGAGTCAAGTTCAAACATCATCCGTAATTGGACACGAGTTTCACTGGTAATTAGGGGAATTTTATCGCTGAGGCGGCGCAAATGACGTTCTAGTCGATCAAAGGGTTCGACTGAATGGGTAGCATAAGTTATTTTTCCCTGTTCTAGGTATATTGACCAAGTAACTGAGTTAGTAAAGGTCTGTAAACAAGTACTGTCAAAACTATCAGATAACTGTTTTAACAAACTCTGAGGACTTAGTTTAGTAAATGTGCCAGCAAGAATCATATTTTGGAGTTTTCCGGGAAATCAAATTGAACTAAGGTAAATCTGAAGTAAGGCAATGAAGCATTTCTCAGTTGTAATTTTTCTTTAAAGACAAATTATTTTTGCGAAAAAAAATATATATATGTTACAAGCTACAAAAATCACACTATGGATAGTTGGTGACTTTTTGCACAGCATACTGAAGCCTGGTAATTTCAGAGCACTTGTGCTTGACAGTTGTGATGTTGATCAAAGAGGAATTCTAACGCTGATGCTTTTAAGTCAAATTTATATTTTTTATATAAAGAAAGTGTTTTCTACATCAAACCTTTAATCTTCTGCGTAGGCGAATGTACGTAAGTGTTGTATTCTAGGATTAATCTATATGAATTTTTAAAGATGGAATAATAAAGGTAATGCAAACCTTACCAAATTGACTTTTACTGAATTAAGTACTACTTAAGTTTTCCCTAAATATGTAGATAATTAAGTGGCAATAATCTGTTGAATTAAAGATTAAATCATCGGCTACAAAACACCATCCATGTAGTCATTGTGGTGCTATAAACTATATACTTTAGAGAAAAGGAAAAAACTTTGAATTTTAACATAACACCAAAAGTTATGCCTGATACATTAAGACTAGATGAAGTAGTTGAATTTGCGGAAAACCCAGAACCGCGTTGTCCTTGCGTATTATTACTCGATACATCTGGGTCTATGCAAGGAGATGCCATTGAAGCTTTAAATCAAGGTTTGCTGAGTTTGAAGGATGAATTAATCAAAAATTCCTTGGCAGCTCGACGGGTAGAAGTTGCAATAGTTACATTCGATAGTAATGTCAATGTAGTACAAGATTTTGTGACTGCTGATTTATTCAATCCGCCAATCTTGACAGCGCAGGGATTAACTACGATGGGCGGGGGAATTCATAAAGCTTTAGACTTGATTCAAGAGCGCAAATCTCAATATCGCGCCAACGGCATAGCTTACTATCGTCCTTGGGTATTCATGATTACTGATGGAGAGCCGCAAGGTGAGCTAGACCATGTGGTAGAGCAAGCAACCAAGCGACTGCAAGGGGATGAAGCCAATAAGCGAGTAGCCTTTTTTACAGTTGGTGTAGAAAATGCGAATATGGCGCGCTTAAATCAAATAGGTGTGCGTACTCCCCTGAAGCTCAAAGGACTCAACTTTATAGAAATGTTTGTCTGGCTATCAGCTAGTATGTCAGCTGTTTCCCACTCACAGATAGAGGAACAGGTGGCACTACCGCCTATTGGTTGGGGCACTGTTTAATAGACATCGCAGCTTGATATTCACACAGCTAGCTGTTGCAAAAAAATCTATGAACACATCAAAACAGATCCCTCAATGGCAGGTAGTAGCTGCATCTGTATGTGGTACTAGCCACTTAAAAAACCAAGAGCTGTGTCAGGATGCTCACCACTGGCAGATATTGCCAGATAATGTTTTGGTGGCCGCCGCAGCAGATGGTGCGGGTTCTGCCAGCCAGGGAAAAGTCGGAGCAATGGTTGCTGTAGAAGCAGCAATAGAAAATATATCTATTAAAGAAATCACTCGTCATCTCCTTGCGGATGATGATGTGGTGAAGTCGCTGTTGACTGAGGCTATGCTAGCCGCTAAAAAAGCGGTGGAGGATGAGGCGAGTGCGTCTAACAAACAGCCTCAAGATTTAGCAACTACCTTAATTCTTATGGTCGCCACTCCAGAGGTGGTAGCTGTGGCACAGATTGGTGATGGTTTAGCCGTAGCCAGGGATAGCATAGGCAACCTACTGGCACTGACAATACCGGACAATGGCGAATATATCAACGAAACCACTTTTTTAACTTCGCCTGGTGCCTTAGAAACAGCACAGATGAGATTATTGCGTGAAACTATAGTCAATGTCGGTGTACTCACCGATGGACTACAAATGTTAGCTTTGAATATGGTTGTTGGCGAACCTCACAAACCATTCTTCTTTCCTTTGTTCGACTTTGTAGCGAATACCCAGGATAAGACTGTGGCCAAAGAGCAGTTGGTGAGGTTTCTAGGCTCTGAGCGGATTACGCAACGTACCGATGATGATTTGACACTCATCATAGCTGCATTCAGCAAACCATAAGCAAGGATTGTGCCGGATTCGGCATTTTTAAGTAACCATCGTTAATTGTGACTACATCATGCAGGTACTACGTTGTTCTCCCAAGCAAGAAATTCTGAGCCTTAACGTTAGTTTAGGACGTGGTGGTGAAGCTTGTATCTATGCGGTGCCATCCGATAGTAACTCAGTGGCAAAGGTTTATCACAAACCTACAGTTGCCCACGCTTATAAACTGCAAGCAATGCTTGCTAATCCGCCAGAAAACCCTACGGCTACCTTGGGGCATATTTCTATTGCTTGGCCACAGGATCTGTTGCGATCGGTAGATGGTAGTAATCGGATTATCGGCTTTTTAATGCCGCGCATTCGGGGGATGCGTCCGATAATCGACTTTTACAACCCCAGAACTCGCCGTCAACACTGTCCTTTATTCAACTATCAGTACCTGCTTCGCACTGCTCGAAATCTGGCGGCGGCTTTTGCTGCATTGCACGCTAGTGGATATTGTATTGGCGATGTGAATGAGTCGAATATCTTGGTTAGCGATACAGCACTGGTAACCTTAGTAGACACGGACTCTTTTCAGGTAATCGATCCAGACAGCAATGCTGTTTACCGCTGTCCTGTAGGCAAACCAGAGTTTACGCCACCGGAATTACAAAATAAAATTTTTGCACAGTACGATCGCGAAATTGCTCATGACTTGTTTGGGTTAGCGGTGCTGATATTTCAACTACTAATGGAAGGCACGCACCCGTTTTCTGGTATCTTTCAAGGTGCAGGCGAGCCGCCAGCCTACGAAGCACGAATTTCTGCTGGTCATTTCACTTACAGTAAAAATCGACAAGTACCTTATCTTCCAACTCCCATCGCACCTGCTTGGGCAATACTCCATCCTAGCTTGCAAGAACTGTTTGTACGTTGTTTTGAGGATGGACATAACGACCCACATCTGCGTCCTAGCGCCCAAAACTGGATGCTGGCAATAGCTGAAGCTGAAGATAGCCTTGTTAATTGTACTGTTAATCCCCAGCATATATATAACAACCACCAGCAAGTATGCCCTTGGTGTGAACGTACCCTACGATTAGGCGGACGTGACCCATTCCCATCACCTCAAGCAATAGCAGCAAGAGAACATCTCAAACCTCGAACTCCAGCCAAAAGGCGCTACGCTCAGAAGCCACGTTTACCACAGCCAGCTATTCCATTACAACCAGTTAACCATTGGCAGCCAGTATTTACCCAAAATACTGGTATTTATAAATCTCCCAAACAGCGGAAATGGTATCCTGTGGTGTTGTGCTTGCTCGGTTTTGGTTTATTAGGCTATTTGGATGTAATGGTTAAATTTACGCGCCCATTTATATCTCAAAATGCCTATACTCAACAAACCTTGATGTCTCGGCAGAAAAATAATACTAAAAATCTCAGCTTTGCGGATTACTATAAGCAGGGTCATGCAGCTTACAAAATTCGTAATTATGAGCAAGCAGTTGAAAATTTTAACCAAGCCATAGAACAAGAACCCGAAAACGCGAAAGCTCGTGTTAACCGAGGTAATGCTCGTTATAATCTGAAAGATTATGAAGGAGCGCTTACAGACTACACCGAAGCTTTGCAAATCAATCCTCGTGAAGTCAAAGCTTTTGTCAATCGGGGCAATGTTCGCTATATGCTTGCTGAATATAGTAACGATCCTGATAAAGAGTATAATCAAGCGATCGCTGATTTTAATCGGGCGCTGACCCTGAATAATAAGGAAGTTGAAGCTTATCTGAGGCGGGGCGTTGTCCGCTCCCAAATTGCTAAATATAGCGGTGACTCTCAAAAAGATTATAAAAGAGCATTAGATGATTTTAGCTACGCGATTAGTCTCAATCCATCTAAAGCAGAAGCTTATTTTCAAAGGGGTATCGTCCATTCTCAAATAGCACAATATAGCAGCGAATACGATCAAGAATATAAGTTAGCGATCGCAGACTTTAACCAAGCAATACGCATCAATTCTAAATTAGGCAAAGTTTATCTCAAACGAGGTATGATTCGCTATGAACTTGCACAATATGGAGGCCCTGAAGCTGAGAGCAATCGTCTCAAAGCAATTGAAGATTTGCAAACAGCTGCCCAAGTCTCCCTTGAGCAAGAAGATATGGAGAATTACCAGCAAGCCCTTAGTAGTATCTGTATTGTTGTAGAAAACAAATGTGATACTTTACTCCAAAGTACAAGTATGTGGGATGCTCAAGGAATCAAATAGTGGCAAAAAAGTAAATTTTGTCACTAGTTTATCATTAGTGGATTGTTGGCCTTAATTGCAAAAAATCAAGCATAATCAGGGTTGGCTCGTGCTAACCCTATTTATTTTATGGGTTATATTTATATTTGATCTAAGCATTTAATTTTACCCGTTATAAATATTTATAAATCTTTCACATATAAAAGATTTTTATTTATCTGACCTTTACAAAAAATCAAGAAAATCTCGTTAGATTGTTTACGTAGAAAAATAAATGGGAAATAAATTTTTCTCGATTCCAGGTGCAACCGCTTCATCTTAACGAGAAACTTTAATGAAGGCTGAAGTATGAAGGATGAAATAATATCAAGTTCGCTTAATTACTTATAATTCTAAAATCTCCAGATATCTGTGTCGCAACATCTTGGCGTCAGCCTTAATTATAAGTTTTTATCCGAATCTGATATTACCTCACGCATCAAAAGCAAAGCCATTACTAACATCTCTCAAAACCCTTGAATTTTAAATTGAGGAAAAGCTTCAAAACCCTGCATCCTCGTTATCGAGTAACAAAATTGAAGGGATGGGGCATAAATCTCGTCCAGAAAGTGCAAGGAATAAATCAAGTTTCTACTTTATTCTGCCCTAAGCTGCGGATTTTCCTTAAGAGTATAAGAAGCTATATAAAGAGAATTACATCCTTTACGCTTCAGACTTTTTTAGTCCAATAAGTATTAACCTACCTGCAAAACTTTGAGGTAATTACATGAAAGCAGTAATTTTGGCTGGAGGTCTTGGTACACGCCTGAGTGAAGAAACCAGTATCAGACCTAAGCCGATGGTAGAGATTGGTGGTAAGCCAATTTTATGGCACATAATGAAGATTTACTCTGCTCACGGCATTAATGACTTTATTATCTGTTGCGGGTACAAAGGGTACATCATTAAGGAGTATTTTGCTAACTACTTCTTGCATATGTCAGATGTTACCTTCGATATGCGATTTAACCAGATGAACGTACATTCTGGTTATGCTGAACCTTGGCGAGTCACCTTAGTAAATACAGGTGATCAGACAATGACAGGTGGACGCTTAAAAAGAGTCAGAGAACATCTTGGCAATGACACTTTTTGTTTCACCTATGGTGATGGTGTTAGTGATGTAAATATTACAGAATTAATTAAGTTACATAAAGAACAAAAGACCTTAGCAACACTAACAGCAGTTCAGCCAGCAGGACGATTTGGTGCAATTTCTTTAGGACAAGAACAAACTAAAATCACTAGCTTTCGAGAAAAGCCAGAAGGTGATGGTGCGTGGATTAATGGCGGTTATTTTATTTTAGAACCGGAAGTTATCAATTTTATTGCTGATGACGCCACCGTTTGGGAGAAAGAACCATTAGAAAAGCTAGCTGATATGGAACAGTTATCGGCTTATAAACATAGTGGTTTTTGGCAACCGATGGATACATTACGTGATAAAAACTATCTAGAAGAGCTATGGAAGAGTGATCAAGCTCCTTGGAAAGTGTGGTAGTAAATAAATTATCTACACAAAACACTCATTTATTATCATTTATAGCGCAATAATAGCAATGTACGATTTTGCAGTTATCGGTGGGGGAATAGTTGGACTCTCTACAGGGATGGCTTTAGGTAAACGCTATCCCAATGCACAGATTTTAATTTTAGAAAAAGAGAGCAAGTGGGCATTTCACCAAACAGGTAATAACAGCGGTGTAATTCACTCTGGCATATACTATAAGCCAGGAAGTTTCAAAGCGAAATTTTGCCGTGACGGTTCTCGCTCAATGGTAGAGTTTTGCCAAGAATATGGCATTGATCATGAAATTTGTGGTAAGGTAATTGTTGCCACTACAAAAGAAGAATTACCACGCCTAGAAAATCTCTACAAACGCGGCTTAGAAAATGGTATATCAGTAGAGAGAATCAGCCCAGAAGAAGTTAGAGAAATTGAACCCCATGTCAGTTGTGCAGCTGGTATTAAAGTATTTTCTACAGGTATTGTTAATTACAAACAAGTTTGTGAGAAATACGCTGAGTTAATTCAAAAACAGGGGGGAGATTTACGCCTTAATACAAAAGTGGAGAAAATCCTCTCTAGTGGCAAACATCAGGTACTGGAAACAAACAACGGCAGCTTTGAAACTCGCTTTGTAATTAATTGTACCGGATTGCATAGCGATCGCGTTGCTAAATTAGGACAAGTTGAACCCCACGCTAAAATAGTGCCCTTCCGGGGAGAATACTACGAACTCACTCCAGAAAAACGCTATCTGGTAAAGACTCTAATTTACCCAGTTCCTAATCCAGATTTTCCCTTCCTGGGTGTCCACTTTACCCGCATGATTGATGGTAGTGTTCATGCAGGGCCAAATGCGGTTCTCAGCCTCAAACGCGAAGGCTATAAAAAAACTGACTTTGATTTACGGGACTTTGCAGAGGTAATGGCTTACCCTGGGTTTTGGAAATTGGCAGCGAAACACGCTGATGAGGGAATTCAGGAAATTATTCGTTCCTTTAGTAAAGCAGCTTTCGTTAAAAGCTTGCAAAAACTGATTCCAGAAGTCCAAGCCAAAGATTTAGTTCCTACCCATGCGGGAGTTCGCGCTCAAGCTTTGATGAATAACGGCTCTCTTGTAGATGACTTTTTGATTGTTCAAGGTCAAAACTCTGTTCATGTTTGCAATGCTCCTTCCCCCGCTGCTACTTCTTCTCTGGAAATCGGCAAAGCGATCGTGGCACAAATTCCTGAACCATCACATCTTGCAGTAGCAATGTAGAGTCTTAAGTTAAAAGTGCTGAGTCCTGAGTAACGAGTGTTGAGTAAAAGATTGGTGGCTTTATTTACTTAGTACGGCTTTGCATAAGTTCGTAGTTTTTTAAACGCAGAGAGACGCAGAGTATTTTCACACGTTAATTTGCTACAAATTGATGAAATGCTGTACTCAGTACTCACAACTCAGCACTCAGCAATGCCCACACTAATAAGTTATTAAGGTTAAATTCATGGCAGTTATATCAGATTTACAGCCCATGGCTGTTGTTTGTGCTGCTGATAATAACTATGCAATGCCTCTTGCTGTTACAGTTCGTTCAGCACTTGCCAATGTTAAAAGCGATCGCAAGATATCTTTATTTGTTCTGGATGGAGGAATTAGTAAATTCAACAAACGCAAGATTACCAAATCCCTCGGATCAGAACAGATTGATATTTCATGGATACAGATAGATAATGCGCTGTTGAATAATTTGGTATTGACCAGGCATTTAACAGTTACTTCCTATTATCGTCTTCTACTTACTGAATTTTTAACGCCAGAGTTTGATAAAGCAATTTATCTAGATACAGACATGGTAATAACGGGTAATTTAGAAGAGCTATGGAATATTGATTTAGAAGACAAATATGTACTAGCAGTCCAAGATGATGTTGAAATGAATATTTCAATGTGTAATGGGCTAAGAAATTATCAAGAAGTCGGAATCTGCCCAGATTATAAATATTTTAATTCCGGACTTTTAGTAATTAACTTGGAAAAGTGGAGAAGGGAAAAAATAGGAGAAAGAGTTATTGAATACATAAAACAAAATAGAGAATATGTCAGGCATGATCAAGATGGTTTAAACGCAGTTCTTGCTGGCAAATGGGGAGAAATTCATCCAAGGTGGAATCAGATGCCCAAAATTTATGATTACTCATCATGGAAAGAAAGTCCTTTTACAGAAGATGTCTATAACCAATTACTGCATCAGCCTTATATTATTCACTTTACTAATGCTCCTAAACCCTGGTGTTCCGGATTACGAACTAAATGTAAACATCCTAAGAAAGATGTATTTTTTCAATATCTTGACATGACAGCTTGGTCAGGCTGGCGGGATACTATGTGGAGACGTATGAGCCGAAGATTTATGAAATTAATATTAGTAAATACTTCTAAGCTCTGAAAATTTTTTTGAAATATTACCCCTCTTCATTTGAGCTAAGTTTCTCTACAAGGGTAATTTTTGAAGGCAATAGGAAGCAACTAATCAATACAAAGGATTTGGCTAGAATGAAAATATTAGTAACTGGAACAGAAGGTTATCTCGGTTCATTATTACCTCCTCTGTTAATTGAACGAGGACACGAAGTTATTGGTATAGATACTGGCTTCTATAAAGTTGGTTGGCTGTATAACGGTACTGAGGTGACAGCCAAAACTTTCAATAAAGATATCCGCAACATCATTTTGAAAGACCTGCAAGGAGTCGAAGCAGTAGTTCACATGGCGGAACTCTCCAACGACCCCACCGGACAACTAGCACCTAACATTACCTACGATATCAATCATCACGGTTCAGTTCGCCTCGCTAAATTGGCTAAAGAAGCAGGTGTACGTCGCTTTGTATATATGTCTTCTTGTAGCGTCTACGGCGTAGCTACAGAGGGTGACGTTACAGAAGAATCTCCTATTAATCCCCAAACAGCCTACGCAGAATGTAAAACCCTAGTAGAACGAGATGTCATGCTATTAGGTGATGATGACTTCTCACCTACCTTTATGCGTAACGCCACAGCCTTTGGTGCTTCACCCAGAATGCGGTTTGATATTGTGTTAAACAACTTAGCAGGGTTGGCATGGACTACCAAAGAAATCAAAATGACCAGCGATGGTACACCTTGGCGTCCATTGGTTCACGCGCTGGATATATGCAAAGCAATTGTCTGTGCCATTGAAGCTCCCCGTGACATTGTACACAAGCAAATCTTCAACGTGGGAGATACTGCAAACAACTACCGAGTTAAAGAAATTGCTGAAATCATTGCAGATATTTTTATAGGCTGTAAATTGTCTTTTGGGGAAAACGGCGCAGACAACCGCAGCTATCGCGTATCCTTCGAGAAAATTAACACCATGCTACCTGGATTTAAATGCGATTGGAATGCACAGCTTGGTGCTCAACAGCTATTTAATCTGTTCAATCAAATTGATATGGCTGAAGATACCTTTTTGTTTAGAGGATTTACGCGTTTAAAACAGTTAGAGTATCTTATTCGCACAGAGCAACTTGACAAAGACTTCTTTTGGAATCACAAGTAGCTAAATTAAGGTAAACAAACAAGACTATTTTTCCGGATCAAATCTTTTTGATTCGGAATTATCACTTAGAATAAATTACTTTTTCAGTACGCTGATTATGAGAATTAAATATAAAATTACATCTCACTTACGTAACTTCATTTGATTCACTGTAAATGATACTGCAAGCAATCAGCGGTTAGTATATTGATTGCTTCGGAATCCCTGCGTCAATAAATAGTAACAACCAACACCGAATTAATAATGAGATGATAAGCGATAATCCAAGTAAATTACTCACTATTGCTATCCCTACTTATAATCGTGCTGAACTACTGGATAAACAGTTAGCTTGGTTAGCTCAAGCTATCGTCGGCTTTGAATCTGACTGTGAAATTTTAGTTTCTGATAATTGTTCAACTGACACAACACAGGATGTTATTAGCAAGTGGCAATTATTACTCACAAATATAACCTTTAAATCTAATAAAAACTCGGAAAATTTAGGCGTAATGAGAAATATTCATTATTGTCTAAATTTTGCTACAACTAAATATGTTTGGACTATTGGTGATGACGATCCAATTCAGGTTAGATCTGTTGCGTATGTCATCAACAAACTCAAACAACACGAGGATTTATCATTATTATTTCTTAATTTTTCTGGTCGTAACAAAATTACTGGGGAAGCAGTCCATCCACCAACAATAGTTGATAACCGCTGGTTTGATGCTGATAGTGAAAATGGTCTTGGCAATGGCAAGGCAATATTTGAACATTGTTTTGCTAAAAGTATCGGTGCAGTCATCTTCTTGACTGCTAGTGTCTACCGTACTGACTTAGTAAAACAAGCTCTGCAAATTTGGCAAGATGCTGCAAATAATTGGATATCTTTAGCATATTTAGCTGGTTATTGTGCTGCTAAGGGGAATGTAATTGTCACTAAAGATACTTTTTTAGAATGTATTGTTGGTGTGAGTTATTGGCAGAAAGAGCCAAGGTCGGCACTGTTAATGCAATACAAACACATACCTGAAGTTATTTTAAAACTTGAACAGAGTGGCTATTCTAAGCAGTTTTGCCGAAGAATGCTTTTGCAGAATGGTAGAGAAGTTAGCTTAAAAGTTTTTTTAGGTGCTTTGAGAAGATGGCCTATGTCAGCCATAACAACAGTAATTCCTTTTTTAGCTTTAATCGGCTTATCTGCTTTAGATATAGTGAGTTTAAAAGAGTTTAAGCTTGCTGAAACAACTGAAATATTGGCTCAAAAATTACAAAAAAAAAAGCCATAAAACAAAACAAATCTCTATAGAATTTATATAATTAATGTTTAACAGTATTAGACGCAAACTATTGGCAATATATTCTGACGTAAGCTGTGCGATCGCACGTTGGAAATATCAAAATAATTTACCTGGATTAGAACGAAGCGATCGCCTAATTCTAGATGCTCTTAAACGGGATGGTGTTTACCTCACAACACTCGCAGATTTAGGATTAGACTCTACCACAAACTTGCTCAAAGCTGCTTACCAGCAATTATCCCAGATGGAAGCGGCTAATAACGAGCATTTGGATGAGAAGTGGCCCCAAATTTGTACAGTTACAGATTTACCAGAAATTTCTGCCTGGGCAACAGAGAAAAGACTACTCAACATCATCGAAAATTATATCGGTCTTCCTATTACTTTTCACGGTGTCCACTTACGCAAAGATTTTCCTAGCGAAAATCAATTTGGGACATTGCTGTGGCATAGCGACGCTGAAGACCGCCGCATTATCAAAATCTTTATTTACCTCAATGATGTGGCAGAAAATACCGGGCCATTTGAATATATTCCGCGTTCTTTAACTCCCTCATTTAGCTGGAAATATTTGCGACTTTATTACAAACTTTGGCAGTCACGCTATATGGGTATTAACGATGAACAAGTAAAAGCAGTCATTCCTAAATCAGCTTGGAAATCTTGTCCAGGCCCAGCAGGTACAGTGATTTTTGTAGATACAAAAAATGTTTTGCATCACGGCACAGTACGCACAGAAGAACGGTCATCACTATTTTTCTGTTACACTGCTAACCCTCCTGAAAGACCAGAACTTTGCGCGCAATATTGGGATGATACTTTTGCCAGACCAGAGTTCAGTCCTTCCTTACAACCTGTTGAAATACCTAGTTAATTTTTCCTAAAAATTCTTTTTGAGGTTAATTATGATCTTCACTGCAACCGAACTTAAAGATGCATTTATCATTGATTTAGAAGAAAAGCAAGATAACCGTGGCTTTTTTGCCCGTGCTTTTTGCGCTCAAGAATTTGTTGCTCATGGATTAAAACCAACAGTTGCCCAGTGTAATGTATCTTTCAACTACAAAAAAGGTACGCTACGGGGAATGCATTATCAACTTTCGCCAGCCGCAGAAACAAAGGTCATTCGCTGTACTAAAGGCGCTATCTATGACGTGATTATTGATATGCGTCCTGAATCTCCGACATTCCTGTCGCATATCGGTGTGGAATTAACCGCAGAAAACCGCCGCGCTTTGTATGTTCCAGAAATGTTTGCACATGGATATCAAGCACTCACAGATGAAGCTGAGGTTTTATATCAAGTTGGTGAGTTTTACACACCAGGTTATGAGCGGGGATTACGTTATGATGACCCGTTTTTCAACATTGAATGGCCTCTAGAAATCACTGAAATTTCTGAGAAAGATTTAAATTGGCCTCTGTTGAGAATGATGGCTGTTGGAGGCGCAGAGTTAAAATAAATATATCATTCTCAGCAGAAAATTTATCTTCGCTTTTGGATTAAAGTAAATTTATGGCTCGTTTTGGCGATACTATTTATTCTGAAAAATAAGATTTCCACTAAGAATATTTAACAATTCAAGGTTAAACGCAAGGTAAGAAGAACTAGCTACAGTAAACGTGCTTCTTGCTGACGCCATGCTCTCATCATTACAACCTTTGCGAACATAACAATCTTAGACAGAGCCAAGCTAGCGAAGCACAATCGCTGGCAATAAAAGACAAACACCCAAAAAAAGGAATTTAACTAATGATAATTATTGATCGCGCCTTACAAGCCCGCGCCGCAGCAGGTAACCCCATCAAAGTAGGCATGATTGGCGCAGGTTTTATGGGACGAGGAATCGCCAATCAAATTGTGAATTCAGTACCAGGAATGGAATTAGTTGCTATCTCCAACCGCCAGATTAGTGCTGCCAAGCAAGCTTATTTAGAAGCAGGCGTTGAGGATATTCAGGTTGTTGCTAACGTCACCGAACTCGAAGACGCGATCGCCAAAGGTAAATATGCAATAACCGAAGATGCTCAATTACTCTGTCGTGCCGAGAGTATCGATGCCTTAATAGAAGTCACAGGCGCTGTGGAATTTGGCGCTCATGTCATCATGCTTGCGATCGCTCATCGCAAGCATATCATTATGATGAATGCCGAACTCGATGGCACGATTGGCCCCATCCTCAAGGTATATGCTGACAAAGCAGGCGTTATTCTCAGCGCTTGCGACGGGGATCAGCCAGGGGTAGAAATGAATCTCTACCGTTTTGTCAAAAGTATTGGTCTAACTCCGCTATTGTGCGGTAACATTAAAGGACTCCAAGACCCTTATCGCAATCCCACCACTCAAGAAGCATTTGCCAAGCGTTGGGGTCAAAAAGCTCACATGGTGACCAGCTTTGCCGACGGCAGTAAAATTTCCTTTGAACAGGCGATCGTTGCTAACGCCACAGGCATGAAAGTTGCCCAGCGGGGAATGCTGGGATATAACTTCAGCGGTCATGTTGATGAGATGACCAATATGTATGATGTAGAGCAGCTCAAAGAACTAGGCGGCATTGTCGATTATGTAGTTGGAGCAAAACCAGGGCCTGGGGTATTTCTCTTTGCTACTCACGAAGACCCCAAACAACGTCACTACCTCAACTTATATAAATTAGGTGAAGGCCCACTTTACAGCTTCTATACTCCTTATCACCTGTGTCATTTTGAAGTTCCCCTATCCGTAGCGCGTGCTGTTCTCTTCCAAGATGCGGTGATGTCTCCACTAGCAGGCCCAATCGTGGATGTAGTCACCACCGCCAAAATCAATCTGAAAGCTGGAGAAACATTGGATGGTATTGGCTACTACATGACCTACGGACAATGCGAAAATTCTGCGATCGCCCAAGAACAAAACCTCCTACCAATGGGATTAGCCGAAGGATGTCGCCTCAAACGAGATATTTCTAAGGATCAAGTCCTAACTTACGATGATGTAGAATTGCCCGCAGGCAGACTTTGCGACCAACTACGAGCCGAACAAAACGCTTATTTCGCTACAGAAAAGACTCTTGTTGCTGTTGGATAGAAGTTTGATTTAATGGGATGATTTTTCTCACGCACAGACGCAGAGAGAATAAAGTTAACCTGCTCTCTTCTGTTTTCTTCCTCTGTGTCCTCCCGAAGTTTGCAAGGGCGCGGGGAACCCGCGCACGCAACTTCTCTCTGCGTCCTCCGTGGTTCGTTTTAATTTCATATCTGACACAACGAGTATTTAGAGGACAAAAAGCAAATCCTAAAAACTACGCCATACAGAGGTAGGCGTTATAGCCCCAGACTTATAATCTGTGGGCAATACGTATCCCTACCCTAAAAAATAGGTAAATACATAAAAATTCCCCCTCTTCTTAAAGAGATTTGGGGGAAATATTTGACAGAGCAAAAAGCTAAAAAACTGTATTGGTGATACTTCGCTTAATAGTAGTTGGATAAGAAGTATTAAACCAAACTTTAGTTAAACTTGAGATTAAAATTATGAAAATTGCTCTAGTCCATGATTACTTAACTCAGCGCGGTGGAGCAGAACGCGTATTTGAATTACTTTGTAAGCGCTACCCAGAAGCTGATATTTACACATCATTATACAATCATCAAAAAACTATAGATTTGGGTGAGCGTATAGTTAATACAACTTTCTTACAAAATATTCCGGGTGCAGTCAAGCATTTTAGATTGATAGCTCCGTTATATTTTCCAGCTTTTCGTGCCTTGAACTTAGAAAGCTACGATTTAATTATCAGTAGTAGCACTAGTTTCGCTAAAGCAGTAAGAAAACATCCAAATGCACGCCACATTTGTTTTTGCCATAATGTAACCCGTTTCTTGTGGGATACAGAAACTTATTTACGGGAATATGGAGATTACCGTTATTTTTCACATTTAATTGAGAAAATATTCCAATTAATGAGAAAGGTAGACCTGAAATATGCACAGGAACCTGACCTTTATATTGCTAATTCCAGCATAGTAGCTCGTCGCATTCAAGAGATTTATAGCAAGCAAGCAATTGTTATTAACTATCCTATTGATACCAGCAATTTTGTTTTTTCCAATATAAAAGACGAATACTATCTGGCATCAGCTAGGATGATCAGCTATAAGCGTCTAGATATAATAATTGAAGCTTTCAATTGGCTAGGATGGCGGTTATTAATATCAGGTGATGGCCCAGAACAAGAACGCTTAAAATCCAAAGCATTAGATAATATTGAGTTCTTGGGTCATGTAAGTGACGGAAAACGTAAAGACTTGTTTTCTAAAGCTAAATCTGTCATCGTCGCAGCCTTAGAAGATTATGGATTAGTTCCTGTAGAAGCTAATGCTAGTGGCACTCCAGTTATTGCTTATGGAGCAGGTGGTGTATTAGATACTCAGATTCCTAGAAAAACAGGGGTCTTTTTTAAAAGACAAACACCCGAATCCTTACAAGCTGCATTATTAGAAGCTGGGGATATCACTTGGGATTATCAAAACATCCGTAATCATGCAGTGACAAATTTTTCGGAAACAGCATTCTTTAGTAAAGTCGAAAAAGTTATTGACCAAGCTTGTAGAGTGCCTTAATCATCACGCTTTATTAGGTGTTGGCGTAGCGTCTCAAAGATAAGGATAATAAAAGTGGTTCAAACTAGTCTAAATCCCCAATTAAACCCGGTTGCCGATAATGAAGTCGGTTACGGACAAATATTGAGCGTATTTTTACGCCGGTTTCCTTGGTTTTTACTTGTATTTTTTACGTCAATTACTTTTGCTGGTTTGATTACAACTAAGACAAAGCCTACTTTTAAAAGCTCGATGCAGCTGTTAATAGAACCGAATTATCAAGTTAAACCAGGGTCAGGTGGAACAGAGAATCAATTCACCGACCCTAACATTGAAATAGATACTGCAACCCAGATTAACTTAATGCAGAGTTCTGGACTCATTCAAAAAGCAGTTGAAAAACTTGAGCAAGACTATCCAGACATAACTGTAGCTGAGATTAAAAGTGCTTTGGTCTTAAATCAAATTAAAACGAAAGAAGATAATGTTCTAACTAAAATCTTTCAAGTTGAATATACCGATAAAGATCCAGACAAGACACAAAACGTTCTGACTGCTATTCGTCAAGTTTATGTAGAATACAACAAACAGCAGCAAGATTCGCGTTTACAAAAAGGTCTTCAAGTTATTAGGGATCAGTTAAAAAAGGCCAGCGATGAGGTGAATGCTTCTGAGACTAACCTCCAAAGGTTTCGCAGAAATCAAAATTTAATCGATCCAGAGTCACAGGCAAAAGCTCTAGAAAATGCTTTGAACAATCTAGAGCAGGAACGACGCACAACTCGTTCTCAGTATGAAGAGGCTTTAGCCAGGCAACAATCTTTGCAAGAGCAACTAAACCGCTCTCCACAGAATGCCCTGGTTTCTTCTCGCCTCAGCCAATCTACTCGCTATCAAGGTTTACTCAACGAAATTCAAAAAACAGAGTTGGCTCTATCACAGGAACGCTTGCGCTTCACAGATGAGACTCCTAGCGTGCAAAAGTTGAGAGAACAACTTCAGGGTCAGAAAGAATTATTGCAACAAGAGGTAGGCAGAACTTTAGGCAGGCTACCTGCTGGTGCTGTCGGTTCTCAAGAAACTTTGCTTGAACAAGGACAGCTTGGTCAAATTGACCTCAATCTTGCTAGCCAGCTAGTAGAAACGCAGACAAATATAGTTGCTTTAACTGCTCGCGATCAAACTTTGGCACAGAAGGAAGGCGAGCTACGCTTTCAACTCAAACGCTTCCCGCCTTTGTTAGCTTATTACAATCGAATACTACCACAGCTACAATTTAGCCGTGAAAGGTTAGAGCAGCTCTTGAGAGCAGAACAGCAATTGCGCCAGGAACTTTCTAAAGGTGGATTTAATTGGGAAGTTGTCGAAGAACCCCAAAAAGGTATGCAGTTAGGCCCGAATCTCCAACAAAATCTCTTGTTGGGTGCAGTTGTTGGGTTAATGTTGGGAGGTATTGCTGCCTTTGTTCGGGAAGCAGCTGATGATGCTGTTCATACTACTGCTGAGTTGGAGAAGCAGGTTTCTCTGCCATTATTGGGAAGCACTCCTAAATTACCACCTGCTAAACCCAGAGAACCAATAATCAAGTTGCCTTTTGGCAAACCAGAAGTCCTTGCTCCTTGGACAATTCAGGTACTGCAATCTCCACCGCGTTGGGAATCGCTGGATCTGATTTATAAAAATATTGAACTGCTAAATTCTGTTACGAGTTTAAAATCTTTAATGATCACCTCGGCTTTACCCGATGAGGGTAAGTCAGCTTTGGCCTTAGGTTTGGCAATGAGTGCTGCCCGGTTACACAAAAAGGTACTACTTATTGATGCCAACTTACGCGATCCCAGTCTGCATACACAACTCAACCTGCCAAACGAACAAGGGCTTTCAACTCTACTGGCTAGTGATGTCGCTCTGCCTAACCAAATTGGGATTCAATATTCCGGTTCTTCCTATATCGATATTTTAACTGCTGGGCCAACACCTGCTGATGCGGCTAATCTTTTAAGTTCACCACGCATGATGCAATTGATGGCAATACTTGAGGAGAACTATGATTTGGTACTTATAGATGCTTCGCCAGTCATAGGTTTGGTGGACGCCATGTTAACAGCATCTTCTTGCCGTAGTGTGGTGATGGTGGCAAGCATTGGTAGAATAACTCGAAGCCAGATTGCCCAAGCTACAGGTATGTTGAGCAAGTTAAACCTCATTGGAGTTGTGGCAAATGGAGTGTCAAACTCCAATAGCACTTATGTACCTTATACAAGACCACAACGATTTGCACTGCAACAAGCTGTAGAAAAATAGCTCGTTAGCTGCTTTTAATACATGATATGGGTTGCAGGGGCACAATATTTTTGTGCCCCTGCTGCGTGTTGATGGCATATTTATGGAAAAATCTTTGTTGATAATTTTGGCGCTTGATTAGACTGCTTGCAAAAATCCAAATAATACTAATTTGTAATTCGTAATTAAGAAAGTAATTGTGTCAGTCCACTATAAATTGCATAGGTTGTCCTAATTCTCAGGCTTTTTGAATTTCTTTTGTTATGTTACTTATAATACTGATTTTTTTGAATTGTACAAACTAACCGTATTTTTAACTATTTGGAATTTATATGGTTCACGCTAACTTAATAATTTCTCTTGCAAAACCAGCATCTTTTAAAGAGTAAATAAAGAATTTCTCTGGCTAAGTTTTATTTCGCAAATGTCTTATATTCTAGAGATCACAGACCCTTCAAATTATCCAAAAGACAAAAGTGGGCTGATTTCGTCAGATTTATCGCAAATTAAGCAGGTGGACACAAGTAAAGGTAGTTATGGAGTGACAGGGTAAATTTTTTTCAATCTCTCCAATGCCCCTCATCTCCAGAGCGAAGGTAAATTTCTCCATCTCCTCAGTTATATCTAATTCTGTCTATCTACTTAGTATCATTGTTTTTTGTACATCTTAACGGCAGAAAGAATTCAAGAAGATGTGCGATCGCCTTGATAACTTGTAATGGCAGTATGCTTCTGCAAATTGTCTACAGATTTTGGAAAAACAACAAGATTCGGATCGGAGTTTTGGCATTGATAGGCTTTGATATCAACCCAAAAATCTATTACTCTACAAATCCCAAGACACATGACTACCTCAATAATTCCAACTTTACAGAATTACTACGCGCTAACTGAGCAAGACCAAAATCATCGCTCTCCATACTGCACACTCTTCTGGCGGCGAGGTCAGCTGTTGGTGAAATCGCCTGGACGTATTAAACCGCCATACCTGCCTTCTTTATATAACGAACAGTTGTTAGTAGAGTGCTTAAAACATTCCCCAGTCAGTTTGGTTAGCATAGATCCAAAACTGGGTGAAGCTTTACTAAGATTTTGGGCTACAGCGTGTGAGCAAGCTCATAAGCCATTATTTCTACGCATCCCCTCTGATCGTAAACGACCGAAACAAGGTAGATCATTCTTCAGGATGGCGTTTAGATTAATTGATTGGATTATAGCCTTCATGTTGCTGTTGATGGCTAGCCCAATCATCCTGGGACTTGTCTTGCTGATGCAGGTGTATTCGCCAGGGTTAGTTTTTTCCCGCGATTGGCACGTTGGAGAGGCGGGCAAACTCTTTCGAGCAATTCAGTTTCACACAACTGCAAACCACAGCATCACACCGCTAGGGCATTGGATGCGTAAATATAATCTGCACAATCTGCCACAGTTATGCAATGTAGTGCAAGGTGATAGAAGTTTGTTTGGTTCTCGTTGCTGGACTTTAGAAGATGCAGTGCAACTAAGTTCAGAAAGACAACTACAGCTAAATAAATTCCCAGGAATTGCAAGTAATTGGGAAGTATGTTCAGAATCTAACCTGTTACATCTAGATGGACAAGCGCTGTGATTTACTTATTACTTATAGGGTGTATTTTCCATATTAATTTTCAAAAAAATACAATTTTATTGTAATAGTTTTATCGGACATCAAAAAGTTTAGAAATCAAAAATAATAATTATCTAACTATATTAAAATGTCCGGTAAAGCTCTTTTTACTGTGGAATTCTGAAATATCACTCACCAATTATTACGGTAGTTAATTTACCAGTCTGCTAGCGCAACATTTTTTGCCTAGTATCTAACAGGCTTTCTACTTGACAAATTATTGTTACACAACATCCATGTATTCTCAGATTTCTCAATCTCTAAAAAATCTGCTCAAAGCTACTAGCTTTTGGCAAGACAATTATTTAATATTGCAAGAATTCAAGCATTTTCGTAAAATTGCTACTTTAGCATTAATATTTTCTTTACTAGCAGCAACTTTTGAAGGTGTAAGTATTGGCTTTTTACTTTCCTTCTTACAAAGTTTAACTAGTCCTGATGCCCAACCTGTACGGACAGGGTTTGAATGGTTTGATATTGTAATTTTAGGAATTAATACATCGGCAATTAGCCGATTATATCGAATTTCAATACTAATTTTATTGACTACTTGGATTCGTGCCAGCTTCAATTATTTTGGGCAAGTCTATACAGAATTAGCTCAACTGCACCTTGGCGATCGCCTGCGTAAGCAAATTTTTGAACAATTGCAATCTTTGCAACTAAGTTACTTTGCTCAAATTCGTTCTGGCGAACTGATTAACACTATAACTACAGAAATTGAAAGAATCAGACAGGGTTTCAGTGGGGGAGCATTTTTGTTAACTAGAGGAATGACAACTGTTGTCTATCTCATATCAATGTGTTTGCTCTCCTGGCAATTAACGCTGATTTCAATATTTTTATTCACGCTTTTGGGTGTTGGATTATCAAATTTAAATGCCAGAGTCCGGGAAACAAGCTTTGGTATGTCTACTGCTAACGGTAACTTCACAACAACAGCAATAGAATTTATCAACGGAATTCGCACTGTTCATGCCTTTGGCACACAAGAATTTGAACGTCAGCGTTACTACAAAGCCAGTGATAAAGTAGTTAGTTCTTCAACTAAAGTTGTATTTACATGGACGCTAGTTCGACCTATTGCTGAAGCTATAGCAACTACAGTTTTGGTTGGCATGATTATTTTAGCCTTCACAAACTTTGTTGCTAATGGAACGCTACAAGTCGCTTCTTTGCTTACCTTTTTCTTTGTCTTATTTCGCCTTGTGCCTTTCGTTCAAGATATTAATGGCACAAGAGCATTTCTCAGCACTCTACAAGGTTCGGCAGAGAACATTAAAAACCTTTTAAGGACTGACGACAAAACTTACTTTAAAAATGGCACAATTGAATTTCCAGGTTTAAAGCGGTCAGTTGACTTGGTATCTGTTGACTTTGGCTATAATGTTGAGAATTTAATACTTAGCAATATTACGCTTACTATTGAACGAGGAAAGATGACCGCACTAGTGGGTGCTTCTGGTGCTGGCAAAACAACGCTTGCAGATTTAATTCCTCGGTTTCATGATGCAACAGATGGATATATTTACATCGATGAAGTTGATGTACGGCAGTTTGAAATTAATTCCCTGCGCCGCAAGATAGCTGTCGTTAGTCAAGACACCTTTATTTTTAACACGTCTGTTTGGAACAATATTGCATACGGTACGCCAGAGGCGAGTGAAGCTCGAATTAAAGAAGCTGCTCAACTAGCCAATGCACTGGAATTTATTTTAGAAATGCCTGAAGGATTTGACACCCAGTTAGGAGATAGAGGGGTGCGCTTATCTGGAGGACAAAGACAGCGAATTGCGATCGCTCGCGCTTTGCTACGTGACCCAGAAATTCTAATTTTGGATGAAGCTACCAGTGCGTTAGATTCTGTGACTGAACGCTTAATTCAGGAATCTTTAGAAAAGCTAGCGGTTGGTCGAACAGTAATTGCGATCGCTCACCGTCTTTCTACCATTGCTAACGCCGATAAAGTTGTCGTTTTAGAACAAGGGCGCATCGTCGAACAAGGTCAATATCAAGAGCTTCTGGAATTGAAAGGTAGGCTTTGGGAATATCACAAGGCTCAGTACGAAATGGGTCAAGCAGGATAAATTGTTTTTGGATTTTTCAATATTTCCAGAATTTATTTTGAATAATTTTCTGGAAATATTACTAAAATAACTCCTGTTGATTTTCTAAACATAATCCTGAGTCTACTGCTCTAAAAAATTCACTTCATTATTAATAGACCTATTAAGGAAAAATAAATGATAAACATTGGTTATCATGCCGCTAAACTTCAAGGAAACTGGAAGCGAAATATTTATAAATCACTGTTACCTCAGATAGTGAGTATACCTATCAAAACAACTCGAAAAGTGCCGCTCAGTGTCTATGCTTTTTCTTGCGAACGTGATTTGCCAGAACAGGTAGCCAGTATTCGTTCATTTATTCGTCACATCGGCATACCAGAAAGATTTATTGTGATTTCCGATGGTAGCTATACCGACTCTAGCTGTAAATTACTGCGCCGCATTCATCCCTGCGTTGAAATCACACCCTTTACCAAACTTATAAAAGAAGATTTACCTCAATGCGTTACTGATTTTGCACAAATCCATCCATTAGGTAAAAAGTTAGCCGCATTATTATCAATTCCTGTAAATGGGGCAACTATTTTCACAGATTCAGATATTTTATTTTTTCCTGGCGGCACAAATTTAAATAACTTCACCAGTTTGGATCATAAATATTGCCGTTATCTTCCTGATTGCTCTGCTTCATTAGATGAGCGACTTATTTATGATGAAGATGAAAGGTTAAAGCCAGTAAACTCTGGGTTTATTTTATTTAATTATGAGTTGGATTGGAGTTTTGCAATTGAACGTTTGGCAAATCTGCAAGACCTGCCTGTATATTTTACAGAACAAACAATTGTACATTTAACCATCCACCACAATCATGGCAGACCTTTCTGTTCTCAAAAATATGTTTTAAGTGTAGAAGATCAGTTCGTTTATTCAGATAAATTTGCTAGTAAAAAGATTGCTTTGAGACATTACGTCAACGATGTCAGACACAAGTTTTGGTGGAATGTTGGTCTGTAATATGAATACAAACTTAACTGATAGAAAAATGATCCATCACTGCTCTAGTGCTGACATCAATGGCGGCGGTGGTATTGAAACTTATGTAGCTTCTTTGGTACGTTCTCAAATTACTGGGGTGAGCGATCGCACCATCACCTCTCTAAAAAATGTTGACCAAAGCCAGTTCCAATTGCTTCACATTCACGATCTCGATATGTTAGGGGATGTTCGAGAAGAATGTCCGGCAATATTTACTCTTCATAATCACTCTAGCTACTGTCCTAGCGGCACAAAATATTTAGCAGAGCGCGGCAGAATTTGCGATCGCTCTATGAACCCTTTAGGATGTGCTTGGGGTCATTTAATAGATGGCTGTGGTAGTCGCAGACCGCAAAATATTCTTCAGAACTGGCGGAATGCTTACCATCCTCTAGAAGCACTCAAAAAACTCAAAATTCCGGTAATTGCTAATAGTGATTATGTGCGTCAGCAAATCATTAATAGCGGTTTAGCACCTGAGCGAGTAGTTACCCTTCGTTGTGGTGTGCAATCACCCAAGAGTACCGCCGCACCTCTAGATTGGCAAACACATCAAAATCAGCGAATTTTATTTGCTGGTCGCATTGTTCCATATAAAGGTATTGAATGGCTGATCAGAGCGATCGCCCGAACCAATCAGCAAATCCATTTTGACATTGCTGGTGATGGTTGGGGTAAGCCAAGTATGGAACAATTAGCTAATCAACTGGGGTTAAGCGATCGCATTACTTGGCATGGTTGGTGTAATTCTGACAAACTAGAAACTCTTTATCAACAGTGTTTAGCAGTAGTTTTTCCTAGTCTTTGGCCCGAACCTGCTGGACTTGTAACCCTAGAAGCCTATGCGCGCTATCGGTCTGTAATTGCTAGTGCTGTTGGCGGTATCCCTGAGCATGTGCAAGATGGCCAAACAGGAATTCTGGTTCCACTTAATAATATTAAACAGCTAGCTACTGCAATCAATGAATTAGCAACAAACTATGCCAAAACTCGATTGATGGGTGAACAAGCTCAAGCTTGGTTTCAGCAAGAGTTTACTATTAATGTTCACATTCAACGGCTAGAAAAAATTTACGCCAAAACTATCGCTGACTTCAAATCTAGAAATTATAGAGCCACTTCTTTTAATATTGGCTAAATTTAATTTCGTATTGCCTCTTAATCTAGCCGTTTATGGAGTTATACCAATTCACGAAAATCCTGATAGACATAAATTTTTCGTAGGGGTTTAGCACTGCTAAACCCAAACCCCGCGTATTTGTATCATTATTAAAGTGAAATGGTATTATAGCCTTTCCCGGTCTAGTGAAGTACAATCAATCAAATAAAGCTTTATATCTGAGCAAGGGGAAAAATGAAAGCATATTCCCTCGATTTACGTCAATCAAAAATTAGTTCCTAAACTTCAGGAAGGTGATTATGTAATCATGGACAATTGCTCAATTCATAAAGGTGGAGATATTGAAGCACTCATTGAGGCTGCCGGAGCTAAGTTGATTTATTTACCACCATATTCTCCTGATTTTTCCCCTATTGAAAATTGTTGGTCGAAGCTGAAGAACATACTACGTTCTCTGGGTGCTAGAAGTTATCCAGATTTAGCTTCTTCGATTGAAACTGCTTTTAACCAAGTCTCTTTGAATGATATTTATAGTTGGTTTACCCACTGTTGATACTGTACTTCACTAGATTGAGAAATGCTATAGCAATAATTTAAATTAAATAGAAATAATCACGTCAAAAAATATGAAATATTCTATTGAAAAAATATATTTTTATTGCGACCCTAGATTAAATGTTGTACCAGGGGACAAGTTCCAACATCTCTTAATTTGCTTGGCCGAGGGTTTTCGAGAACTAGGAATTGAATTTTTCTCCAATGTCAACTACTGGCAGGAGTCGCCAGAAGAAAAAAAATATCTTTTTCGACATCATCCAGATGTCACACCTGATGATTGTTCGATTGTGATATTACAAAATAATTGGTTTCATGCAAACTGTCCTCTCCCTGAAAACTTATTTCACCCAAAACGTCAATATGTGACTGTTTATTTAGATGGAGAGGATAGCGATAAAACATACATAGAAAGGTCAGAATTTCAGCAATTTGATTTTATATTAAGAAATCATTTTAATCAAAAATTAAATTATGGTAAAAACTTTTATCCCTGGTCTTTCGGTCTAACTAACCGGATACTGCGGGAAGTTCAAGAAGTACCCAGTTTTCAAGAAAGAAAAAAACAAATACTCATCAATTTTAGACATTGGAAGTTTGGGCATCCAGTTAGAAATGTCAGTTGCAGCCTGTTTATACCTCGTATAGAGAAAATTCTCCAGATTGATAACAGTATTGATAGCCCTGATAAGCGTTCTACAGACCCCTATCATGATTTACAATGGTTACAAACTGGCGGACGACACTACCCAAATTATTACAAACGCCTGCAAGGTTCAATTGCCTGTGCCTGCTTTGGAGGCTTTTTTGTACCTTCCTGGCCTAAGAATCCAAGCAATTTAATTAATCGTGGCGGAAAGCAACTTATTGAACGGTTGAGGTTAAAAACTAAAACAATTGTGCAATGGGATAGTTGGCGATTGTGGGAATCTTTAGCCGCTGGATGTGCTACTTTTCATGTTGATTTTGAAAAATATGGTATTGCTTTACCTGTAATGCCAAAGAATTGGCAGCATTATATTGGCATTGACTTAGATAATGTACAAGCAGCAGTAGATAGAATAGCTGACGAGCCAGAAATTATTGAAAGCATTGCTATCCAAGGAAGGCATTGGGCGCTGGAAAATTACAGCCCTGTACCGACAGCATTACGTTTTTTAGAGACAGTTTCTCAAAATAAAAACTAATTAAACTTCGGGTAGGCGATGCCACCATACTACTAACTTTTTTGCAATATTTTACCTAATAAAACTTATGTTTATTAATTCTGAATTACCACAACCGCTAGTTAGCGTAGTTATCCCAACTTACAATCGGCCAGAGTATCTTAAGCAAGCGATCGCTAGTGCTGTTAAACAGAAATACCAGAATATTGAAATTATTGTTTCTGATAATTGTAGCCCCGAAAATCCTTTAGGTATTGTTGAATCTTTTGGTGATTCACGCATCCGGTTTTGGCGACAACCGCAAAATATAGGTATGATTGCTAATCAGATGTATGCCTTTAAAATTGCTAGAGGTAAATACATTGCAAGTCTCCATGACGATGATATATGGAATGAAGACTTTTTAAAAAAACTTGTGCCAATTCTAGAAGCTGATTCAGAATTAATTTTAGCTTTTTGCGACCAATACATCATAGATGCTCAAGGCAAAATTAACTATTCTGGTACAGAAGAGAATACACGCGGTTTCCAAAGACATAAATTGGCACAAGGAGCTTATAAAGATTTCTATAAAATTGGTTTAGTAAATAAAAGCATCCCCACAGCCGCCGCTTGTGTAATTCGCAACGAATTTATAAATTGGGATGATATTCCTCCAGAAGTTGGCGGTATGTGGGATTTGTATTTAACTTACCTCTGTTGCATATCGGGTTATGGGGCTTACTATTATCCAGAAAGATTGACGCAATATCGGGCCCATGAGCAAACTGATACAATGCTTAGTGGTTATCGAGATGTTCAGGCAAAAATTCGTAAAGCCAAAAGCGAATTATTTTGTTATAAACTCTGGATGGAAGATACCCGCTTGCAAGAATTTAAACCATTCTTTCAGCAAAAATGGTTAGAAGCTAATACAACTTTGGCTATTGGCTTACTACGAAGTAAACAGACAGATGTAGCACGTCCTTATCTTTGGCAAGTGCTGAACAAGCAAAAATTTAATTTGCGAACTATAACAGCACTGGCTCTCAGTTTTATTCCGCAACCTTTAGCCAATCAATTATTAGGATTAGCAAAATCCTAGAATTAAGCCTCTTACAAAATTCAGTTTGATGAGCAAAAAGCACAGATATCCAAGAATGCACACCAATAAATTATTTATGTTTATCTGGGTGTATTTGTTTTTGCAGCTAACTTTATTTGGGATTCTTACTAGAAGCCTATTAATTATTAATTAATCAAGAAGGTGGTATGTGAAGCTTTGTATTGTTACCCACACAGTTAAAAAAGGTGATGGTCAAGGACGAGTCAACTATGAGGTTGCCAAGGAAGCAATTCGTCGTGGTCATTACCTCACATTATTGGCAAGCGAAGTCGCACCGGAATTAAAAGATAATAGTCAAGTTAACTGGATTGAAATTCCAGTCCAAAAATTTCCTACTGAATTTATTCGTAATTTTGTATTTGCTCAAAAAAGTGCAGACTGGTTGCAAAAATATCGTGCTGATATTGATTTAGTTAAAGTTAATGGAGCGATTACCAAAACATCAGCAGATGTGAACGCCGTACATTTTGTACACAGTTCTTGGTTGCGATCGCCTGTGCATATTTCCCGCACCCGCCGCGATGCTTATGGTTTTTATCAGTGGCTGTATACGGCTTTGAATGCCAGTTGGGAAAAACAAGCGTTTCAACAAGCGAAAATCATCATAGCTGTGTCTGAGAAAGTAGCGCAAGAATTAGTAGACATAGGCGTACCCCGTTCTCGCATTCAGGTAATTGTTAATGGCGTTGATTTGACAGAGTTTGCTCCTGGTGTGGCTACTCGTCAAAAATTGGGTTTGCCAGAGAATGTAACTCTGGCAATGTTTGCTGGAGACATCCGCACTTCCAGAAAGAACTTAGATACAGTGCTGTATGCCTTAGCGAAAGTTCCTAACTTACATTTAGCGGTTGTAGGCGACACCGAAGGTAGCCCCTTTCCCCAGCTAGCAGCTTCTTTAGGGCTAAACGAGCGAGTGCATTTTTTGGGATATCGCCGTGATATTGCCGAAATTATGCGGGCGGTAGATTTATTTGTATTTCCTTCCCGTTATGAAGCTTGCACCCTCGTATTATTAGAAGCCCTCGCCTCTGGTTTACCCGTCATTACTGCCACTGCAACCGGAGGTGCAGAATTGGTAACGCCAGAATGTGGGGTGGTTTTGCCCAATTCTGATGATACCAATGCTTTAGCAGCAACGCTGTTGTCTTTGGTGAGCGATCGCGCTTTGATGCAGCAAATGAGCAAGGCAGCTCGCGCTGTGGCTGAACAATATAGCTGGGCTACTATGGCACAAACCTATGTGGATCTATTCGAGGAGTTAACCAAGAATGAAGAACACTGTTCTCATCCCAACCTATCGCCGTCCTCTAGATCTCTGTCGCTGCCTTTTGGCGCTACAAGCGCAAACTAAACCAGTTGATCAAGTAATAGTAGTTGTCCGTGATACCGATACGGAAACTTGGCAATTCCTTGCCCAATTTCACCCGCAAATACCACTGCATCTGGTGAAAGTGTCCCTTCCGGGTGTGGTAGCAGCACTCAACGCTGGATTGGCAGAAGTGGTAGGAGACATAGTTTCAATTACAGATGATGATGCTGCTCCTCGCCCTGATTGGTTAGAGAAAATCACCGCTCATTTTATGTCAGATAGTTGCATTGGCGGCGTAGGTGGGCGTGATTGGGTACACCAAGGCAACAAGTTACTAGATGATTCTCGTCAGCTAGTTGGTAAGTTGCAGTGGTTTGGGCGAGTCATTGGTAACCATCACCTGGGAGTCGGCGCACCCCGCGAAGTTGATGTTCTCAAGGGAGTGAACATGAGCTTTCGGCAAGAGGCGATCGCACAATTGCGCTTTGATGAGCGGATGAGAGGTACAGGAGCGCAGGTACATTTTGAAATGGCATTCACCCTAGCTTTAAAGCGGGCTGGATGGAAGATAATTTACGATCCTCAAGTTGCTGTAGATCACTATCCGGCACAACGTTTTGATGAGGATCAACGAAATAATTTTAACGAAATTGCCTTTGTTAACTTAGTCCATAATGAAACTCTAGTTTTACTAGACCATTTGCCATCTATACGCCGTGTTGTTTTTTTATTATGGGCAGTATTAGTCGGTACACGAGATAGTTTGGGCTTAGTACAATGGCTGAGACTTTTACCCAGCCAAGGGCAACTGGCAGGTAAAAAGTGCTTGGCATCTTTGCGTGGGCGTTGGCAGGGATGGCAGACATATCAGCAATTCAAAATTGAATCTCTTGATAATGAATTGCATAAATCTATATCAAATTGATTTTGTATTGAAAAGGTAGGCATTGCCAGCCCTATTTCTTACTATTCCCTGTTCCCCATTTTCAAGACAATTAAATCTAAAATTGAATGACTTCTAAGCAGTTACTTTTCAATAGTTTTTTACAAGAAGACTTTTCTCCTCAAGAACGAGCTGCACAAGCTTGGATTGTAATTCTGGGCTTCGTATTGCTGACAATAAGCTGCTATTTTACTGGCGCTGCTGGTATGTTGCGCCTAGTTTATCCGGTAACAGCTTTGGCTGTTGGTGTGTTTCTATACTTGCGGCATCCCATTCTCTACATCGGCTTCACCTGGTGGATATGGTTTCTCACGCCCTTAATTGCTCGTTTGGTTGACTATCGAATTGGTTGGGACGCTACCCGCCAGATTCTCATAGCCCCATACTTAGTAGTTTTTGTCACTATAGCAACTTTTTGGCGGTATCTACCCAACGCCCTACGCATGGGGGGTTTACCTTTTATTTTGGCTTTTATTGGAGTGTTTTATGGTTTCTTGGTTGGTCTGATTTATAACGCACCTATCCCTGTAGCGCGTGGACTTCTAGATTGGCTCAGTCCCATTATCTTTGCTTTTCATTTATTTGTTAACTGGCGAGATTATCCTAGTTATCGCCAGCATATTCAGAACACCTTTCTTTGGTGTGTGTTAATTACGGGAGCTTATGGCGTATATCAATTTGTTGTGGCTCCTGAGTGGGATAAATACTGGCTTATAGAATCAAAAATGTTTAGCAGTTCTGGAGATCCTGTACCTTTTGGAATGCGTGTATGGAGTACTCTGCACTCAGTCGGGCCTTTTGGTTCTGTTATGCAGGCTGGTCTATTGTTATTATTTACTAGCTCAGGAAATTTAATTTTTCCGGCCTCAGCTGTAGGCTATTTATCATTTTTATTAGCACAAGCACGTACTAACTGGGGCGGCTGGTTATTAGGCGTAATTATAATTATGGGTTCAGTCAAGGCGCGGATTCAAATGCGCTTAATTACCATAATTTTAGTGATGGCAGTATGTGTTGTGCCCTTAACAACCATTGAACCAATTTCTGAGGTTGTAACAGATCGTTTGGAAAGTTTTTCCAATTTACAAGAAGATAACAGCTTTAAGGATAGGTCGGGAAGCTATGACAGAAACTTGGGTATAGCGCTTTCTAATGTTTTAGGTAATGGCTTAGGAAATATCTGGAAAGTTAATGAAAAAACAGGACAAATAGAAGTATTTGTAATTGACAGTGGCATTTTAGATATGTTTTTCACTCTTGGTTGGTTTGGGGCAATTTTTTATATTGGTGGGTTAATGTTGATGATTGTCAATGTTAGTAAATATAGGGAAGCTCGTTTCGATAGTTTTGTAAGTGCTTCTCGTGCCATTGGTATCAGTTCTTGTGCCCAGTTAATTATTGGTAGTGGGATGCTGAGTGTGGCAGGTATGATTCTTTGGGGATTTTTGGCTATGGCTATGGCAGCACATAAATACTATGAGCATCATGGAATTAAGTAAATGTGTATAATTAAGAATAAATTTTGAGTGTGTTATCTGTTGAAAATTAATTGCTAACAGTCAAAAATTAACGGTACTAACCGTTGTTTATTTATATATAGTAAAGTGGACACGTAAATAAACCTAATTATCACAAGATACCTCAAAATTTTCAATATAGAAAGTTTTATATTTTGAGATTCTGGGTAGCGGTACTAGCTATTGAGAGTATTTAAATTAAGGAAAAAATTATGAAAGTTATCGCAATTATGCCGCTGGCTGAACAACGAGGCGGCGGTGAAATGATGTTTTGGGATTTAATGCAACAGGGACGTCAAGCAGGTATCGAATGGTTAGCGATATTTCTAGAAAATGGCCCAATGGTGGAACAGGTAAGGTCACTCGGTATTGACACACGAGTTATCGAAAGTGGACGCCTACGCCATGTTAACCGTTTTATTTCAACTGTTTTTCAGATAGCTTCTATAGCCAAAAGAGAACGTGCAGATGCGATCGCCAATTGGATGTGGATTACTCACCTATATGGAGGACTTGCAGCGATCGCAGCTGGGATACCTTCGGTATGGTATCAACTGGAAGTGCCTAATGCTCAGTCTTTTTTGGTGCGGCTTGCCACTTTATTGCCAGCTAGGGCCATAGTAACTCTCTCAAAAGATGGCAAGGAAGCACAAGGACGGATTTGGCCGCACAGACCAACTCCTCTGGTATATCCTGGTGTCGCTTTAGATAGATTTGAGCCTGCTGTGTTACCTTCACCGATGGAAGCGCGGCTGAAATTGGGCTTACCGTTACATGGGCCGTTGATTGGAATTGTGGGACGGTTGCAACGATGGAAAGGTATGCACGTTCTGATAGAAGCAATGCCTCAAATTTTGCAGAGATATCCTGATGCCAATTGTGTAATAGTTGGCGGTAAGCACGATTTAGAACCAGAATATGAAGACTTTTTGAAAGAACAAATTACAACATTGGGATTGAGCGATCGCGTTTTTATGGTTGGGCTACAGCGCAACATTCCAGAATGGATGCAAGCAATGGATATAGTTGTTCATGCGTCGGATAAAGAGCCATTTGGTATTGTGATCATTGAGGCGATGGCATTGGGTAAACCTGTAATTGCTGGTAATGCTGGCGGCCCAACTGAAATCATTACCGAAGGCGTCAATGGTCTATTAACTCCTTACGGTGATGCGGATGTGCTGGCGATCGCGATTCTGCGCTATCTTGACAATCCAGAAATGACTCGTAATATCGCAATAGCAGCACGGCAACGCGCCCTTGATTTTTCTACGCAACGTTACGCCCAAAACTTTATTAATGTAGTTCGCTCTGCTGTGTCTAATATGCCTCAAAATCAGTTTATAAATGCTTTTAACGCAATAGATTGAGGTGGAATACTAACTCGTAATTACAGAGTTTTTTAGGTAAATGAAGCACACAGGTAGGGGCACAACGGGCGTTCACCTGTGTCAACTTTAGGGCAAAGTCATACCATGCAAAACCCCTCATCCCCCAACCCCTTTTCCCAAAATCGGGAGAAGGGGAATTTAATCTCCGCCTCCTCTCTACGTCTCGGAGAGAGGGTGAGGGCAAATTATTGATGTATTGCAAATATTTTTTGAATCATGAATTACGAATTAAGGAAAGGCGTTTCATCCCATATTAATGAACCTGGGAATAAAACGCCTATTTTTGTAATTATCTTAAGGCTAATAATTGTATCAATGTTTAAAGGAAAAACTTTGACGAATGCTGCAATTAAGTCTGCAATTCCTTTACGGCTATACATTCCTGCTACAGTAGCGATCGCCGGACGACACAAAGGCAATGGTTGGCAATCTCTAATACTACGATTGCTACTCTTCTCCTGTCGGAGACGCTACGCGAACGAGAAGCCGCTCCGCGTCTACACTTCGTTCGCAATTACAAGTGTTTAACCGGACATGATATTAGATGTTCGGTGTCAAAACTTTAGTTTGCAGATTTAGAACACCGGACTGGATATAATTATGAGTTTGTAGTCAGGATTAAAGCCCTGTTTTTGAAGGCTAAATTCCTCACTACGAGAGTTGTTTTATAAATTAGCTAAAGATGACTTCATTAGGCGATACATAATTACTTTTCCTTTCCAATCTTCTTCAACAAACACTACATACTCACCATTTGAACGGCGAAAAGCACGGATACCGTAGGGGATATCAATCCAGCCACTTTCACCTGCAACTTCAGGGCCGGGTTTTAACTGTTGTACTTGCGCTCCTGTGGCTGCGTTGTAAACATATACTTCTGCTGTTTTAAATGTCACAGCAAACACATAGTCTCCCGCTACACTCATTGCTGCGGTAGATACTTCGCGTTTTCCGGTGGTGTCATGAGGAACAACAATCCGCCAACGGGGAGTAGGATTTCCTTGACTCCAATTGTCAAAACGTACAATTTCAGACCCAACGACGCCAGTATCGTCACCGATTGCAGGGTGGTCTACAGTGAAGCCTGACAAATACATCGTATCGGATTCAGGAATATACTCGATCCGGCGTATATCAGTGAAGATGCTGGGAGTCTTTTGCTTTTGCATTGAACTATAGCTATAGATGGGGTTGCCATGTTCATCTAGTCCTTGTAAAGGATAGTGTCGGATACCAATGCCATCTTGAGTCCGCAAGGTTTTCCAAACATCTCCTTTGCTGTCTACCCACCATCCCCCGAAGTAAGGATAATCTTCGCTGATATCATACTCATCGTTGTCAAAAGCGCCATTACCGTTGCGATCGCGCCAGATCCATTCTCCTTTATCTGGTTGATGCGGTGGCCAATTGCCAGCTATTGATTTTTTACCTTCGCCATGAGTACCGACAAACATTCCCGATGGAATGGCAATTTTGCTATCTTTGGTTGAATCAAAACGATAAATTTGCAAAAAGCTGCCATACATATTTTTGAGAAATAAAAATGGCTTACCTTGGATGCGGCGCACAAATGTCGCATCTGGAGATGTATGCAGACGTGGATCTTGAGGATATTTGAAAGGATTTACAGTGTAATTCTTGTAAGTCCATTGCTTACCAGTAGGCTGGCTGTAGTCGATCACAAAGTGTTCTTGTTTTGTGAAGACATCAACGCCATCAGTTTGAGGATCAGCATCCGCATTATCTACAAATAGCAATCCCAACAATTGCCATATTTGCTTTCCTGAAGGTGAGAACTTCCTTAAATCGGTTCCTGATTTATTGAAACCATTACTATTTATATAGATATTACCTGCGCCATCTGTACCTACTCCCGTAATCCCGTAAAGTTTCAAATCTTGGACTTCTCCAGGATTACCCGCATAAATACCGCCTTTAGTACCAAAAGTTCCAACCTGTGCTGGCTTACCTGTGATGTTGTAAATCAATATTTGTTGGAGCGGCCCATTTTCTGCTACTAAAAGTTTACCTTGACGATCAACAGTGATCGCTGTTGGTTCAACAAGATTTGTAATTTGTTGGGGTAATAATTTTCCATTTGGAGAATAATGCAAAATCTTGGCAGGATTACCACCATTTTTGCTTTGGATAATCCATAAATTACCTTGCTTATCAACAGTTATTGCTCCTGGTTTTGCAACAGTGAAGTTGCGAAGTTCTTTCATCGTTTCGGTACTATAGACGCGAATGCGATTAGCAGCAGAACTACTCACATATAATTCTTTTCCCGCAGTTGCTAATCCAGTCACCTCACTTTTATTGCTAGTAATTAACATACTTTTATCCCAGCCACGTCCCCCAGCAAACGGCGCAGTTTTCCCAGACAAGTCATAGCGTCTAACACAGTACCAAGTTGTGCCATCTGGAGGATAATCTTTATCTGTTTTGCCAATCGATCCTTGATTTATGGCAAGGTAAACATATTTATTATTGGCTGTCACAGCTTTACCACCGCTACGGCTCCATCCGTGAGTGTCTTCAGCTAAACCAATAATATTGCCATCTTTATATATTCCGGCTTCTCTTCCTGCTTCATCCCAAATGCTATTTGTATATACTGTGCCATTAGGAGCAACATACATTGCCTCTATATTGTTTTGAACCCAATACTTTCCACCACCAAAACTATTACCTATCCAAGATGTTTTGTAGGCGGTTGCAGTTGTTCCACTTACAGTCCAGCGTGCTGTTGTTCCCAGAGGGCTAAAAATTAATCCAATAGTTAGACAAAGTAAAAATGTAACAGTTTTCCTTTTGGAAAATATTTTTTTGATGTATTGGTTAACTTTGTGGCAAATTTTGCCAAAATTTTCCGGTAAAGTCTTTTTCATACAGTTGCCAAATTTAAAATTTCTTTGAAGCGATCATTCTTTGATGCTGATAATAAATTTCACAGCATAATAGTTAGTAATTAGAAGCAAAATTACTACTTAAGCGTATAGCATTGCTTTATACTCTGCTATTTTTAACGAAAATTAGCTGATAACTTACATTCTTAACTAGGTCAGCGCAAATATAAATTAATCAGCAAAACCTCGGCAATCTGATTTTTAACTACAAAATGCTAACTACTTTGGACTATTACGTTGATTTTGCGCTTAATTACTTCAGATTTTCTAGCCGAGAATAAAAGTTATGAATCCTGATAGGTAATTTACTTTTAGCAGAATATATACATAAATAACAAAGTATTGGTCTAAAAAAATTACTATTTACAGAAAGTTTATAAAAAACACACGCATTTTTAAATTTAAATATCAAGATTTTTACACTCGTATTACTAAAGTGATTAGATTTACTTCATTAATTAGAAAAATAGTAAATCTCTATACAGAATTCTTTGATGTAAATCTGACATTCTACGCCTATTGTTACAAAATAATCTTTAAAAGGTAATGTAAACAAATTAGGATAATGGCTACTCAAAAAGTAAAATATTCATTAATACTAGTATTATGTAGTTAATAAAGTTACAGGTTTTACTGTCCTTGTTGACAGTGGCATATAAATAGTTTAAAACTGAGTATTAAAGCTGAAAAGATTAATTATTAGTGATTTTATCTATATTTAAATGCTGTTATAGTTAGGTTTTATTAGGTTGTACTTGGCTAGAAAATCTTCATCCAAGCCAAAGCTAAAGTACTGATGATGTAGGAAAGAGCAGAGTATAAGTACTAGCAACCGCAATTGAGTGTCGAATTAAAAAACAGTAGTTGAGCTTAGGGCAAAAACTGACAAAGGCAAGCTCAACAAATCATAGGAGCAAATTAAGTGGGAGATAGTAAAGAAAATTTCGCTTCAGCATCTGCATCTATCCTCACTCTAGGAATGGGCTGGTTTCCCCAAACACCTGGAGGGTTGGAACGATATATTTATGAATTAACGCATAAATTAGCAGCTAATCAAGACCAAGTTGAATTATGTGGAGTAGGTTTACCAGAAACTGAACTAGATGTGCCAATAAAGTTAACTAACTTGGCTTCTCCAGATAGCGCAATTTGGCAACGGCTGTGGTCTATTCGTAATAACTTTCAAAAAACAAGAGTAGGCAAACCGGATGCTATTAATCTGCATTTTGCATTATATAGCTTTCCTATTTTGGATCTCTTGCCCAAGAAAGTGCCAATTACTTTTAACTTTCATGGCCCTTGGGCATCTGAGAGTCAGCAGGAGATAAGTAATCAAATACTCAGTGGTTTTCTCAAGCGACGGCTGATTGAACAAACCACTTATAACCGCTGCGATCGCTTTATCGTTCTCAGCAAAGCGTTTGGCAATATCCTCCATCAACAATATCAAATTCCTTGGAGTAAAATTAACATTATTCCTGGTGGAGTTGATATTAACAAATTTCAACTAAGCTTATCACCTCAAGAGGCCCGTACAAAATTAGGCTGGCCTGATAATCGCCGGATATTATTTACATCTCGCCGCTTAGTGCATCGAGTTGGGCTTGATAAATTGTTACAAGCACTAGCAATAATTAAACCAAGAATCCCTGATTTTTGGCTGGCGATCGCCGGTCGTGGTCATATCCAAGCTACACTACAACAACAAGCTATCGAATTGGGGTTAAAAGACCACGTTAAATTTTTAGGTTTTATCCCTGATGAGCAATTACCTTTAGCTTATCAAGCTGCTGACTTGACAATCATGCCTAGCCAATCTTTTGAAGGCTTTGGATTAGCAGTAGTAGAATCGCTTGCTTGTGGTACTCCCGTTTTATGTACTCCAGTAGGCGGAATGCCAGAAATTTTAGCACCCTTTTCACCGGATTTAATTACTACATCGCCTGAAGCATCAGCTATTGCCGAAAAATTAGAAAAAGTACTACTAGGAAAGATTTTTATTCCTTCCCGACAAGCTTGCCATCAGTATGCTGTTACATCTTTTGATTGGCATAAAATAGCCCAGCAAGTACGGCAAGTTTTACTAGCTTAAAGCGAACAGTGATTGGGGATTGGGAAAGAGAATTTTGTCTGTGTAAGCTAATCACATAACTCATTGTCTTGTTTATTTGAGCATGAAATAGCTAAAAATCAAGAAATCTAAATAATTTACAGTATTTACGCAATAATAACTTAACTTCGTCAGACCGTAGGGAAGCATAAGTCCTAAGCCCTTTGGGCACGCTGCGCGAACGGAAAGCTCTTTTTTTAATTGCGGATGTGTAAGTCTTAAGTTTCTAGAGTTTTTAAGGAGTAGATATTATGAAAATTTTATTTTTAGACCAAAGTGGTAAACCAGGAGGTGCAGAATTATGTTTAATAGATATTGCTAAACCCTATGGCGATCGCGCTCTTGTGGGATTATTTGCAGATGGGTCATTTAAAAGTTTACTCCAGCAACATCAAATTCCAGTAGAAGTTCTCGCAACTCAACCAATCCAAGTTTATAAATCTAGTAGTTTCCTAAAAGGATTAGGCAGCTTAAAACAGCTAATACCTCTAATAATTAAAGTAGTAAAAAAAGCCCGTGAATATGATTTAATCTATGCCAATACCCAAAAAGCATTAGTTATAGGCGCACTAGCTAGCTTTTTTGCCCGTCGTCCTTTGGTTTATCATTTGCATGATATTCTTTCAAAAGAACATTTTAGCCAAACTAACCGCCGCCTTGCTGTTACCTTAGCCAATCGTTTTGCATCATTAGTAATAGCCAATTCTCAAGCAAGTCAAACAGCCTTTATCCAAGCAGGAGGACATCGAGATCTCACCGCAGTTGTTTATAACGGTTTTGAACCGAAAGTTTATCAAACCTGCGAATTTGAGGTGAGGCGATTGCAACACAAATTAAGACTAGAAGGAAAATTTGTAGTCGGACACTTCAGCCGTATTGCACCTTGGAAAGGACAGCATATCTTAATTGATGCACTTGCCCAATGTCCCCCACAAGTAACAGCAATTTTAGTTGGTGATGCACTATTTGGCGAACAAGATTATGTTCAACAATTACACCAACAAGTTGCTGCTTTGGAGTTGGAAACAAGAGTTAAATTTTTAGGATTTCGTTCTGATATTCCCCAGTTAATGGCAACTTGTGACTTAGTTGCTCATACATCTACTGCCGCAGAACCTTTTGGTAGAGTAATTGTAGAAGCTATGCTATGTGGAAAGCCTGTAGTTGCAACCAAAGCTGGGGGCGCAATGGAATTAGTAGAACCGGGTATCAATGGTTTTTTAGTTAAACCAGGAGAACCGCAAGAACTAGCACAAATAATTAATCTCTGCCTTCATCAAACAGAGAATATTACAATTATGGCTAAAAATGCTAAATATATTGCCACTCAGCGTTTTGATGTGACAAATATTAATCAGCAAATCACTCAACTATTAGCGTCTAAGTTTAATATAGCAGCCTTAAATCATTCCTAAAATTCTTTATTCCTTCTTTGTTAGCGTTCTTTGTGTCCTACCCTGCGGGTTCGCTGAAAGCGTTCTCGTTCGGCGAAGCCGTTCCCAAAGGGTAGAGTAGCCGCTCCGCGTCTATGCGGTTCGATAAAAAAGCAATTTTCGTAACCCATCTGGGATTGCTATAGCAATTAAATATTGCTAAAAACTTCATGTGTTTTTAGCCCAGGCATAATTTGGATAAATCCAGTATCAAGCCTGGGAGATTGCTGATATAACTACAAACCTACTAATTCACGAGATTCAAAATCAGTCAGTTGTTGGGCAATAGCTAATCGCGCTTCTAATTTAGCTACACTAAACTGATTACGCAGATATTCTAAATGAGCGATCGCATTCGCTTTGTCAGCAGTTAATTGAAGCAGCATATCCATCGCCTTTTGATATTCCTGATTTACTAGTAGGACTTCAAAACGACGAGCCTTGCGTTGAGCATCGTTTTTTAAATCCATATCAAAAGCAGCGACACGATCGGCATTTCCTTCAAATCGGTTAATTTGCTGCTGAACTGCCATCAACTGAGAGTCTAATTCATTCACCCGTTGGGCAGCTTGTGTAATTGCAGCTGGATAATGACTCAGTTGGATCATCAAATCTTCCTCAGCAAAAATTTTGACAATTTAAATCAGTTATAATGGTTGAAGATGAGGAGCAAAAAAAATCAAAATTTGGCATTTTCAAGTAATTGCTCGTTTGTCTTTTTAACTACGCCACTTCCCTGAATTGAGACTGTACAGCCACTTCTGGAAAAGACAGCGATAGTTGTTCGGCTTGCGGTACAGCAGCTTGCTCCAATACTTGAACTTCGATATTCACACTCACCAAATAACTGCCTGTATCAGCACCAACCGCTTCTGCAACTAACTTGGCAATATCTGGACGTTTCGCAGTTAGCGGATCACGTAAGATACACCGATCCCATTCATGCTTGGCAGTTGGATTGAGGTTGAGAATGTAGTGCTTGATCATAAAACTAACCGTTAAATCAATCTTCCAGAAAGCTGCCACAGAGCCATTTTGCGCTTAACCAGGCTTTGAGGCGTTATACTATCTATTATAGTACATTTGTACTTAAGATGGTTAAACAAAGGCTTTTCTCTTGAAAAATTTGTACCAAAAGCGATCGCACTTTGAGTAATTTAGGTATTTCAGCAAAAGATAGTTTGCTGAGGAGTAAAAAATTTTTAAATGATTTGAAGGTTTAAAAATATCCTTTGAAAAAAGCATTTAAATAACAAAGTTCGATACTATTTTCAGTTTGTTTATCTATTTTTATGCTGTACGGTTCTAACTTGCAGTGTTTGTACTCAAGGCTGCGATTGTGCAGAGCGCAGCGCCAAAGGCGATCGCAAGGACATTTCTATGGAAAAGTATAATGGATAAATTTACTATTCCATTAGATAGAAGCAAAATCGTCTTCTAATTATTTAGACTAAGCCTATTCAGGTAATTTTTAATAATCAAATAAAATTACTATTAACTTACTTAATAGTTAAATACATAGTCACAAGTACGGTTGGATTATTATGCAAAGTAACAGCGATTTAGTAAGTAAAAAATCATGGTTGAGTAAAGCAACAGTTCTAGCACTATTCGCAGGTAGCCTTAGTGCTTGTGCCCCAACAGCAGAACAACCTGATGTTGTTGTCGTTCCCACGCCACAACCAACGGTTACCGTAACTGTTACTGCTACACCGCAACCAACAACTACCGTTATCATCAGCCCTACTCCGCAAGCAACAACTGTTGTAGTTCCTACTGCACCAATAAGTGATTTAGCAATCATTAATACTACTGCAAATAGACAATCGCTTATAAATAGAGGAGTGCAGTTGACAAACGCAAAAGTTCAAAGCGTAGTAGGCGATCGCACTTTCTGGGTTGGTGCAAATAATACTCAACGAGTGTTTGTAGTTTTAGCTCCCAATTTAGACGCCGGAACTGCTGAAAAGAAAGTTGTTGTCAAACCAGGACAGACGCTAGATCTAGTAGGTGTACTCAAACCAGCGCCAAGTGTAGAACAAGCTCAAAAGCAATGGAAGGGTTTAACTGCTACTGAAGCTCAAGGACTTAAAAACCAAATCGTCTACCTAGAAGCAGATCAAATCAAGTTTAAGTAAAGCTAGCACTATCAATCAATTACATTGACCAACTGATACATATAACTTTTGTCCATAGTAGGGCGGCTTCCCAACGTAAGATCAAGGACGGATAGATCGAGGTCAAGATCATGAAAGAAATAACGCGCCGCCAATTTATCACATCTGCCACTATTGCTACGGGTTTTGCCCTCGCCGTGCAACCCGTATCTGCCAAAGTCATCACCACTGATGCTAAGGGGTTGGTAGCTGGTGCGGTAAAGATTCCTGTTGCAGATGGTGAAATTCCTGCTTATAGAGCAATGCCTGCAAAAGGTGCAGATTTTCCGATTGTCTTGGTGATTCAAGAAATTTTTGGCGTACATGAGCATCTTCAAGATATCTGCCGTCGTTTTGCCAAGTTGGGGTACGTGGCGATCGCTCCAGAACTATTCGTGCGTCAGGGTGATGTCTCAAAATTAAGCAATATAGAAGAAATTCGCCCAATAGTAGCCAAAGTGCCAGATGCTCAGGTACTATCCGATCTTGACGCTACAACCGCTTGGGCTGTGAAATCAGCTAAGGGAAATGCCAATAGGTTAGGAATTACGGGTTTCTGCTGGGGTGGTCGTATTACCTGGCTGTACGCAGCACACAATCCTCAAGTCAAAGCAGGCGTGGCATGGTATGGACGATTAGTAGGCGATGTCACTGAACTGACACCCCAGCATCCCATCAATATTGCATCTACATTAAACGTTCCCGTTCTCGGACTTTATGGCGGCAAGGATACGGGTATTCCCCTCGATACTGTAGAACAGATGCGCGATCGTTTAAAGTCCAGCAGCAGTAAATCTGAAATCGTCGTCTACCCTGATGCACCCCACGCTTTTTTTGCTGATTATCGCCCCTCTTACCGTGAAAAAGAGGCTAAAGATGGTTGGCGGCGCTTGAAGGCATGGTTTAAGCAGCATGGCTTGTAAAGCATTTATATCTGTGTGTTGTATGTAGAACCACAGATAAACACAGATGCACACAGATAAATATCGGTCTGAATCGGCGTTTATCTGTGGTTTATTACCCAGTACCCTATGCCCTATGCCCAATCCCCATACTAATTAGCTTTGCCATCCATCTGAGAGTGCAGCAATTGGACATCATTAACCCAAATTGCTTGTTGAGGTACAGGAATCGTAATTCCGGCTTGGTCAAAGGCGATTTTTAGACGACGGCGATATTCTCGCGCCACATCCCATTGTTTGAGAGGCTGTGTTTTAATCCAAACACGAATAATTAAACCGCGATCGCCAAAGTTATCGACTCCTAAAACTTTAGGTGTTTCCAGAATTTGTTGTTGCCATTGTGAATCTTCATCCATCTCCAAGGCAACAGCGCCAATCAATTTTATGGCCTCGTCAACATTGGCTTGGTAATCAACAGGAATCGTTAAATCGGCTCTAGACCACCGGCTAGAAAGATTAGCAACAATTTTGATTTCACTATTGGGAATTGTGATTAAGCGCCCTTCTGCATCTCGAACTTGGGTCATCCGCAAATTGAGATTTTCTACTAAACCCCCCACATCTCCTACATTAATCACATCGCCAAGCGCGTACTGATCTTCGAGGATAATTAGAAAACCATTAATCGCATCTTTAATTAAGTTTTGCGAGGCTAGAGAAACGGCAACACCAACTAAACCAGCACCAGCCAACAAAGGAATAATATCTATACCCAAGGAGACCAGGGACAGCAAGATCCCAACTCCTATCCAGACAACAGTGACAATACTTTTAGTCACACCAGAAAACGTAGAAACTCGTAGTTGCAAACGTTCAGAAGTTTCTGATTTAAATAAAGCACCACTGCTGATCAAAGTGGAGGTAAAGCGGTCAATCAGAGCATAGCTGAGTCGAATAACTACATAAGTTCCCAATGCCACAACACCCAATCTCAAAGGAACTTGGGCAGCTGAGATAATTGCTACCTGCAATACTCGCGTGTAGGGAAATAAACCCAAGATGATGAACGTTCCAGTTCCCCAAATTCCAGCTTGAGTTAGCTGAAATAGCCGTTTTTTGGCTTCTTGTAAATGCCGATGTTGTTGTTGATTTAGTTGAGTTGTAATTGGTTGAGCTTTTTGCGAAGTTGATGGAATCGGATGTATTGAATCGTGTTTTGAACGACGCTGCCAGCAATATACTCCCCAACTCGTGGCTATTATTACCAATCCAATACCAGCAGCTATTTTACCTTGGTCGATTAAAAACTCAGCTTCCCGCTCTTGCTTTGCCCTTGGCAAGGCTTTCTGTAATTCGTCTTTAATTTGATTTGCTAATGTGAAAGGATCTACCTGTTGCAGTCTGGCATCTTCAGAAGTGACAGTCATCAGGTATCTGCCGTTGACCTCAATTACTGGTAATCCGTTTAACGGCCGAATTTGCACGTTGACTTTTGTTTGTGGTGACTGAAGGTAATTTCGGCGAATTTGAGCCAAATTCTGATGGATGTTTTCTAAACGTTCAGAAATATTACTTCTGGTTGCTGTTATCTGAAATAGCTGACGACCATCTAAATAAATCCAGCCAGAAACAATTCTATTATCTGACTCATTACTCACATTGCTTGGAGCTTGCATGTTAGGTAATAAGGGCATCTGGGCTGTAGTTTTTGGTATAGATACAACGCCTATCACCATTGAACTTGCGATCGCGCGAAGCACGCTGCCAAAGGCAATCGCCCCAATTACACTGCAACTCAAAGGCGAGTTACGAGCTTGCTTAGAAGCTTCTGGCTGTAGGGTCTGCTTTGCGAAAACGTGCAACGGCTTGTTGATAGACATCGCCAAAAATTGAAAGCGCACTCAAACACCTCCTTGAGTAAAATTTAATGTTGGGTACTTCTCCAGCCATCCTGCAAAATAATTTTGGGTAAATGTACCTATCTAAAGTTTAGTCTCTCCCTTCAGATGATATATTTTTGGCCTTTTGCGTTTTTTATATCTTTAGATAGATGCAAAACACATTAATTGCTAAATGGCAATAATTAAAGAATTTTTTGATATTACTTTGATAAAAAATAAATTAAAACAAAGAAGGCAGCGTGACGTTGACATTACCATGATCAAACGCCAAGCTAGTTCAAAGAACCATTGGCTAGAGATTACAACCAAAAATTGCTAGTCGTGGAATAATCTAGTAAAGTACGTAAGTCTTACGTACCTTTTTTGACTTTTTTGAGGAAATTCTTGATGACCGCAACTTCTCCCCGATTAAAGCACGAGGTTAAAGACCTCGCCCTAGCTCCCTTGGGAAGACAGCGTATTGAATGGGCTGGACGCGAGATGCCAGTATTGCGGCAAATCCGCGATCGCTTTGCCCAAGAAAAACCCTTTGCTGGGCTGCGTCTAGTGGCTTGTGCCCATGTCACAACCGAAACAGCACATCTAGCCATCGCGCTCAAAGCTGGTGGTGCAGATGCGATTTTGATTGCCAGCAATCCCCTATCAACTCAAGATGACGTAGCTGCTAGCCTCGTTGTCGATCATGAAATACCCGTTTTCGCGCAAAAAGGCGAAGATAACGAAACTTATAACCGCCACGTCCAAATTGCTCTTGACCACCGCCCCAACATCATTATTGATGATGGTAGCGATGTGGTTGCGACCCTAGTTCAACAACGTCAACATCAAATTGCCGATTTGATTGGCACTACCGAAGAAACCACAACCGGAATTGTTCGGCTACGCGCCATGTTCAAAGATGGCGTTCTCACCTTCCCCGCAGTCAACGTCAACGATGCGGACACCAAGCACTTCTTTGATAATCGCTATGGTACTGGGCAATCAACCCTCGATGGCATTATCCGCGCTACAAATATCCTGCTGGCTGGTAAAACCATTGTCGTTGTTGGTTATGGCTGGTGTGGTAAAGGTACAGCACTCCGCGCCCGTGGTCTTGGCGGTAATGTAATTGTTACCGAAATCGACCCGATCAAGGCAATTGAAGCTGTAATGGATGGTTTCCGTGTGCTGCCAATGGCAGAAGCAGCTGCTCAAGGTGATTTATTTATTACAGTCACTGGTAACAAACACGTGATTCGCGCTGAACATTTCGATGTGATGAAAGACGGCGCGATCGTTTGTAACTCCGGTCACTTTGATATTGAACTTGACTTGAAATACTTAGCTGCTCAAGCTAAAGAAGTTAAGCAAGTACGTCCTTTTACTGAAGAGTATCGATTGCCAAGTGGCAAATCAGTGATTGTTTTAGGCGAAGGACGCTTGATCAACCTCGCCGCTGCGGAAGGACATCCTAGTGCAGTGATGGATATGAGCTTTGCTAACCAAGCTTTGGCTTGTGAATACCTAGTGAAGAATAAAGGTAAGCTTGAACCTGGTTTGCACTCAATTCCTACAGAAGTGGATCAAGAAATTGCCCGCCTGAAATTGCAAGCATTGGGAATTAAGATTGATACCCTAACAGCAGACCAAATTGAGTACATCAATTCTTGGACTTCTGGAACCTAAAGTTCACCCTAAGAATTTAGGGTTGCAGATATAACTTAATTTTTTACTGGGATGGGCAAGTTGCCTATCCCATTTTTATACATTTAATACCAATTCTTTATGTAGATGCACTAAATTTTTGGTTTTGCTGAAGTAGACATGAAATTTGCTCATTACTCCGCACCTTGAGAATTAAGGGATTTTTTGATCTTCATCGCAAAGAGAGATGATCCGATTTACAAAAGCTTTTAGTTCTGGACAGGACTGAATAGCAATCATCAGATCGTTGTCCTTCAAAATTTTTGCCCCATGAATAGGCTTATTATAGTCTTGGCGTCCTCCTGATTTGAAAATCTCCTTAATCCAGTAGGAAGGAGGTTTTTGGTGATTCACCGTCTCCGGAAAACCACTAGGAGCAGAGCGATTATGTTTTGCTAAGGATTGGATAGTTTTCCAGTATGGAAGAAGCCATGCTTCAAAGTCATGCAGTGCTGTGTGTGGATAAAATTTGGGGTTGTTACCAACCCAATTCATCATTTGGGCTTTAGCATCAGCCGCATCTTGAAAATCCTTAATTCCTGTATAAACGTCTGTGAGTGCAATTACAGCATCATAAGCACTATTGCCAGTCAGTAAATTTTCAACTACACGCCTGAGTTTTTCTTCTTTAGGAATTCGACCATTTTGCGGAATAAACTTGAGCCTTGGCATTTTTTGCCCTAAACGAGTTTGGAGAAACTCACGCAATTTTTCTCTAAAAGCTACCTCGGTAGCCCCTTCAACCAAAATAGCAATGTTCATGGACGACCACCCATCAAATTCATTGCCCAAACTTGATCAAGGCTGTAATCTACCAACCACTTATCCAGATCAAGCGTATCAGCCCAAGTCATCCTTGCTTCACCTTCTTCCAAATCGCAAATTAGAACCTCTTTTGGTTCAAGAAAACTAATCAGTCGGTCTGAATGCGTTGCTACTATAAGCTGTGTGTGTTTTGAAGCTTCTCTCATTAAATATACTAAATGTCTCAAAAGTTCGGGATGTAAACTGACTTCTGGCTCATCTAGCAGAGTGATTGTTGTTAAGCTTTGGCTTTGCAGAAGAGTAACTAACCAAAGGAAGCGCAGTGTTCCCTCTGATAGCTCATGCACATACATTGGCCCAGAGAAATTTCTATCTGTCCAAGTCATGGAGATAGTTCCTGCGGCAACTGGTGGAAAGTTTAACCGCTCAAAATCTGGAAATGCTGTAGAAATAACATCTTCAAGCATTTCAAAGCGATCTCTATCAGTTTCCCGAAGATCATAGAGGCAGGAAACTAAATCTTCACCACTTGCACCAGGCAGCTTTGCAGGACGCATTGCTTGAGGTAAACGAATTGGGCTTTTCTCTGAAACATCAAGTGCCCCGTAATAAGTACAAGAAGCAAGGATTTTTCTCAAGTTTTCAGGCTCGCGATACATCTTAGGAACTTGGGAAAGCGATGTTTCTAGATAATTATGTTCCCAGTTTGGTCTTAAAAGCCCGCTACCTTCCTGAAAATATTTAATGTCTAATCTATGCGATTCAATGTACTTAAATGGCTCAGGTTTACTTGGATTTCTTTGCTGTGTTAAAGTTTCATTTTTGATTTCATAAGATAAGCCTTTAGGAGACAATGTTAAACCATATTTCAAAGGTTCTTCTTCTGGCACTTTCATTGAAACTGCGATTTCGAGTTCCTGCGCTTTGCCTCTAGTCAAAATTTCGTTTAAACCACCTTTAAACTGCAATGTCTCTTGTAGCTTGCCATTGGCTGAAGCAGCTAGTGTTGAAAGAACATCTAAGAAAGAGGTTTTTCCTGCCCCATTCGCACCAATCATAACAATCAGATTTCTCATCTCAATATCGACTTGCCGAAGACGGCGAAAACCCCTTACCGATATATTTTCAAATCTATCCATACAGGTAACCACTATCATTGACAATAGTTAAACTTGCTTTAGCAGCAAGATTCAAGCCATCCCCAGTATATCTACGAAGATCTGGAGCAAACTACATGAATGGAGAAACCGCTCTATATAGTTCAAGTTGAGGCGGCATAACAACCCTGTTGCCAGCGGACGGTATAAGGTTACTTACTGATGCTGATTTGAAGGAAATCTGCCGTTACTGAACGGGAACGTTAAACCGATTTATATAAAAAATAAAAAAACTTTCGTTTTAAAGACTGCTTTTCACGTGGAATCATCATGCTAGAAACTAGAGAAGTGCGTTTGTCGTTCGCGTAGCGTCTCGAAGAGAAGGCATCGCCTGGGACAGGAATCCAACTTTTGAGCGTAAGCCATAAATTATTCTTTGAATTTCTTCTTGTGGGATAGGCAAGAGCCTATCTAATTTTTATGTATGCAAAAAAATTAGTCATCGTTTGCTGACAAAAATTTCATTGACAATAATACCAATTCTTCAAAATCAGGCGGCAGATGCAAACCCAGAAACCAAGATGAAACCTGACGCTTCTTAATTATGAATTAAGAATTGATATGAATTCTACTTTTGAACTCTAGCTTCAGCTAGCTAGAGCGATCGCCTTAGTAATGGATAATCTGTTTTATAATCTGCAAAGATTCGTATAGATTTTTGATTTACCTGTAGCGGTCAACAGCCATCTTTATTAGATGCTGTACCTAGGCTGTAATGCAGTCACATAGAGGAATGCACAATGTCAAATAGCTCAGGCCTGTATATTCTAATAGTCAGCGTTCATGGGTTAATTCGGGGACACAATCTAGAATTAGGACGAGATGCTGATACAGGCGGACAAATAAAATATGTGCTAGAACTCGCTCAAGCCTTAGCTGAAAACCCACAAGTAGAACGCGTAGATTTGGTTACTCGTTTAGTCAACGATCCCAAAGTTAGCCCCGACTACGCCCAACCCGTAGAAGTCCTGTCTGACAAAGCTCGAATTATTCGCCTTAACTGCGGCCCCCGTCGTTATCTCCGCAAAGAAGTTCTCTGGCCGCATTTGGATAACTTTGCAGATGAGTTACTCAGGCATCTGCGCCAAATCGGAAAATTACCTCATGTAATTCATACGCATTACGCTGATGCTGGATATGTGGGTTGTCGAGTTGCTGGTTGGTTAGGTATTCCGCTTGTACATACTGGTCACTCCCTCGGACGTGTGAAGCAAATACGACTATTAGAACAGGGAACCAAACCAGAAACCATCGAAAATAATTTCCATATCACAACAAGAATTGAAGCTGAAGAAACCACGCTTGCTAGTGCATCGTTAATTATTGCCAGTACCAATCAAGAAGTAACGCAGCAGTACGGAATGTACGATCACTATCAACCGCAACGGATGGTTGTGATTCCTCCAGGCGTAGTACTTGAGCGCTTTTACCCAGTTCCTAAAAATTGGCAGGAACCACCCATCTATGAGGAATTACAGCGATTTCTCAAAGATCCTCAAAAGCCAATTATTATGGCGATTTCTCGGCCAGCAATGCGTAAGAATGTCGGCACTCTCGTCAAGGCTTTTGGTGAAGATCCACATCTGCGTCATCTAGCGAACTTAGTCCTAGTGTTGGGGAACCGAGATGACATCACGACGATGGAATCGGGGCCGCGTCAGGTACTCACCGAAATTTTTCAGTTAATAGACCGCTACGACCTCTACGGGCATATCGCTTATCCCAAACACCACAGCGCCGATGAAGTACCCGAACTGTATCGACTGATTGCAAAAACACGGGGAGTCTTTATCAATCCGGCATTAACCGAGCCATTTGGTTTGACTTTAATCGAAGCTACAGCCTGCGGTGTACCAATTATCGCCACATCCGATGGTGGGCCGCGAGATATACTGGCAGCTTGCGACAATGGTCTGCTAATTGATCCTTTCGATATTAAACAGATCCAAGATGCTCTGCGAACGGCGTTGACCGATACCGAAAAATGGCAAGGTTGGTCTAGCAATGGTTTGAATAGAGTCCGGGCAAATTTCTCTTGGGATACTCACATAGAACACTATCTCGAACAAGTGCGTCAATTGCCACAACGAAGAGTCCAATCTATGCTCAGTCCCCTGCGGCAAGCGTTAGCAACCAAACAACCTGATTGGAACATACCCGATAAAAACCGCTTACCAACCGCAGATCGTTTTCTTGTTTGCGAAATCGATAACACTTTATTAGGTGACCAGACTGCACTGCAAAAGTTAATCGAGCGTCTGCATAATGAAGCCCATACTACTGGAGTGGGGATTGCGACCGGACGCAACCTAGAAACTTCTTTAGAAATGTTGGAAGAATATCGGTTCCCAATGCCAGATTTGCTGATTGTATCAACAGGTAGCGAAATCTACTATGGCCCTCAAGTAGTTGCAGATATGAATTGGCAAAGACACATCAGCTATCGTTGGCAAGCAGAGGAAATTCGTCAAGCAATGGCGGAACTACCAGGAGTGATGCTGCAACCCCCAGAAGCCCAAGGGAAGTTCAAGATTAGCTACTTTATCGATCAAGAAAAATCCATCGGCTTCCAAGAAATCATGCGTCATTTGCGACAGCATCGCCTCCATGTCAAAGGTATTTATAGCCACAATATGTATCTTGACCTGCTACCTATCCGGGCTTCAAAAGGAGATGCTATTCGTTATTGTGCTTTGAAGTGGGGGTTACCAATCAAACGGTTTTTAGTGGCTGGTGCATCGGGTAATGATGAATCGATGCTAGCTGGTAATACGTTGGGTGTGGTTGTTGGCAATTACAGCCAAGAAATTGAAAAGTTACGTGCCTATCCACAAGTTTACTTTGCCCAAGGGCAGTATGCCTGGGGAATTATGGAAGCGCTCGATCATTACGACTTTTTTGGTACTCTATCTAAGACAGAACTTGAAATGGTAGCAGTATAATAAAATACGTTTCTTTTTTCTAATCCAGTAATATTTTACAGCGATCGCCTGAATTTTTGCTCATGACCAACAGGCGATCGCTCTTCATACCAAGTTGCGTTCTGTTGTAGTAATCTTTCGTTAAGGGAGATTGCTTCGCTCCACTTTGTTTCGCTCGCAATGACAGTTGCTACTTTTGATTACAATTTGGTATCAGTGTTTAAAGCTGAGTAATTACGCAGATAAACCCAAATTATCCAAAAAAACAACTTTTTACGAAATCCTTCTTTTGTAATGGGAATTATAAAGTATTGAGCAATCAAATTTTGTGGCAATCGAAGTTTGCAGCAATTTTGATTAAGTTTCTGTCTGAGTTATCAAGATTATCAATATGAATGAAGATAGTAAATTTATGCGGCTGTTTGGTTCAGTATTTGGTGGTATAGGCAGTATATTTGCTGTCACAGGTATTATGATTGGATTGAATACTCATTCCTTTGTTGCTACGGCAATACCAGCACAAGGGACAATCATTAATTTGGTGCAACGTTCATCAACTGATAGTAAAGGTCGCTCCTCTTCTGTTTACTATCCAGTGGTGAAATTCTCTACACAATCAGGAGAAACAAAGGTATTTGAATCGGATACAGGTAGCAACCCACCAGGATTTACTAAAGGTCAGCAAGTAGAGGTCTTATACAGCCCTCAAAAACCAGATTCTGCCAAGATTAACTCTTGGAGCTATCTATGGTTACTTCCAGTTATATTTACTGGCTTAGGATCAACTTTTATGTTGATTGGAGGAGTTGTAATATTTAAGTCGTTTCCTCGCTTTAAGAGTGTTCGTTAATATCCCATCGTCAACGAGTGTTTTATTTAGAGAGCAACTGTGCATTTAATGCTTTAGTGATGCGATCGCCAGAAACTTCTAAGTGGGCTAGTGTGTAAACATCAAGGTTTTCATTGAGTTGTTTAAGCCTGATATCAATGGCTTTTTGTAGTTGGCGCAATTCATACCAAGCGAGTGTTCGACCATCTTCAGGCGCTTCAGCAGTACCCAGCACCATTTCTAGCAAAATATTGAGATGTTCCCGTTGCAATGAACGACGAATACTAGAAATTGGCTTTGGTTCTGGGGCTAAAACTTCTGTCCAAATACCTTTTTGCAGAGTGTCGAACAGCTCTGGTATGGAGAGTGCTTCTCCTGGCTGTGTTTTTAATTCTATATCTCGTAGACGATTCAGGCGATCGCTGTCTAGTAGCGATCGTAGCACCCCACTTTGGAACCCTAGAATACGTTCGTGAATAGGATAATCAAGGCGGTTATTAGGTACAGGACTACCCCAGTGTTGCCAGCGCGACGGTGCTAGCTGATTCAGCAATTGGGGTGAGAAACTAAAAGCATCCTCAGTAAATACATATTCTTGCAGCTTTGTCAACACCTGACGTTGCTTTTGTAGTGAAACTGGTACAAATGCCCAGGAGGTATCATCACTAAGTCGCAACGAGGAACGCTGCTCTGGGGCTGGGTACTGGGTACTGGGTACTGGGAAAGAATTCTTAAGCGAATCTAATGTGGTTTGTAACCCACTTGATTTGTCCAAATCCCCAATCCCCGATCCCCGATCCCCAGTCCCGAGTTTACTAGCATGGAGACGTTGAAACGATTGCCCACCAATGTATTCACAAAGCAAGGTGGCATTACGAAAATAGTATTTAAGTACTCTGTTGAATAAGACGCGCAGGTTGCTATAACTTTCTCCTGGTGACAAATAATGCTTATCAAGGCGCTGCCACATCACGCGGGCATTATCCATTTGCCACTGGGAATAAACCAACACGTCGTTACTCATGTCCCAGACATTTGCCAAAGGATTAACGTCCCAGATATCTTCATCCGTTGCGTAAGATAACTCTGGTTGCGGTGACACCAAAGCAATTTGTTCCAAAAAACTTTTTTCTGCTTCTGGAATAATTGCTTCAAGTACTGCTTGAGGGTTGATTTTATAGCCATACTCAATTGCCCATTCGTCATATGGCCCAACAACCTCTGGGAAATAATCACCTTGTTGTACTCCCTGCGGAGCCATATTCACAGGTAGATAATCCATTACCGAACCCGCTAAACCTTTAGTGTGAGTAATTTCAGTGTTATTTAATTCTTGGGGCGCTAACATGGTGCTGCCATGAAAGTTGTGGCGCAAACCGAGAGTGTGTCCAACTTCATGAGCAATGACAGAACGCAAATATTGATGCACATACTTTTTCATCGCTTCACTACCTGGTGTAGCGTTTTGCAAAACTGATAACGCCAGGGCCCCCATAGCTGCTTCATTTAAAGACTGTTCGCCATAGCAGAGATCAGAAGAAGGTAGAAGGACGAAATTATTACTTTTTGCCTTTTCTTGACACGGATTTCTGTTCAAAGATGAATTTGCATCCATCAGTGCGCGATACTCATGCTGAATTGAGCGCACCATATTGGCATCTACAATAATATCTGCATCCAATATTTCCCCAGTAAACGGGTTAACGCGCATTGGCCCTCTGGCAAAACCTGCATCCAGAGAATTGAACCAGCGAATAGTGTTGTAGCGCACATCAGCCGGTTGCCAATCAGCATCATCTGGCATTTGTCGCACTTCAATAGCATTTAGAAATCCTGCTTTTTCAAATGCTTTATTCCACATCAGAACGCCTTCACTAACTGCGCCGCGGTACTCTAAGGGCACAGCATTTTCAATCCAAAACACAATTGGCTTTTTGGCTGGAGATAAGGGTGCGTTAGGGTCGGATGGTTCCAGATGCCAACGATTGATGTAACGTACAAATGATTCTTGAGCGTTATTGTGAGAAAAATCTTGAAAGGCAGTAATAAAATATCCCACTCTATCATCAGCAAGTCTAGGAATATAACCGTTGTTTTCTCTCAGTTGGGAAAAACTGTAGTGTACCTTTAGGGTAAGCGCTCTGCTATCAGGTAAGGTGACTAAATTCGCTCCTTCTGATGATGAAAAACCGTAAATCGAATCAATCTCTACGTTTTCTGGGAAACTGTTAACATCACTAAAATATGACTTGCTTGCTTCCAGGTGGTAATCAGCTTGCAAAGAGTATTTTAATATAGGAGTTAATCCCGGAAAATCCTGCATTAACAGGTTATCTAGATTAATCAGAATATTTTTATTGTGTGGATCAATACTGTCTATTTCCAGTGAATACAGAACTGAGTCGCTAAATGAACGAGCAAGCGATCGCTGTTCTGGTTCACTTGTTTCTGTACGGAATTTAACATTACGCACAACAAAATGCAAATTATTATTTACCCGCCGGAAGTAAAACAGGAAATCAGAAAGCGGTAATCCACTATAAATCCCACTTTCCCCCAGGCCCGATTCTAATGTCACTGTAGCTAAGTAGTTTTTATTTAGCTGCTCTGGCTCAAGTTCCAAGTAAATTTTGCCGGAGTCTTGGCTGTGATAAAGCGTGAACAATCCCTCTAGTTTATCTGTTCCTTTGATTAGCTCACGAAATCGTCGCCAATCTTCCTTTCTAGCTTCCCCAAAATAATTCTCAGCACTTGCTAAGTTTTCAACTACTGGGAGTGCATCTAATTGCTGCACATAAATATTTGGAAGATTTGGAAGTTCGTTGGCTCCGGCATAATTATTACATAGTAATAAGTTATACAGTAATAATGTATAGATTGCTAATTTCTTGATCCAGTATTTCATCCTTTGGCTTTCCACCTGAAGCGGTTTTAGTAACGGGGAAAAATGTGGATTAATGCATCGTCTGTAAGTCTATCCAAATACTTAGAACTTACGTACTGTATAAATCCACCTTAAATTAGACAAACAATTGAATTGTTTGCCATCAGAGAAAATAACGCCACTAATCTAAAAGTAGTGTGGCTTTTAATTCCTATTAAAACTTTTTAGAAATTAATCGTTGATTAAGATGAAACTAATTATACATCAAAAAAATATGTCTAAAGATATATTGCACTTAAAACCAAAGAGAGATTTTTTTGGTAGTTATCTCGTATTAAAGACCAAAAAATGCCGAAAAAATGTATTTAGTGCTACATTTGGCAGTGGTGATCGCTCTTACAGATAATTATTTGAGTTGTATAAAAATTTTATTTATATAGAAAAAATTTTAAATGCAACCGATATCTTTCAATAAAAATGCGGGTTATTACTTAGAAAAACCAAAAAACGTCTAAATAATTACTTAAGTATAAGTATATATCCTGAATATTAAGAACTACGCATGAAAACAAAAAATTGTTGGGCGGGTAGCGTGTGAGAGTATAGGGAGAATGGCATTTAAAAGCCTTACACTCCCATTCCCTTACACCTTTACATCCAGCCTCACAATTAATTTTTCAGATATGGATCTCTACTAGAATTCAAGCAGCACACAAAATAGGGGTAGATTTTAAACCCACCCCCGCTTCTAAGATATTTCGCCCAACTGCTGCTGCTACAGGCTTGAGACTATCAACCAAATTCACCATATCTTCTAAAGACAGTGCTTGACGGGCATCGGAAACTGATTTTTCTGGTTCTGGGTGACATTCAATAATTAATCCATCTGCCCCACAAGCAACAGCAGCCCTAGCCATAGGTGCTACTAACTCTCGTTTACCTACAGCATGGGATGGATCTACAATCACAGGTAAGTGAGTAATCTGCTTGAGAGCTGCCACTGCTCCTAAATCCAGCACGTTGCGAGTGTAATTATCGAAGCTGCGGATACCTCTTTCACACAACACCACATGAGGATTGCCGTGACTCAAAATATATTCCGCAGCCATGACGAATTCTTCAATTGTTGCTGCCAAGCCACGCTTGAGTAATATCGGCTTTTTAGCTTCTCCTAAAGCTTTGAGCAAGTCGAAGTTTTGCATATTGCGGCTACCAATTTGAAGCATATCAGCGTGGGCGGCGACTGCTTCAATTTGGGAAATTGACATAACTTCAGTAACGACGGGGATATTGTAGCGCGATCGCACCGCTGCTAATATTTCCAGCCCTTCCTCTCCCATCCCCTGGAAAGCGTAGGGAGAGGTACGGGGTTTGTAAACGCCGCCACGTAATGCCTGCACGGGTGCAGCAGACAACTTTTGGGCAACTGTCTCCATTTGTCCTAAGCTTTCAACTGTGCAAGGGCCACCAATAATTACTAGTTCTTCGCCGCCGAAAGCAACTGTTTCTGAAAGTTTGATAACTGTTTGGTGGTGAGGATGAGATTGGGAGGCGAGTTTGGCATTAATCATGATCAGTTTTTCCTTGTAGGGGGGGGATTTGAGGGCTTGACAACAAAAAGCCCGGAATCTCGTTATGAGTTCCGGGCGGGCGCTTTGCAATTTATCGGCATGACGCTATTTACCCGGAACTTGCTCTGGGCCAAAAGTAAAAGCCGTAAAACCAACTATGAAAATAGGTCATGACGATGGAATTCTCCTGAAAAAACAAAAACCGCAGAGTTTGCTCTGCGGTTCACCGGGCGGTTTCCATGTGGAAACTTAATTCACTCCCGGTGAACCGCCTTAAACCAAAAATAAAAGTAGGATTTGCTGCTGGTCATTTGTAGGGCACTCAGCTGTAAATTTAATATACGCCTGACTATAAAAGTCACAATAACAGACACAGTTGGTCGCGTCAATACCCCCGCAACATTCAAAAAAGGGTTAAACTCAGTACTATTGCGCCTGTTAAGGCTTTTACCCGATTTATACCATCAGATTTATGTGAACTTACAAGTACTTTTGGGTAGAGGTTAATGGGAATAAAAAACGCTAAAAAAATTGTTAATTCATGATTTTCCCCAATTTTGCCGTAACCCAATCAATATATCAGTGCCACTAAGTCTTATGATGCCTCGTTCTCAAATCTTAGCTACATCTTTCGACCATCAAGGAGCTTACCCGTGCCCAGTTTGCCGCGTCGGTAAGATTACTCCCATGCCATTGATGGAAGCAATGGCTTGTGATTTCTGCCAAGAGATTTTTACAGTCAACTTAGAACAACAGCAAATCAAGATGCCTTCTAGACAACCTCCGCTCATTTGGCGTTGGAATGGATTTAATTGGACAGAAGCCCAGTTAGAAGGTGTGGAACTAGGTTGGGGCTATGGGTTAGCAGCGATCGCTTTTATAGTTCTTCCTACAACTTTAATTGGTATAGTAGCTTATAATTTTCCCCCTACTTCACATCAACCTATTACGTGGTTGCCATATATCTGGACTATATTAACTTTTTTGTTACATTTAGCAATTATCCTTTGGATTTTTATTGAGATTTATCAGATTCCAGTTGCAGCTTATTTTAGAGCGATGAATCGATGGAGAAATGGGGAGATGGGAAGATAGAGTATATAAATAAACAAAATAACTTTGTACAACTTCGCCATTTAGCTAGTTGCTACAGAAATACCTAGCTTTTCGTTTCAGATTTTGAGAGAGTAAAATTTAGTTGATCTGAGCATCGGCGCAGGATCAACAGCAGCAAGCAGTACATCTAGCTGTATCTACAAAAATAAGGGCATCAGTAACCATTGATTGTCCAATTGAGCAATACAACTATTTGTTACCATTTTTAGACAATGTTTCAGAGGAGTAGATAAATACAATAAATCCACTGTACAGGTGATTTTTGTCATCGTTAAGAACTGATAAAATTGCTCTACTGCGTCAGTTAGCATATAAATATGTCAGATTTTGGTAAAAAGCTATTACTGCTTAACTAAGATAGCAAGCTAGTTAAGTTGCTAAAAATATTGCGAATCGTACTGAAAAATCTCAAATTATATCTAATCTGAAAATGCAGAATGTAACAGAGATTTAATAAATGATTAAGCCGATAGATGGCTGCATTACTCATAATTAAGTTGATTGTCCACTAAAACATCTTATGAGCGAATTGGAGCGGTATTATAGAGTCTTGGAATTAGAGCCTGGGGCTACACTTGAGGAAGTGAACCAGGCTTATAAAGATTTGGTTTTTGTTTGGCATCCCGATCGCATTCCCAAAGAGAATCACCGCTTACACCAAAAAGCTCAAGAAAAGCTGAAAGCAATTAATGAAGCTCGTGATAGATTGCGGTCTTTAAAAGTTAAGCATCAAACTGTAACTCACTCGCCGCCACCTCAACAGAGAAAGCCACCCCAAACAACTCATCAAGCACCACCAAAAAACCCAGATTTGAGTGGTCAAGATTTTAGCCGGGCAAACTTGAGCAACAAAGATTTATCAGGTAGAAACATGAGTTTTGCCAACTTGAGTGGTGCTAATCTCAGCGATACTTTTATGCACAAAGTTATTCTTAGAGGGGCAGATTTATCGGAAGCAAATTTGTTTAGAGCCAACCTACTTTTAGCTGATCTTAGAGAAGCAAATTTACGTTCTGCTAACTTAATTGGTGCGGATCTTAGCGGCGCTGACCTGCGAGGAGCTGACTTGACAGGAGCACGTATGCGTTCTGGCGAGCGCCTTCTTGTTAAACTGATTGGGGCTAATTTAGCTGGGGCAATTATGCCTGATGGCGCAGTTCATCAATAATTAGTATTTTACCTTCATTCCGTAATGGGTGTGAGTAAGCTAATATACTTGCTTTCAAAAAGCATTTTGCAATCTTGTGGGTAAGCTGAAGGGGCGACATCAAAGCGAAATGGTATAATGCCCCTCACCCAGTTCGTTATTGTTTGTACTGCTTTATTCCTTAAATTATTTTAGTAATAAAATACACGCATAGAAGAAAGATGATTTTTCCTTAATGCTTGTAAAGGATATTGCATCTTTCATTAATACGTGTTATTACGATTTGCAATGTAATTTTTTTAAAGCAAACTGGATTGGGACACTTGGGTTTTCAAAAGTTAAAAATTTGAGGCTACCCTTAATACTTCTGTAATGACGTGTATATAACTGGTTGTGAAAGATGTGATTTAAGTCAGGCTGAAACAAAGTTTAGATAAAAATTAGAGTATTTATATGCAACTAGTTAGAAATATAACTGCATTATTTAAACTTCCTAAGATTTCTAAGCTGACTTCACAGGAATTTGTGCCTGAAACGCAATTAAACCATCAAGGGTGGATTAGCCGCCGGTTTAGTCGTCTTAACATCAGTCAAAAAATTGCTTTAGGATATGCAGTGGCTATGGGTGTTGCTGTGGTAGGAACAGCAACTGGATTTACCTTAGGAGATTATTATCAGCGACAAGCGTTATTAAGAAAAGAACAGGAATTCAAAGAAGTCCGCCTGGTTAACAATTTAGAAACTACTCTATTACAAGTACAGACTCACCAGCATAAGCTCATTATATTAACAGACTTAAAATTGCTCCAGCAGGAATACTCGCATTTATTTGAACATACTGCTGAACTCAACGAGCTATGGTCTGAAATTCAGGCTGACACCACTAATAAAAATTACCAATATGATCAACATGATGAAGGTCTACGACAGTTTCTCCAAAATTATGCGTATGTACCAAAAGCATATAGTCAGCAAATAAGAGCAATACTACAGCAAATTGACCCATCTACTTGGAAGTCAGAGAATATTTCTATATTTAAAAAACAACTATTAGAGTTTACAAATGGGCCGCTATACCTCAAGTTACATCAAGCTTCAGATGCATTAGAAGAAGTAGTTGAGGCGTCTTATAAAGAATTAGAAGATGCAGAAGCCGCTGTACAAGCTGCTCAAAGACTGCGAGAACAGATTATTTCTGCCAGTATAATGCTGTCAGTGGCGATCGCTATTTTATTGGCAAGCTATACAAGTCGGGCAATTGCTCATCCCCTCGAAGCTGTTACTAATATTGCCGAAAAAGTTACCCAAGAATCTGACTTTAGTTTGCAAGCACCTTTAACCACAACAGATGAGGTAGGGAAACTAGCAACCTCATTTAACCAACTGATTCAACGGGTAAATACTCTTTTAGAAGAGCAAAAAGCAGAAGCTTCTCAGCAATTGATTCAGAGTGAGAAAATGTCTAGCCTTGGGCGGATGTTAGCGGGAGTAGCCCATGAAATTAATAATCCAGTCAACTTTATCTACGGTAATATCCAACATACTAGCGCCTATTTCCGGGATCTTTTAGACCTGCTGGTAGCCTACGAAGCAAAAGCCAGCGATGATGTCATCCAAAATATATCTGAAGAAATTGATCTAGAATTTTTGCGAGAAGACTTGCCCAAACTGTTGCAATCTATGGAAGTAGGGGCTACTCGTGCTAAAGAAATTGTCTTGAGTTTGAAGAACTTTTCTCGCTTGGATGAAACCGAACTGCATCCAGTTGATTTGCACGCCTGTATTGATAGCACTTTGCTAATTCTCAACAACCGTACTAAAAAAGGCTTAAGTATTATTCGTGACTACAAAAAATTACCAAGTATTGAAGGTTATGCAGGTTCCCTCTACCAAGTATTCATGAATATATTATCTAACGCCATGGATGCCTTGGAATCACAAGATGATTTACAAGCATCTAAAGAGATTGTCATTACCACACAACATTTAGAAGAAAACTGGGTATTGATAAAAATTGCAGATAACGGCCCAGGTATTTCTCAAGAACATCAAACGAAAATATTTGAGGCTTTCTTCACAACTAAACCTATAGGAATTGGTACAGGTTTAGGGTTGTCTATTAGCCACCAGATTGTGGTAGAAAAACATGGTGGCAAACTAAGCTGTGAGTCAGAGGTTGGTAAGGGCACAACATTTGCGATCGCTTTGCCCATTAAGCATCAAACTATAAATAAGGCATCTACCCAAATGCCTATTATAGCTAGTAGCTTATCTTGAAAATTGGGACTGGAGATTGAGAAAGGCTCCCCCTACTTGCCTAAATGTATCAATATTAAGGTAGCGGTATTACCCGTGTTGTCAACAAAGTTAAGAAAGTAACTTTGCGTTACCTGCAATGTGAGAAACTTGGCAACAGTTCTCAACTGAGCCAACAGGGTCTGTCGTTTGGAACTTTGAAAATTTTTAGTCAATAAGCAGGGTGAGGTAATATCTCGATTTAAGAGTAGTGTCAAGGCATATTCACCAGAATTAATTGCCACCATTGAAGGTGAATTAGTAAAATAGTCAACTCCCAAAAGGAGAATTGAAAATTTACGATTCACACTTCACAATTAAGAATCTCCTGTAATAAATTTAGGGAGTTCTGAAGTAGTACAGTTAAGTGAAAATAAACGTACCATCCAAAAACTTAAAACCGTTGATATATAGAGTCTTGGGATTTTAAATTACCTATAGAGGTAATCGAATATTGAATTAAACTTAAATAGATATGAACATTGCAATCATTGGCTGTGGCTATGTAGGTTATGCAGTTGCCCAATATTGGCAACAAAAGATGAGTTATTTTGTTACTGCAACCACAACTACACCTGGGCGTATCCCTGAACTCAAAGCAGTAGCTCAAAACGTCGTAGTAACTCAAGGAAATGACCCAGAGGGTCTAAAAGCAGTATTACAAAATCAAGATGTAGTGCTGTTGAGTGTCGGAGCAAAAGGTGCAAATCTCTATGAAGAAGCTTATTTGCAAACTGCCAAAACTTTAGTTTCAATTTTACCAGATATTTCTAGCTTACGGCAATTAATATATACAGGAAGTTATGCTGTTTATGGTGATAGAAATGGTGGATTTGTAGATGAAGAAACAACAGTCGCACCGAGCAGTGACAATGGCAAAATTCTTAAAGAAACTGAGGAAATATTGCTATCAGCCTCCAGTACCAATCTCCACATTTGTATCTTACGTTTAGGAGGAATTTATGGGACTGGTAGGGAACTAATAAAAATATTTGGTCGCATCGCTGGCACAACTCGTCCTGGCAATGGTGATGATCTCACAAATTGGATTCACCTTGATGATATTGTCAGTGCCATTGATTTTGCTCGCCAACACCACTTGCAAGGCATTTATAACCTTGTAGATGATGCACATCTTAGCAGTCGTGAATTGTTTGATACTGTGTTAGCAAAACATAATTTACCTCAGATTATATGGGATGCTTCTCTCCAAAGTAACCGTCCATATAATGCTTGGGTATCAAATCAAAAAATTAAGAATACGGGATACAAGTTAATACATCCACATATGCTGTTTTAGCAAAGATTCAAAACTTAGAAATATGCAATCATCTAATGTAGCTCAATCACCCGATTTGACAACTTCCTTGACTCAGTTTTATAGCTGGCTTAATTATCGTTGTGCCTATGAAGTTCTTCAACCGACTACTTCAACACCTGATGGTATTCCTCTGCTATTAATTCATCCAATTGGAGTGGGATTATCAAGAAAATTTTGGCAGCGATTTTGCCGTGAATGGCATGAAACAGGGCATCGTAATCTAATTTATAACCCTGATTTGTTGGGCTGCGGTGACAGTGATATACCCCACATAGCTTACACTCCTAATGATTGGGCAGAACAGTTGCATTGCTTTTTACAAACAGTAGTACAACAACCTGTGGTTGTAGTTGTACAAGGTGCTTTATTGCCTGTTGCCATCAGATTAGTTCAAAAGGAAAACAATTTAATTCACTCTCTTGTACTTGCTGGCCCTCCAGCTTGGTCTATAATCACCAAAAAATACCCAGAATGGCAGCAAAAACTTACTTGGAATCTCCTTGATTCGCCTTTGGGTTATAGTTTTTATCGTTATGCACGCACTCCAAAATTTTTGCGTTCTTTCTCAACTCGCCAACTATTTGCTTCAGGTGACACGGTTGATCAAGAATGGTTGAATACTTTGGTCGCAGGTGCAGAAAATACTGGTAATCGCTATGCAGTGTTTTCATTTTTAGCTGGGTTTTGGCGACAGAATTACAGTAGCGATATCGCATATATTAATCAACCAACATTAGTAGTTGTTGGAGAAACAGCATCGAGTATTAGCCAAGAAGGTAAAAAAGAGACACCAGATGAACGCCTAGCTGACTACCTCGCTTGTTTGCCTCAAGGACGTGGAATTAAATTACCTGGGCGAAATGTTTTACCATACGAATCGACGCCTGAATTTGTTGCAGCGATCGCACCATTTATAGATCAAGCTTAAAGGGTTCCCTGTAATTGCTCACTGGTTGACAATTATACTAACCATCCCCTCATACTATCAAAGAATTGACTCCAGGAGACTAAGTAATGCTTTCTAATCGCAAAGGACAAAGAGTTCCTAATGTTACATTTCGCACACGTCAGAACAATCAATGGGTGAATGTAACGACTGATGATTTATTTGCTGGGAAGACAGTAATTGTCTTCTCTTTACCAGGTGCTTTTACTCCGACTTGTTCTTCCACCCACTTACCTGGCTATAACCAGATGGCGAACGTGTTTAAAGAAAATGGCGTAGATGATATTATCTGCATTTCCGTCAATGATGCCTTTGTGATGGATGAATGGGCAAAAAGCCAAGAAGCTACCAATATTACCCTAATACCAGATGGTAATGGTGAATTTACTGAAGGTATGGGGATGCTAGTAGATAAGTCAGATTTGGGCTTTGGTAAGCGATCATGGCGCTATTCTATGCTGGTTAAGGATGGTGTAGTTGACAATATGTTTATTGAGCCGGAAGAACCAGGCGATCCTTTTAAGGTATCTGATGCTGAGACAATGCTCAGATATATCAACCCTGAAGCAGTTAAACCCAAACAGGTTTCCCTGTTTACAAAAGTAGGTTGTCCGTTCTGTGCCCGTGCCAAAGCAATGCTTAAAGAGCATAATATGAATTACGAAGAAATTGTCTTAGGTAAAGATGTAACTACCTACTCTTTAAAGGCAGTTACAGGTGCGACAACAGTCCCCCAAGTATTTGTCGATGGGCAACTCATTGGTGGTTCGGAGGCGCTAGCAGCCTACTTAGGTGTCTAATAAACTGCCGTTAATGACAGATTGAGGCTGATATGGGGACTTTAAGCGCCTAAAAGCGTATCTTGCACCTCGCTTTAAGTGCATACGGTTCGGTACCCCCCCAACCCCCTTTTTAAGAAAAGGGGGCTATTTTTTATGAAATAAATTTTTTAGCGGACGGAAAAGCAGGTGCAAGATTTGAGTAAAGGGTTTTCTCAAACATTCGTTAACGGAAAAGCAGAAACTTAAATAAATGTAAAATTTAATTGCGGTATTGTAAAAAGAAGCTTTACATCAAATAAGTTATGAGCCGGTCTGAAGACATCCCCGACCAAACTGCTTCTTTGACTAACCACGATCGCAAACCGATTCATATACCTGGCTCAATCCAACCTCATGGTGTACTACTGGTAGTCAATCCCCAGCTAGAGATACTCCAAGTTAGCAACAATAGCCAAGACCATTTGGGCAAAACTACCCAGGATTTACTTGGTCAATCTCTGAACTGCTTGCTTGACCATCGGCAAGTTGAAGCGATCAAGCAGTGCTGGGAAAAACAAATTGGTAGTGTCAATAGTCATAAAGTATCAATAATTACTTTAAATGAAAAGCGATACTTCGATTGCATTGTTCATCGTACAGAAGATGCTGTAATCCTTGAGCTAGAACCAACAGATTCTGCATCTGAGGTGAGTTTCTTAAGCTTTCATGCCTTAGTCAGTGAGGCGATCGCACAGATGCAAAAAACCTCAAATCTGACAGAATTTTTACAATTAGTAGCAACAGAAATCCGGCAAATTACGGCTTTTGATCGGGTAATGGTCTATCAATTTGACCACCAAGGAGCAGGTTCAGTCATTGCTGAAGCAAAACGACAAGATTTATCGCCATATTTAGGGCTTCATTATCCAGCTACAGATATTCCCAAGTCGGCTAGGGATTTATATACGCGTTGTATGCTGCGATTTATCCCTACTATAAATGCCCAACCAGTCAAACTAGTCCCCATTGAAAATCCCATCACACAGCAACCTATCGACTTAAGCTTGTCTATACTCAGGAGTGTTGATTCATGTTGTGTTGAATACCACCAAAATATGGGTGTGACGGCACTATTGGTAATCTCGCTAATTCAAGAACAAAAACTTTGGGGATTAATTTCCTGTCACCATGCAACTTCAAAGTATCTGTCTTACGAAGTGCGGAAAATATGCGAATTCTTAGGACGGATTGTGTCTTTAGAATTAGTACACAAAGTTAGTCAAGTAGAACAAGATTATAAAGTCAGACTCCAAGCTCTACAATCTGAGTTCATAGAATCTATTTCCCAAGCAGATAATTTTATCGATGCCCTGATCAAACCAGAAATTCGCTTGCTCGATCTTGTTAGTGCCTCTGGAGCAGCAGTTTGCCTGGATAATGAAATTACACTTGTGGGAGCAACACCTAATATTGAACAAGTTCGTGCCCTAATTGAATGGGCAGACACTCAGGTTAGCGACAACCTATTTTCCAGCGATTCTCTACCGAAGTTTTACCCAGAGAGTATAGTATTTAAAAATACTGCCAGTGGCTTGTTGTTACTGCGGATTTCTCAAGTCCGGCGCTATTACATTCTTTGGTTTCGCCCTGAAGTCATCCAAACGGTAGATTGGGCAGGGAACCCGAATGAATTTACTCAGGTTGAGCAGGCAGATGACAGTGTTAGCCTTGGGCCTCGAAAATCCTTTGCAAAATGGCAGGAGACAGTTCGATTAACTTCGCTACCTTGGGAAAGCTGTGAACTTGACTGTGCCCTTGCTCTCAGGAATGCGATCGTCGGTATTGTACTATCTAAGGCAGATGAGTTAGCCAAAATCAACCTAGAATTAGAACGCAGCAACCGAGAACTAGCCTCCTTTGCCTACGCTGCTTCCCACGACTTAAAGGAACCTTTGCGGGGTATCTACAATTACTCAACAATTCTGCTGGAAGACTACGCTCAAATTTTGGATGATGAGGGGATTGAGTATTTAGAAACAGTAGTTTCCTTATCGGTAAGGATGGAAACTCTCATTAATTCTCTGCTGCGGCTCTCGCAGTTAGGAAAAGCAGAGCTGCGAAAGCAATCCACCGATCTCAATGAATTACTCACTCAAGTGATTGATGTCTTTCGCGCCAGTCGCCAATACTCTGAGCTTATAGATATTCGCATTCCCCGACTTTTGCCCACAGTTGAGTGTGATTCGGTTCTGGTTAACGAAGTTTTTAGTAATCTCATTGCCAATGCCCTCAAATACAACGATAAGGCAAAGAAATGGGTTGAGATTGGTTACCTGGATAAGAATGAGGAGATTTCAACAGGGCTACTGCAACCAAAAAAGCAAAGTTCAGTACCTCCTGTCTTTTATGTACGGGATAATGGTATCGGAATTCCAGAGCATCACCTAGAAACCATCTTCCGACTTTTTAAGCGGCTTCACTCTCAGGAAAAGTATGGTGGCGGAGTAGGTGCGGGGCTAGCCATTGCCAAAAAGATTGTAGAGCTGCATAACGGTCGGATTTGGGTTGAATCTACCTTAGGGCATAGCTCGACATTCTATTTTACGCTGGAATAGTTTAAGATAATTAACAAAAATACTTTGTTTATTACGTTTTGTTAAGAAACTAATGGCGACAAAACTTCATGAACCATTGCTGGTTGTTGAGGACAGCAATGAAGATTTTAGGATGCTGCAACGCCTCATGCGACGGCTAGCTGTCCAGAACCCTATATATCGCTGTACTAATGGGGATGAGGTTTTAGACTTCCTCTATCGAAATGAGAACAACGAGAATTCTCATCTACCACCACGTCCCTCTATTATCCTTCTCGACCTCAATTTGCCAGGTATAGACGGTCGAGATATCCTAGAGCGGCTCAAGCAAGATAGAAGTTTCAAAAAAATCCCTATCGTTGTTTTCACCACATCATCCAACCCTAAGGATATTGAATTATGTTACCAAAAGGGTGCAAATGGCTATTTAGTCAAGCCGATGGATGCTCAAGAACTGCAAAAGACAATTCAGGCATTTGTAGCCTATTGGCTTGAAACCAACATTCCGCCAGTCTCAGATTAATTTGGGCATCACCTGTTGATGAGGGAGTAGGAAAACAAGGATAATAATGGAACTTGGAGGACATAGAGACATTTTTCCTCCCTGATTTGCTGCATCTGGTTATCTTTGCCAGATTTGTCGTTTCCATTTTCTTCCTCTTCTCACTGCTGACTGACGGCTCAATGCTGAGGTGGTTATTTAGGTAGGCTTCGGCAATAAATTTAAATTTTAGATTTCCTTTATATTTATTTTAGATTATTTTTAGAATTATGCAAGAAATCGTGAACTGGACAAAAAAATATCAAATTAGGGCTTAATCCTGAAAATCCTATGCTGGACACATGGACACTACTCATCATCGATGATTGTGCAGCTGATCGGAACATATATCGTCGATATCTGTTGAAAGATCCACACCAGTCTTACAAGATTTTGGAGGCAGATTGTGCAGAAGACGGGCTAGCTTTGTGCCAGAAAATTCACTGTCATGTGATTCTGCTCGATTTTTGCCTACCTGATATGAGTGGGTTAGAGCTCTTCGATAAGCTGAAGCAGGAAATATTTGAAATACCTGTGCCCGTAATTATGTTGACAGGGCGTGGTGATGAAGAGGTTGCCGTGCAAGCAATGAAGCAGGGAGCTCAAGATTATTTAGTCAAGCAATATCTCAAGCCTGATGTACTGCAATTAGCTGTCCGCAATGCGATCAAGCAATCATGCTTGCAGGCCCAACTGTGTAAAAATCGAGAACGACAGCGCTTAATTGCTACGACTGCTTTACGAATTCGTCAGTCTCTGGATCTGGAGCAAATTTTGAATACTGCTGTAGCCGAGGTACAGCAACTGCTGAAGTGCAATCGCGTCATGGTGTATCAATTCGCGCCAGATATAGGCGGTAAAACTGTCGCCTCTTCAGTTGATTCATACCAGACTATAGCACTGTGCAATAACATCCAAGATGTCTGCCATCAGGTAGGAGGCGAAGACCATCATTGGGGATGTAAATTACCAATCTCTGATGTCTACGAGGCTGGCTTGGATAATTGTTACCCCAACTTGTTAGAGCAATTTAATACAAAGGCAAATTTGGTAGTTCCGATTAATTTGAGTACCCATGAGAAGCGCAAAGACAAGCTTTGGGGCTTATTGATTGCCCACCATAGTTCAGGAGAGCGACAATGGCAATCTGATGAGGTGGAAATACTCAACGAAGTATCAGTGCAACTAGCGATCGCCATCCAACAAGCTGAATTGCTAGCCCAAACTCAAGCAGCTCTTGTCAAGGAAAAGCAACTTAATGCATTTAAATCTAAAATCGTGGCGACGGTTTCCCATGAATATCGCACGCCGTTAACTTCAATACTGGCTGCTGCATCCACTCTCATACAACACAGCCATCGATTGGATGAGTCTAAACAACAAAGGCTACTGGGAATTATTGAGCAGAAAGCAAGGTCAATGTCCAAACTTGTGGATAATATGCTGGTAGTTAACCAATTTGAGCTGGACAAAACCAAGTTTAAGCCAATCCCCCTCGATTTGTTGCAATTTTTCTGCGACCTCATAGAACAAGAGCGAGAAACAGTCAGCGATCGCTATCAATTGATTTTTAAAACTACTGGAAATAACACATACTTGTGGGGCGATCGCGGGCTTTTACAGCAAATATTTGTAAATTTAATGTCTAATGCTCTTAAGTATTCTCCCCATGGAGGCAATGTAGAATTTCACCTCATCGGTACAGACTCAGAAGTGATGTTTTACATCAAAGATGAGGGCATTGGTATACCGATCGCAGATCAAAAAAACTTATTTAAATCCTTCAGCCGAGGCAGTAATGTTGGTACTATTCCTGGGACAGGCTTAGGACTAGCGATCGCCAAATCTTGTGTAGAATTACATGGTGGTAGCATTACTTTGTTCAGCCAAATGGGGCAAGGAACTAAAGTGACAGTCAGCTTACCAAAGCAACTCACCTGTGATTATTAGTAAGCAGCACAAAGCTTATCTTTAGCATTAATAATATTAATAGCTTCTTGACTAAGCAATCAAGGTCAACTAAGCATCTAACAAGCTCAAGGTTAGCTCGAAGGTGCAATCTTACTACAGCAATTGCGATTTAATAAAATCATAGCCATTATCAAAGCGTGGTATCATATCACGTCCGGCAAATCACCCCTAATGTCATTGCGAGTGGAACGAAGTGAAACGACGCAATCGCAATGTTTTTGGGATTGCTTCCCTACGGTCGCAATGACGGTTATTTGAATGGACATGATATCATTCTGCAATTCAAGCTATTTAATGCATTGACAATATCTGGGCTGTCAAAATCTTTGGAGTTGCGATTGAGGAAACACGCTAGTTGAGGTTTATGCTGTCGAAGATGAGCGATTACTGATGAATAGACAAGAGCATCTTGTGGGCCTAAATCGTAAGGATCTTCATATTTGCTGCCTCACTAAGAATATTAACCGTCAGCGCAATTACTTCTGCACTCTTCAAAAATCGCTCCCGATAGTCCACAAATCTTTGCCTTTCCTCCCCGCTACTTTGAACTAACAAACTTTCAATATCTCGGATACTGTTAATTCTGGTTGTGTATGATGCTGTGCGTGCTAGTTGTCGTAATTCATTATTGAGAATTTGTTGTAGATCCCTACGGCTCTTTGCCTGACGAGTTAGTTTTTCATGAGGTTCAGCCAGACTATATGCTGGTATGATCATCTGTGCCTGCCCTGCTTCGCAAAGTTGCAGAATTTGTTCACAACTTGCAAACTGTTCTTGTTGAAAGACCAGTTCCAAAACAAAATTAGTTTCAACGTAAATATTCACGCAACAGCCTCGTGGTCGAAATGACCTCCGGCTATTGCAGGATACAGTCCTGACTCAATCAGCCATTGCTCAGATGAATCAATTTGTTCAGGAAGTTTCTCAGAGTGAATAACTTCACTAAGCCAGGATGCAACGATCAGTTCCAGACTCTGAGGATTTATTTGATTAGCAGATACCCCAGCTTGTTCAAAGTAAGGTTGAAGAATAGAACACGCATCTATGGTGTAAGTTGGCTCACTTTGATCTAACTGTGCAGCAACATTACTCCACAAGTAAAACCGATCTGGAAATACCATTAAAAAGTAAGGAGCTTTTGGAAAAATTCCGTGTGCAAGAATATTGCGACGAAGCTGTGCTGCCCAATCTGCTAAGGCATTAATTTTGTTCTTGACTTCGACAACTAGGATTAATTGGTTATCTCGGTCGTAAATCGCTAAATCCCAGGCAGCATCCCGACGACTCAACATGAGCAAGAACCAATTGTATAGCTGACTTAATTTTACCCAGATACTGCATCTGAATCTAATCTCCACTCATGTTTCAGCAATTGCTGGTATGTTGTTTCCTGGACTATCATTTGCTTATGTAATATGAGCAAGAACTCTTGGGCTTGTTCACGGGACATCTGCTGCACTTGGTCGGCAAAGCAACGGATACTAAATTCTTGTTCCAAAGATAATTTGATAGGCTGATTCATTCTGGTTCCTATGTCAAAAAAATTAAATTAGAAATTACTATGATGATGTGCTAATGCTGTGATTTCTCCTTATGAGTGGAAATGCATTACCACTGGTTCGCTGATATAAACTTTTGCCTCTATAAAGAAGCTATCAGCAGACAATGATCAAGGTTGAGGTCTTCCCTTCTTTATTGGCGTAGCGCATAGGCGTGACCTTTTGTGAACTTATATATAAATATTGTAACAAAATATTTATAAAGTTTACAAAATTGAAATAATTGCGAATTTTATACTCACTAGCGGCTTGTATCCATCTGCTCAATATCTTAGGTTGCATTCCACGCTTCGCGGTGGATGCCATAAACTAAAGCTTCTCTACCAAACACTGTGGTCTTCCCTTCGAGTTGCTCCCCTAAGCGTTTAGCGACTTGAATAGATCTGATGTTATCAGGATAAATTAAGCTGATGATATGCTCCTGCCCTAGCTCACTAAAACCATAATTCAGTGCTGCTTTTGCTCCTTCAGTTGCGTAACCTAATCCCCAATAAGCACGCTTCAATGTCCAGCCAATTTCAAATCCAGGCCAGCCTTCAGGGTAAAAAAAACCGATACGACCAACCAAAACTCCACTGTGGCGTTCTTCAACCGCCCACATTCCATAGCCTCGCAGTTGCCAGTGTCCGACCATTACAGCCAAGCTGCGCCAAGCTGCAAAGCGTGACAAGGGTTCGCCATCGCCAAGATAGCGGGTTACTTCAGGATCGCTAAATATCGCAGCATAATCATCGAAATCTTGCTCGCGGAACATTCGTAGAAGCAGCCGTTCTGTTTCGAGAGTTACCACTAGCTTAATTGTTTACTTAAAAGCAAATGCTAGCATTTGGATAAAGCAACCAAGCAGATGTTGAGCAATGAATGTGGCACAAACTCAGGTCAAATCAAAGCGTAAAGTGTTGCTTTACCCTGGTGAAGACGGATATTTTATTGTTGAAGTCCCAAGTTTACCAGGTTGTATTAGTTAAGGGAAAACACATGAGGAAGCTTTAGCAAACATCGAAGTTTTGCAAGACCGGGGTGAACCTGTTCCAGACGATAGAGTAGAAACCGTTCTAGTATGAGTAGTTATCTGTTGTCTCAGGCGCACAATGCATTAAAGCTTTGGAGAAAATTGGCTTTATTGTGACTCGACAACGGGGAGTCATATCATTTTAGTTCGTGAGGAGCCTAAAACAACTGTCACTGTGCCAAATCACGATGAGCTAGACAGAGGTACTTTACGTGCAATCATCCGGCAAGTAGACTTGAGCGTTGAAGATTTTATTGCACTGTTGTAGTCAGAGCCAAGAGGTTAGATCGCACTGCTCAATATGGGTGTAGTCTCACATATCTAGGACAAAACCCTTGATTCTCAAATATTGATCATGTTAAACTCAATCAGACCAAACGGTCGGAAAGTCAGTAATGTCTAAAGGCGAAGAAACCAAAGCAAAAATTCTCCAACAAGCAGCGGAACTGTTTAATCAACAAGGGTATGCTGGCTCGTCGATTTCAGACATCATGCGTGTTACTGGATTGCAGAAAGGAGGAATTTACAATCACTTCCAAAGTAAAGATGAGTTAGCACTACAAGCTTTTGACTTTGCGATCGCCTGCGTTAGCCAGCATACTAGAGCTGCATTGCGTAGTAAACGTCATGCACTTGAACGCCTTCAAGCAATTATTGGAGTATTTAGCAACTTTGTAGATAACCCACCTATTAAAGGAGGCTGTCCCCTACTGAATACTGCTGTTGAGAGTGATGATGCTCATCCAGCATTACGGGAACGCGCTCAACAAGGGATGGACTCATGGCGTCAACTTATTTGCCTAATTATTGAAAAAGGAATTGTTAGAGGTGAAATTCGCTCTGGGGTTGATGCTGATGAAGTCGCCACCATCATAATTGCAACTTTAGAAGGAGCCATGATGATGAGCAAGCTATACGGAGATTCGATTCATATGCAAAGAGCAATTAACCATCTGAATCAATACATAGGAAGTCAGCTTTAAAAAAGAATGGGGTAAATAAATCTACTTTGCCTAAAAATATGTTGTAATCCCAACTTGGAGTTACATATTTTTTTGTCAATAAACAGGCCAGTCGGTCGCTTTTGTAATTTCAGGAAAAATTATGACAATAACTTACAACTTGCACAGACCATTAGAATTACAGCTTGCCATCCCTGTGAGGACTTACGATATTGATTTTGCTGGCATTGTTAACAACATAGTTTATATTAGATGGCTAGAAGATTTACGGTTAAAGTTCTTAAATGAACATTTACCCCTTGATAAACAAATTGAGCAAGGGTATGCACCTATTATTGCCAGTACTGAGATTGAGTATAAACGTCCTGTTAAACTAATTGACCAAGTTATTGGCCGTTTATGGTTAAGCAAATTAGGGCGGTTGAAGTGGACTGTGGAAGCAGAAATATTGGCTAACAATGTTATAGCAGCAGTAGCTACACAAAAAGGTGCATTTGTAAGTTTAGAAAATGGGCGCCCTGTAGCAGTTCCAGAGGAATTACAGCATAAATATTTAGATTACCAGCAAGTAGCTCAAGAACTTTGAATTGTCCAAATTAACAATATTAAGTGTGAGATTTGAATATGCCTAATGTGGAATTAAAGCGAGTAGTCGTCACAGGTTTAGGAGCTATTACTCCTGTGGGCAATACTGTAACAGGTTATTGGCAAAATCTTCTTCAGGGGTGTAGTGGTATTAGTTCCATTACTTTATTTGATGCTTCTAATCATGCCTGTCAAATTGCTGGAGAAGTCAAGGGATTTAATCCGCTTGATTATTTAGAACGCAAGGATGTCAAACGCACAGATCGCTTTGTGCAGTTTGCGATCGCAGCCAGTCAGCAGGCACTGACTGATGCCAAGTTTGTAATCAACGAACTGAATGCAGAACAAATTGGTGTAATTATTGGTTCTGGCATTGGCGGGATTAAGGTTTTGGAAGAGCAGCAAGCGGTATACCTGAGTAAAGGGCCAGACCGTTGTAGCCCGTTTATGATCCCGATGATGGTTGCAAATATGGCTGCGGGATTCACAGCCATTTATACGGGAGCAAAAGGCCCTAACTCTTGTACAGTAACTTCTTGTACTGCTGGCGCTCATGCTGTGGGTGACGCTTTTCAGTTGATTCAACGGGGGGATGCCCAAGCAATGATTTGTGGTGGTACAGAAGCAGCTATTACACCACTTTCTATTGCTGGATTTGCAGCTGCGCGGGCTGTGTCTAGACGTAATAACGATCCTACTCGTGCCTCGCGTCCTTTCGACCGCGATCGCGATGGATTTGTTATGGGTGAAGGTGCAGGGATTTTATTGTTAGAAGAACTGGAACACGCCAAGAGTCGTGGTGCAAAAATCTATGCTGAGATCGTCGGTTATGGCATGACTAGTGATGCTTACCATATGACATCACCAGATCCATCTGGTGAAGGAGCCGCCAGAGCTATTAGATTTGCACTCAAAGATGCTGGGATTGATCCAAATCAAGTTAGTTACATCAATGCTCACGGCACTAGTACCGCGGTGAATGATTCTACAGAAACCGCTGCGATTAAAAAAGCTTTGGGTGAGTACGCCTACAAAGTGCCTATTAGCTCCACCAAATCAATGACAGGACATTTATTAGGTGGTGCAGGTGGAATTGAAGCGATCGCCACAGTTATGGCAGTAGCAAATGACCAAATTCCGCCTACTATCAATTTAGAAAATCCCGATCCAGCCTGTGATTTAGATTATGTACCTCATTACTATCGCACTCACAAAGTTGAGGTAGCACTGTCAAATTCTTATGCATTTGGCGGTCACAATGTCACCTTAGCTTTTAAGAAATACCTTTAGAAAAATTGAAAAATGAATTCATTAGCTATTCAATTAACACTGCATGGAGCCATAGTTCTACTTATTGGCTTATTATCAGGTATTCCATATGGTTATGCTATCACCAAAAAGCAAGATGAAAATATTGCCAGGGGATGGCGTGTAGCACATTCCGGTTTATCAATGGGTGGAACCACAATGATTGCATTTTCTGCTGTCTTATCCAATTTGGAATTAAACCCTGTATTTAGCTCGGTTTTGGTGTGGTCGTCTGTGGTTTCAGGATATGGATTTGCTATTGCTTTACCTTACGGTGCTTGGGTAGGCCATCGCGGTCTTTCTATTGAGGGGCCTAGCCAAAATAAAGTTGTTTATATAGGCAATATGCTTGGTGCAATTGGTTCATTAATTGGAACTTTAGTGCTAATAATTGGCTGTTTAAAAACTATTTTATAGAAATAAAAAAGGAATTTTTCTGTAATTTATATGATGTCCGGCAAATCACCCTGAATATGTCATTGCGAGTGGAACGAAGTGAAACGACGCAATCGCAAAGTTTTTGGGGTTGCTTCCCTTCGATCGCAATGACGGTTATTTAAACGGACATGATATTACAGCATATTTCAGGTAAATGAAATACACGGGTAGGGGAGCCACTCCGTTCGGTCGCCAGACTTGTAGACACCCGGAGGGTGGCTTAAGGCAGGGTAGGAAGTGGCGTTGCAAAACGGGCGTTGTGCCCGATAACTCATGGGGGAACTGTATTTTGCAAAACTAGCAATAATTAATAAAACATAATAATAAATCATTAGCGATCGCTTGTGCTTTAGGCAGTTTTAAAACTGAACTGTATTGATTTATAGCGCGTTTATCAACGTTGAATCAGTGTCAAAATTGCTTGTACTAACTCATCGGGTTCAACTGGCTTAGTCAAATGCTTTTGAAACCCTACTTCAAAAGCTTGCTGCTGATGAATTTCTCCAGCATAAGCAGTTAGGGCGATCGCCGGAATTTGCCCTCCCTGCTCTGGTGGTAAAGTTCTCACTTGCTTCATTAACATATAACCATTAATTTCTGGCATCCCAATATCGCTCAACAGCACATCTGGCTGCGATTCAATTAAAATAGCAAGTGCTTCGGTTGCTGAAGTCGCTGTTAATACCCTTGCCCCAGACTGTTTTAACAAAAAGGCCACAAACTCTCGCGTATCAGTATCATCATCTACTACCAAAACCTGGATACCATCGAGATCGCAGGATTGCTTTGTTAGTTCACCATCCTGATCGGTCGGTGATTGAGTGGACATGAGTGGCAGGCTCACGGTAAAGGTGGCCCCTAATCCCTCGCCTGGACTTGTTACTTGCACCGTTCCGCCATGAAGTTCGACCAAGTGACGGGCGATCGCTAGCCCTAAACCTAATCCGCCAAACTTGCGTGTGGTCGTACTATCAGCTTGACGGAAGTATTCAAACACATGAGGCAGAAACTCAGGATGGATGCCTCTACCAGTGTCGCTCACAGTAATGAGAGCTTGATTGCCAACGTACTCCAATCGTACTGCTACACTACCTCCTGTTGGTGTGAACTTCACCGCATTGGAGAGGAGATTCCAGACAACTTGCTGTAAGCGGTTTGCATCACCCAAGACTGGACTCAACTGGGGAGCGAGAGTTTTTTCGATGTTAATAGATTTGGCTTCCGCAGCTAGATGCACTGTTTCAATAGCCGCTTGAATGGTTGATATCAGATTGACTGGAGAAACATTAAGACTGAGCTTACCTTGGAGAATGCGAGAAACATCCAGCAAATCTTCAATCAGTTCCGATTGTAACTTGGCATTGCGTTCGATGGTTGCCAGGGCTTGCGCCATCTTGACCTCATCCAACTTACGAGTTTGGAGTAGTCTTGACCAGCCGAGAATCGGGTTGAGGGGCGATCGCAACTCATGAGATAAAACAGCCAAGAATTCATCCTTAATCCGGTTGGCTTGGGCTAACTCCTCAGCTCGCTGCTGTAACTCTGCAACCAAACGGGCACGTTCTAAAGCTGTGGCAACTTGGTCGCAAACTGTATGCATTAGGGATAACTCACTTAGCTGAAAGCAAGAGCGATCGCGGGTACCAAAGGAGAGAGTGCCAATAAACTGCCCTTGAGAAACTAAAGGGTAACAAGCATAAGCTTTAATTCCTAAAGACCGAATCAGTTCAGTACTTAGGTCGGTTGATTGCTGGATATTTTCTGCAACCATCGGCTGTTTGATCAATGCAACCATTCCACATATTGCTTGACCTAACTCCAACCACTCAATTTTCTCAGCAACTTGCTGGGATATCCCACCATAAGCATGTAATCGCAAACGTTGTTGTTTTTGTTCTACCAAATAGTTGAAGTAAAATTCCAGCTTTAGATGGGCAGAGAGTTTTTTGAACAAGTTGTTAATGAAGGTTTGCGGCTGCTCGTGTAAGAGTAGGTCACTAGCGACTTCAGCAAGTAGTGCTAATTTTTCATTACTCTGTTGTAAAGCTGCTTCTGCTTGCTTGCGTTCGCGGAGCGCAGCTTGTTGTTCGCTGATGTCCTGAATCAAGGCCACAAAGCCTGTGACATCGCCTTGTTCGCTAAAGTGAGGGATGTAGGTTGCACTGATGTAGCGCTTTCCCACTGCCGGATAGGTAACTTCGCACTCAAAACTTACCCGGTGCCCTGTTAATGCTGCTGCAACATAAGGACGAATACTCTCCCAAGAAGCTTCACCTAACACTTCTCGTAAGTGTAGACCATAGAATTCCGCGCAGGGACGCCCAAACCATTCCTCGTAAGCTCGATTGTTATAGCGGTAACAACCATTGACATCAATAAAGGAAATTAAGGCAGGTATTGCATTAGTCACCTGTTGTAACTGTTCTTCTTTCTGCTTTAATTCCTCTAGTAAGCCTTCGATTTGCTGCCGTGCCCGAACCTGAGCCGTTACATCAATTCCATGAGTAAGAATGCCTTCAATTTCCCCTTCAGCATTCCTCAAGGGTAGATAAACAAAATTGAAAAAGCCTTCAACTAGATTTCCGTTTCCTTCGGCATCCCAGCGCGATAGGCATTCGTCATATCTGATTGTTTCACCTGTGCGGTACACATGATCGTGAACATCGAAGTATATCTGACCTTCCATTTCTGGAAAAGCCTCACGGTCGGTTTTACCGATAATATCTTCCGATCGCCCTGTAACCCTGAGAAAGGTTGGATTAGCAAACTCGATCACCTGCTCTGGGCCTGTTAAGACAGCAAACAACGCAGGTAGCTGCACAAAAATTTCCTTGAGTCGTCTGTGTTGTGACTTTGCCTCTAATCGTGCTGTCTGTTCAAGTTCCAGTAGGCGATCGCGCTCCGCCTCTGCTTGCTTACGTTTTGTAATGTCTCGAAAATACGTTGATAGGCCTGTTGGCAATGGCTTGATACGAATTGCAAACCACTTGTTTAACTCGGAACAAAAATCTTCGTACTCAATAGGTATTTGTTCCGTCATTGCTTTGTGGTAAAGGGTATAAGCCTGTGTGCCGATTAGGGAAGGAAACACATCCCAAGCACTTCTACCCAAAAGTTCTGAGCGAGACTTGCCCAAAAGCACTTCTGCATGGCTGTTAACAATGGTGTAGCGCCATTCGGTATCTACACAAATCAAGGCATCTGGTAAACTTTCAAAAATATCAATTAATTTTTGATTGGTAGCTTGCAGCGATCGCTGTGCCTGTAATCGAGCTTTCTGCTCTTGTAAAAATTGCTCACTAAGTTCCTGTTCTCGTTCTCTGCTCTCGTTCTCTGATACTTCAAGTGCCTGAACCCGTTCGCGTAATTGTGCTATTTCATCTAAAAGCTGCTCTTTAGTTTTATCTGTATCTTCCATGTATGAATCGTTGCTTTCGATCAACTTTGAAACAGCACTCAACGGGGAAACGGAATTATTACTTGTTCTTTAACTGATATATCTTAGATAGTTGCACTAAACAACTGACGGAAGATAGATACTATAAACAGTTGTCAAAAGCCAGTTAGGATAGCCTTAAAGTAATATGTACAGTTATTAGCTTGACCCCTATACTAGCCTCAGCAGTTTAGATCATAGAATCAGAAAAAACTTACGGGTAAAATTGGTACATAAACTTAGTGGAGATTTCAACATTAAGTTCTCTGTTTATTGTGCAACACCTTGATTGAGTTGTAGAGTGCGCTTAACTGTTTCTCGACTGCTGGCGGTTGATTTGTAAAGCGAATAACAAAACTATCTGATGTTGATTGTGCCAAAATTTTACCATAGATGTCTTCACTAAATTGTGCAGAGGCATTAGGCACAATTAGGTTCAGCTTGAGATTAGTTAAAGGTGCTAAAATCTTAGATACTCCATCTTGATAAATGCAGATTTCAGCCCCCTTTGACGAAAGCTTGATTAGTCTTCCCTTCATCATGATGTTATCAATATGTTTGCCATCTAAAGCTGTATATTGCAACGGCAATGCTTCAGGTAAAGTCAAAAATATTTCTTCCTCTTTAGGCAGGTAAAAGTTATATTTTCCACCAATACCGCCAATTTGATAAATTGTGAGTGGCTGATGTACACCTTTTGGCTGTACCACTTGTTGCCCATCAATTCTAAGTAATGAGCCTACCTCTTTTAAAGTTGATTCTGAAACGAAAATTTGTCCCCCAACGGTATATGATTCGATGCGATAGGTGAGATTAACTTGGTCGCCAACAATACCATATTTAGTACGTTTCTCAGAGCCAATGTTGCCTACCACAACTTCACCAGTATTAATGCCAATACCCATTTCGAGATGAGGTAATCCTAATTGTTGCATGGTTTTGTTAACAGGCTCCATAGCTAACTGCATAGCCACAGCGCAAGCGATCGCTCTGGTGGCGTCGTCTTCTCTAACGGTGGGAGCGCCAAAAAGAACCAAGATACCATCCCCCATGAATTCATCAATAGTTCCTTGGTGCTGGGTAATCACATCAGCCATGTATCCCAAGTAGAGATTGATGATTTTAATTACTTCTTCAGCGGGTAAGCGTTCAGATACGGCCGTGAATCCGCGCAAATCAGAGGTGAGGATAGTAATCTTGCGTCGCTCACCTCCTAATTTGAGCCCTTCAGGACTTTCTAATAAATTGGCAACTACTTCAGTAGTTAAGTAACGACCAAAGGTTTTGCGAATTGCTCCTGCAGTTTTAGCTAGGTAAGCAGTTACCGCGATCGCACTTCCGACCAGAGCTAATAATGGTGGTACAACTGGTATCCACCAGCCTCCTAAAAAAGCTAAAAAAGTCATACCAATTAAAGCGATCGCTGCGAGAAAAGGAGCTACAACCTTATGAAATGAAAGCTTGCTCAGTCCGCCAGTGTATCGCAATTGCCAAATCAGATTAGCACCCACTCCAGACCATAACAAAATCCACAGCCATTCCCATAGTTCAGGCAAAGTTTTGATTAAGGGACGCCCATCAAGTACAGTGCTGAGAATTTGGCTGATGAGATTAGCATGGATTTCTACCCTTGGCGTTCTTTCTATCCCCAAAGGAAAACCACTATTGAAGGGAGAGAAAACAAAATCCTCAAAAATTTCGCCAAAGTTACCAATTAAGATGATGCGATCGCGTCCCCAATCTGATGGTACACGGTCTTTTAATATATCTGCCATCGAAACCGATTGAAAGTACCTTTTCGGCCCCCGATAGTTAAGCAAAATTTGGTATTTGCTAGCATTAGCTCGCACATAACCGCCATCATTAGCTGCAAAAGCCGGAAATAATTTTTTTCCCAATTGATAAGTTGACGACTCAATATTTGGAGAACTAATTCCTTCTTTTTGCAAATAATTTAAAGCTAAAAGCATTCCAAAGCTCCAAAGCTTTTTGTTCTTGCGATCGCTTACAGACAAAAAGCCGCGTCGGACTTTGGCATCTGCATCCAAAATTAAACCATTACCACCTACTTGACCTTTAGCTTTCAACACGGGTGATGGAGGAACATCTGCACCAGTCACTTGCTGAATGCCAATTATATTCGTAGCTTTTTGATAAACTTTGACTAGCTCTGCGTGTCCTGGTTCTACAGGTAAATCGCGGTAAATATCAACTCCAATGGCTCTAGGCTGTTTTGCTTGTAGTTTTACTAGTAACTGAGCCAGGATTTTGTCTGGTATGTAGTCTTGTCCGACAATTTCATGTAAATCTTGTTCATCAATACCAACAATTACAACGCGATCGTCAAGTGGTTCTTGGGGGCGTAAACGCATATATTGATCAAATGCTGCCCATTCCAAAAACTGAAGTACACCAGAGAAACGCAGTAAGATAATCAATCCGGTCACGCTAGGAGTGATTATCCATAAACTACGGGTTTGCCAAAGCCAATTTCTAAGCTTTGCCCACATTGAAGCATACCAAAATTATTTTTTACTGTATTGTGCTAACGTAAAATAATTGAATCGTAAATGATGTGCAACCCATTTGGTTAAAAACTTATCAAAGCGTAACTATACTTTTTTATAACTTTTATATCTAATCTTCTGCATTTATTTTCTACTGCATTTACATTTTTTCCACATGGTTGTTTTTAAAATACCTAGAGTAACTTATAAAAGTTATTGTTTGATAAGTATCAAATGTTAGTATTTTTTATTCATAGTGTTGCAGAATCAAAAGTTAAATTTGCTCACCAGTTAAAACCTCTAATTAAAACTGACAACAATTATTTAATGGACAGATGGAGAATAACGGATTTGAACCGATGACCTCTGCGGTGCGATCGCAGCGCTCTACCAGCTGAGCTAATTCCCCTTAATCAGTGTTGAGTGCTGAGTTATGATAAATATCACTCGCTAGCTCAATACCTGATCACCATAGAGTATTCTAACATTCAGTTACCGATGGCTGAGGCTGTTTCTGAGAATAAACTTCCTGCACTCGTTCAAGTTCCAAGTCACTAAGATAATCTACAGTCCAGTTACAGCAACGCTGGAGCATATGAAATGGGTAAGTATTCGCTACACCAACTACCTGCATTTGCGCTCGTTTTGCCGCTTGGATGCCGGCTGGGGTATCTTCAATTGCCAAACACTCTTGTGGTTGCAAGTTTAAATCGGGATATTCTCGATTCAGGCGTTCTACTGCCAAGAGATAACCATCTGGTTCTGGTTTGCTGGTGTTGATATCATCTCCTGCTACTATGACTTTAAAATGTTCCGCCAGCTTGGCACGGTTAAGTACTAAGTCTATTTCTTTGCGAATCGCACCACTGACTAATCCTAGTTTTAAATTGCGCGAATCTCCTGTGGAGATGCTTCGCGATCGCAGCTGAAATATCAAGTCGTCTAAACCTGGATACAAAGGCAATTTTTCGATTTTCTCTAGTTCCAGCACATATTTTTCTGCCTTTCGGTTGAGCAACTGAGTTACATATTCTTCAGTGACGATACGGCTGCGATTAGCCAGCAGTTGTTGAAAACAAGCGCGATCGCTGCGTCCTAAAGAAGCTTGGCGCTCGTTTGCCCGTTGGGGCTGGAGATTTTCCTCAACAAGAATCTCGTCTATCAACTGTAGGTGAATTCGTTCATCGTTGATGATGACACCATTAAAATCAAATAAAACTGCCTTTAAACTCATGCTCTTATGCCAAAAGCTGGGGAACCAAGTCCCTCTAAATCATGATCCACTGTGATATCTGTAGATTTTGACACGTAATGCCGAACTTTTTTTTGGCTAGTTACATCTTCTTTAGAAATCGGTTTGATGCCGCTAGTTATCTGATGTAACCACCAAATATCATGGCTTAGCAATGCTTCAAATCCCGCTTTGCTCATACTCTCATCCACATTGAGAGTGGCATACTCACGGAGATATGGCTCTTCAATAACATCATTCAGCCATTCCAGCTGACGTAGACCCCTTTGATTACCATCTAAAATTAATACTTGTCCACCAACTACCAGCAACCGGAAGCATTCTTGCAAAATTGCTTGGGATACGGCAGCTGGGATTTCCCGAAATAGTAAAGAAGCTGTTACTAAATCAAAAGAAGCATTAGGAAACGCTGTTTTCTCTGCATTGCCATGTCGCCAGAGTATGTCTAAACCAGTACTTGTGGCTTTATGTTCTGCCCTTACCAACATATAAGGGGATAAATCTAGTCCTATGACTTCTGCTTGGGGAAAAGCTTGTTTGAGCATTAAGGTAGTAGAACCTGTACCACAACCCAAGTCAAGTATGCGTCGTGGCTGTACTTTAATCGCATCAATTAAAGCCTGACGTACTAGGGTTTCATTGGGAGGCAAAAGGTACTGGATAATTGGATCGTAGGAAACTACTACCTTCGGGTTGAGATATCCACCCTCCATCCCCCGAAATTTGTAGTTACTGTAGTAATAGGGTATTGCAACATCAGCTCGTCGGAAGCGATCGCTCTGTTTCTCCCAGTCAATACTCAGAGCATAACGTTCTAACCCCTCTTCATCGATTAAAAGACGTACTACAGGGGATAATAAATTTTCCCAGATTGGATTTTGAGGAACCGCCATAGGATTGAGCCAGATGTGGATGAGCTATTGCAACCACAGTAATATTCTTTACAAATTTTAATGTATTCCTGCGAAATCTGCTTTTTCCTCTCAGGCGATCGCTAGAGAATATACTTCAGCCTTTGGTTGACGCTCGTAATTCTTTTGTAGTATGCTTGTAATACAAAATCTCCAACCTGGCAGTATTCCTTTAGCCTCACAAAAATTTCAGAAGCTAACAGAAATATCATGCAAAAAATAAAATAATACTGCTATTTAGCAAAAATATGCGTAATTTCGCGCAATATTCCAAAATTAACCATAAAAATTCAAAATAGAGAAAATTATGCCCTACGAAAAGTTAGAAATTACTACGCCAGCACCAGTCCTGTCTTGGGCAAATCACCCATTGGGGGCAGAAGAAACCAAAATGGCAAAGAATGTAGCATCACTGCCATTTGTATTTAAGCACGTAGCATTGATGCCAGATGTTCACTTAGGTAAAGGTGCTTTAGTCGGTTCTGTACTAGCCACAAAAGAAGCAATTATACCTGCTGCTGTCGGTGTGGATATTGGTTGCTTCACGGGAGATACCCTAATTCCTCTAGTGGATGGTCAGTCCTATACCATCCAAAACCTAGCAGAACAAGATCAGGAGTTCATTGTTTATGCTTGCACTCCCAGAGGAAAAATTGTAGCTGCTAAAGCAACTGCCAGGTTAACCAGACGAAATGCTCCACTAGTAAAAGTAATTCTAGATAATGGTCGAGAAATTACCTGTACTCCAGACCATCAATTTATGCTTCGGGATGGAACCTACAAAGAAGCTGAATTGCTTCAGCCTGGGACTTCTTTGATGCCCTTCTACTCACAAATTGACAAAGATGGCTATACCTTGATTGCTCAACCTTATTCTAGTAGATGGCAAAAAGCACACTGGATTATTGCCAGATCTGGGTTACTTGGTGAGATTCCCAAGATTGAGGGACAGAGAACAATAATTTATCACCGGAACTTTAATGAATCTGATAATCGACCAGAGAATCTTGAGTTCATGGGCAATCGCGATCATTCTGCTTACCACCGTTCTTTAATAGAGTGTAATCAACACTGGCACTCACCAGAATTTGAACATAAAAGAGTTACCTCGCTTGCTGAGAAAGCAAAAACTCTAGAAGGATACCAGTACTATGCTGAACGAGGAACTAAGAACATCCTTCGGTATATGGAACAGCAGCCAGAACATTTTAGAAATGCGATCGCAGGTAATGGTCATCGGGGTAAGCAATATCTAGTTGAATACAACAAAAGCGACAAAGGCAGAGTAAAGTCTCAGGAGATTGCAAACCGATACTACACCTGTGAAATTTGTGGTGCAGAAGTGAAAACTCCAATTGGACTGCATAACCACCGGAGGAAAGAACACCAATGCAATCACAAAGTTGTAGCAGTACTACCTTTAAACTACACCGAAGATGTTTACTGTCTAACAGTGCCGGAATACCATAACTTCGCGCTAACAGCTGGGGTATTTGTTCATAACTGTGGAATGTGCGCCATCAAAACGTCATTTACTGGTGAACAACTAGAAGGCAAGCTGAAGAAAATTCGCTTGGATATTGAAGCAGCAATTCCTACTGGTTTCAACGAAAATAAAGACGTTGAAAAATCTGTTACCAACTGGCAACGCTGGGCTGATTTCAAAGACTTGCATCGAGGGGTGCAAGACTTAAAAGGTAAAGCGATGAAACAGATGGGTTCTCTCGGTGGAGGAAATCATTTTATTGAAGTTTGCCTAGATACAGAGAACCAAGTTTGGCTGATGCTGCACTCTGGTTCACGCAATATCGGTAATAATCTTGCTCAGTGCCATATTAATACAGCCAAAGAGTTAGCGAAGATGGCAGGTAATCACTTGCCCGATTCAGATTTAGCTCACTTTGTAGCTGGTACACCTGAATTTCAAGCATACTGGCGTGATTTGCAGTGGGCGCAGGATTATGCCCGTGTCAACCGCGATGTAATGATGGCACGATTTAAGCGGATAATTGAGAAACATTTAGCGGGTGGCAAGTCAATTAAACCTTTATTGCAGGTAAATTGCCATCATAATTACGCCGAAAAAGAAGTACATTTTGGCGAAGATGTGTACGTTACGCGTAAGGGTGCAGTGCGCGCGCAAACTGAAGACTATGGCATTATCCCCGGTTCAATGGGGACAAAATCTTTCATCGTTAAAGGTAAAGGTAATGTCCACAGCTTCTGCTCTTGCAGTCATGGTGCGGGGCGTTTATTGTCTAGAAATAAGGCGAAAAACCTCTACACACTTGATGATTTAATTGAGCAAACCAAGGGCGTAGAATGCCGTAAAGATAGTGGCGTTTTAGATGAAATTCCTGGTGCTTACAAGCCAATAGACCAAGTAATGGAGAATCAAGCCGATTTGGTCGAAGTTGTAGCAACACTCAAGCAAGTTATGTGCGTGAAAGGATAAATTGGGTAAAGTGGGCAATGCCCACTTTACTGTTTTAGGACTTAGGCAATAACTCTCTGAAACTCTATAATTACTAATTCGTAATTTGTGATTAAAGCTACAAGTCCCTGACTTTAGTTATAGAGACAAATAAATTTCTCCCTTATTTTAAAATCTGATTCCTATAAATATTTTGTTATGGAAAGAACAGAAAAGCAGAAAATGCTGTCAGGCGAGTTATACATTGCCAATGATCCTGAATTGGTTAGTGAGAACAAGCGAGCTAGTCGTCTTTTAAGAATGTATAATGCTACTACTGAAGAACAGCAAGAACTGCGATCGCAACTCTTGCAAGAATTATTCGCAAAGGTAGGACAAAAAACATCAATTGTCCCACCATTTCACTGCGACTATGGCAATAATATTTACGCTGGCGACGGATTATATATGAACTATGGCTGTGTAATTTTAGACTGCAATACAGTTCATATTGGTGATAATGTATTGTGCGCTCCTTATGTGCAAATATATACTGCCTACCATCCTATAGAACCAGAAATTCGTCTTTCTGGTAAGGAACTAGCTGCCCCAATTAAAATTGGCAATAATGTCTGGATTGGCGGCAGTGCAATTATTTGTCCAGGTGTAACAATTGGCGACAATACTAGTATTGGTGCTGGTAGTGTAGTTGTCAAAGACATACCAGAAAATGTTGTTGCTGCGGGCAACCCTTGCCGCATCATTCGGCAATTATCCTAAAATTCAAATTAGCTAAACTTTTAACTTTTAAAATTTGTAGCCTCTGGCAAGCCAATATTGCCAATCCGCAAGTGCTTCTTGGGTTTCGCTATCAGCATCAATTGCTTCTAGTTCCGATAGCCGCGCAGTAAACACATCTTCATCCGTACCCTCCGGATAAACTACTTCCACAAACATATCTTTTAAGCACTCATCATCAGGTGCCATTCCCAAAACTTCGACTTGTTTCTCTTGCGATGGTGACGATTTGCGTCCCTTCTTCGTCCACTTAGCCATAAACGGGAAGTTCAGAGTATCGTCTAGGTAGTAATACCAACCCATCGCCCGATCCTCTTTGTCTTCAGCATCGACAATTATTTCTGTTTCGATGCGATGCTCTCTGGTTTGATCAGGTTCAACACTAGGCATAATATCAAGGCTTGCGTAGGATGAATTCTGAAATATAGTATCCCGTTTTGGTAATATCTGTCGACAAGATTCTGCACGTCTATGCTTATTAATTTTTTATCTGCTGTCTTACCTAAATCTGCATGACTCCGCATAAGATTACACTTATGTAACAGTTAAAGTGAGATATATGGAGAGTCGGGCATAATATATTGCCTCTACGCGTTTGGTCTACTCAAGTGAAAATCGCTGTAATTTAGAGAATTGCTCTAAAGCTATTACCTTAAAACAAAAATCCCCCAGTGGCTAGCTGAGGGATTGACTCTGGAACGCGAATTGACAGCAATTATCTATTAATACAATTGTACTATGATAACAGCAATTTTGTACTCAGAAAATTGCTATTGGTGAACAAAGGTATGTTTTAGCCTGGTAGCGAAATAACAATCGAACACAGTGCATCACAGCACACAGTTTTGTATTTGAAGTGTTAATGACTTAAATGAGCGAACTGCCTATAAGGTAGTCCGAGTTCTGGCTTTGTAGTCCATTAACGCGCCTTGAGTAATTACAGTTCGCCCATTTCGTCTGCTGGTGGGAATTTGTCCTTTTTGCAGAGCCATGTATAGAGTAGTTTGATCTATACCCAAGAATTTGGCTGCTTGTACAAATGAAGTGCCCTGCTTGAGCATACTTCCTGTCCTTCTCATCCTGCTTGATAATGGTTTGAACATAGCGAAATGTAAAGAACAACTTAAGAAATCTCAACTTTTGAGCGACAAATTACAAAATTAACAATAATTATCAATTTAGCAAAATATTGCCTCTGCCTGATCAGAGGGAGACAACAAGCCTGGTTTGTCTTCGGTCTAATTAGATTGAAATCGAATTAGATTATAACAAATTATGAGGAAAGAACAATTTCAGACTTTGCTGCAATTTTTTAAAGCGTTGGCGGACGAGAGCCGATTGAAGATTGTGAGTATTCTGGCGAACCAAGAGTGTAGTGTTGAAGAGCTAGCAGTGCTATTGCAACTCAAGGAACCGACAGTATCCCATCATTTATCTAAACTCAAGGAATTAAATTTAGTGACTATGCGCCCTGAGGGTAATAGCCGCTTTTACCAGTTGGATAGCGAAGCTTTGCAGAATATGAGCAAAGAAATTTTTACTGCTGAAAAAATAGCATCTTTAATTGAAGATGTGGATACTGAAGCCTGGGAAAGCAAAATCTTGAACAACTATCTACAGGGCGTTACCAACCACAGAGACGGAATACAACGCCTTAAGGAAATTCCCGCCAGCCGTAAAAAACGCTTAGTCATTCTCAAGTGGTTGGCCAGCAAATTTGAGGTGGGTGTTCAGTACCCAGAACGAACGGTGAATGAGACTCTCCAGCGCTACCATCATGACTATGCTACCTTGCGGCGAGAGTTGGTTGGCTACCAGTTAATGCAGCGAGAAAATGGAGTTTATTGGCTGCATAACAAAGTTTAAAAACGAGCCGAGCCTTTATCTCGTGAAAAGAGGAAACCTAAAGAGTAGTCTTTGGAATCTCCCGCTACACCTGCAAAGGTTAGCGGTGAGAGGATGTCAAATCGATTTCCTATAAGCTGGTTACAGATAATGACGCAAAAATTGATGAGAAGCAATATTTTTGAGAATTGGTATGAGATGTTTTTAACTTAAGGAGATCAGGGCGTGCTGGTGGATGGGTGTCTTGCGTGCAATGTCTTAACTGGAAAGATTAAGGCTCCAGGTGGAACCATTTATGAAGACGATTATTGGATTGTCGAGCATTCTTTGTCTCCTGTGCTTTTACCGGGTTATCTAATTATCAAACTCAAAAGACATTGCGAAAATTTAGCGGAACTGACACCAGAAGAAGCTATTGCTCTAGGGCCAATCATCCAAAACACCTGTTTAGCACTCTCAAGAGTGCTTAAACCAGCAAAAATTCATGTGTGTTCCTGGGGCGAACAAGTTAAGCACATCCACTTTCACGTTATTCCCCGTACCTCAGATATGCCTGTAGGTAATCTTCTATTGTTAATTTATATGCGAATTAAAAAGTTACTTAATCAACTTGGTTTGAGCAGGTGGGTGAGTGACGAGGAAGCAGCAGCAGTTGCAGCAAAAGTACGCCAAGAATTAGAGCAGTAACATCTAATCCTAGCGATCGCCAATTTCGTATACAAGCTATTTTCCTAAATAAGCTTCTAGCACTTTGGAATTACTTTGAATTTCTGCGGGTGTACCGTCAGCTAGATTTCGCCCTTCGGCAAGTACCCAAACACGATCGCACAAGGACATGATCACATCCATATTGTGTTCAATAATCAAAAAGGTCATACCTTCCTGGCGGTTCCAGGTGAGAATGCGATCGCAAATATCATCAATTAGCCTTGGATTCACTCCAGCAGCTGGTTCATCCAACAAAATCAACTTGGGATTAGTCATCAGCGCCCGTCCCATTTCCAGCAGCTTGCGTTGTCCACCAGACAAACCACCAGCATATTCATGAGCTTTTTTTGCTAATCCTACTGATTCTAATAAGAACATAGCTTGCTCTTGCAGCTGCTTTTCTTCCTTAGCCACAACGTGGGGTTGCAACTGCATCTGCCAAAAATTCTCGCCAGTTTGTTTTTGCGCCGCCAGTAGCATATTGTCTAACACCGACAACCGCGAGAGAGTCCGGGCAACCTGAAAGGTGCGTACTAGACCTTGCTGGGCGATTTGGTAGGGTTGTAAGTGATTGATTGGTTCGCCATCAAAAATCACTCGTCCCTTGTCTGGGCGGATGAAATTAGAAAGTAAATTAAAAAAGGTAGTTTTGCCAGCACCGTTGGGGCCGATCAAGCCTGTGATGCTGCCTTTAGCAACTTCTATGCTGGCTTCATTGACTGCTTTGATACCACCGAAGCTTTTACAAAGTCCCGTGGCTACCAACAAAGAAAGTGGGGATGATTGGTGATACTGGTTATTTACCAAGGGTAAGTTCCTCCTTTTTCCCTAAGATACCTTGAGGACGCCAAATCATCAGTACCATCAAAATTAAACCTATAACCATGATGCGAAATGCGCCTAGACGTGCTTCATCAAGGGGGATGATTCTGGGTAAAACTTCCCGCGTAATGGCATCGTAAGCAAAGAAAATCACCGCACCTAAAATTGTGCCAATGTTATTACCAGAACCGCCCAAAATCACCATAATCCAAGCGTCAAAAGTCAGCTGCGGTTGGAAATTATCTGGGTAAACAGCACTCAGCTGCCAAGCGAAGAAACCGCCAGCAATGCCCGCGATCGCACCTCCAAGCATGAGCGATTGTAGCTTATACCAAAAGACATTTTTACCTAATGCTTTGGGAATTTCCTCATCTTCGCGGATGGCTTTGAGGACTCGACCCCAAGGCGATCGCACCAATATTTCCAAGCGCCAGAATACAAATGCTAATACTAAAAGCGATAACAGCATTAAACCCGCTTTCGGGTTGTAATCATATAGTGTGATTACCCCAGAAATATAAATAGCTACTGCTAATAGCCCCAATAAAATCCCTACTCCCAAACGTGATGCGAATTCTTGCTTAGTAGTTTTTCTCGTCAATGACTCATTAACGCCGGAAATTCGGGTAGTACGCATCCACCGCCACAATGAATAGACAGTGACAGCAAAAACCAGTGTCAGCAGTCCAATCATCAAAAACCTAAAGAACAAATTGGGCGTTGTGGATATAGGTATAGGATAACTTTGGACACCAAACGCCCCAGAAATCCAAGTGTTACCTACAGGCAAATCCTGGTTATTTACCACCAAGCGAATTAGTTCTCCTACACCGATGGTGACAATCCCCAGATAATCTTCCCGCAAGCGCAAAGTTGCGAAACCAATTACTAAACCTAATAAAGCTGCTAAAACTGCTCCTGCGATCGCCGATATCAGTATCGGAACGCCCTTTAAGCTTAACAACACTGTTGTGTATGCTCCAAGGGTCATAAAAGCAATATGACCAAAGTTAATTAAACCTGTGAAACCCCATTGCAAGTTCAGTCCCAAACCGAACAGCGCAAAAGTTGCCGTAGAAATTGCCAGAAAGATTAAATATTCAAACATATTAATTTAGTTATTGGTCATTAGTTATTTGTATTCTTAATCTCCCCTATCCCTAGTCCCCAGCCCCCAGCCCCCAGCCCTCAATCCCCAATGCCCCAATCTCCCAGATTGTAGTGTAGAGGATCGTACCGTCTTGCAGTTAACCATTGCCAATTTTGTGGGCATACTATGGTTGGGTTACGGGTAATAAGTAACATATGAATTTACTGCGAACAAGAATCCATCACTTAATAGAGCAGTTATCCGATGAGGATCTGCAAGAAACTTGGAACGTTGTCCATAATTTGCATTGTGACTTTTATATGCTAAAAGCTATAGAACAAGTCAAGCGATCGCAACAACCGTGGGACATCTTAACCCAGGATGAAGCATTACGACTGTTAATGTTTTTCTAAATCACAAGTCTGTTTTAGCCAATGTAAGTAGCGGTCATGAACTGCATACTGAAGAGGACAAGAAGACAAGATGAAAGAACTATGAATATATCTTGCCCCTTCCAATTACCTCCATCCTCTGCCCAATGCCCAATGCCCTTAATTTTCCTTCAGGTGACGCCTAGTGATTCTGGAAGTGCGCTATGCCAGGTCTTTTTTATTAGACCTAAAGGATTTAGAACCATCTGCTTACGAGCGGGTGCATGATTTTGTCTTTACCGAGTTTGCCCACAGCTGGCAGATGCGTACTATCCCAGAACTGCGGCAACTTGATGATGATGGCATATTTCACCGTTTCACCGTAGATAATTATCTGATTGGGATTGAAGTTAGGGGTGAAATAGTAAAATTTTTGCGTGTCATACCTATGCCAGATGTCTAAGAGCAGGAATTAGTCAACACTTAAAACTGTATAAGGCAAAGCAGGGATCGCTACAACCTTACATTAAACTGGTTTTTGGAAAACACTTTACTTGAGATTTCCCTATGGATGCTAGGGCACTTTGGCAACGATACCAGAATTGGTTATATTTCCACGAGGGATTAGGGCTATACCTAGATGTGAGTCGGATGCGGTTTGATGATACCTTTGTGGAATCGTTGCGGCCGAAGTTTGACAAAGCGTTTGCGGATATGGCGGAACTGGAGAAAGGTGCGATCGCTAATCCCGACGAAAATCGCATGGTTGGACACTATTGGCTGCGAAATCCTGATTTAGCGCCAACTCCAGAACTCACACAAGAAATTGTCCAAACCTTAGAGCAAATCGAAGCCTTTGCTGATAAAGTTCAAACAGGTGCTATTCATCCTCCCAGAGCTAGCCGCTTCACTGATATCATCTCCATTGGCATTGGTGGTTCCGCCCTTGGCCCCCAATTCGTCGCTGAAGCGCTGTCTCCTGATTTCCCACCTCTAAAAATTCACTTTATCGACAATAGCGATCCCGCAGGTATTGATCGGATTCTCACTCATTTGCGTAACAGCCTCTCCAGCACTTTGGTATTGGTGATTTCCAAATCTGGCGGAACACCTGAACCCCGCAACGGCATGATTGAAGTCAAAAAAGCCTATGCTGGGCAGAATTTAGAATTTGCTCACTATGCCGTAGCCATTACTAGCGTGGATAGCTACCTAGATAAACTAGCACAAACCGAAGGCTGGTTAGCTAGATTCCCCATGTATGACTGGGTGGGAGGACGCACCTCAGAAATGTCTGCTGTCGGGTTAGTACCAGCAGCATTGCAGGGCATTGATGTTCGCGCCATGCTAGAGGGTGCAAAAGAAATGGATGATGCCACCCGCGTAGCTGATGTGAAAAATAATCCAGCAGCACTGCTAGCTTTGTCTTGGTACTTTGCTGGCAATGGCAAGGGTGAAAAAGACATGGTTGTTCTCCCGTACAAAGACAGCTTGCTTTTGTTTAGCCGCTATTTGCAACAGCTAGTAATGGAATCCTTGGGTAAGGAAAAAGACTTAGATGGTAAAACCGTCTATCAAGGTATTGCTGTTTATGGCAATAAAGGCTCAACAGATCAACACGCTTACGTACAGCAATTGCGCGAAGGTGTGCCAAATTTCTTTGCTACCTTAATCGAAGTTTTGGAAGATCGTAAAACTCCCTCCCCAGAAATCGATCCTGGAGTGACATCAGGTGATTATCTTTCTGGTTTTCTCCAAGGAACCCGACAAGCGCTTTACGAAAATCACCGCGATTCGATTACAGTTACTATTCCCCAAGTTAATGCCCGTACTGTAGGGGCGTTAATTGCTTTATATGAGCGTGCTGTTGGTTTGTATGCTAGTTTGGTGAACATCAACGCCTACCATCAACCAGGGGTAGAAGCTGGCAAAAAAGCCGCCGCCGCTATTCTCGACTTGCAAAAACGAGTAGTAGAAGTGCTGCAAAAAGAAAAATCTGAACTTTCTTTAGCTGAAGTCGCCGAAAAAGCAAACGCAGCCGATCAAATTGAGGCAATTTATAAAATTCTGCGTCATCTGCACGCCAATCATCGAGGTGTGATGTTGCATGGTAATCTTGCACAACCCAGCAGTTTAAAAGTTTCTGCCAGCTAACGGATATAGCTTTCACATCAATCGAAATCCGTTCTTGTACTGTTGCCAATGCAACAATTTTTTATGGTTAAGCATCCTGAGAATTGAAGTTTAGGCTTCTACTTTTAGGATGCTTAACTGTTAGTTTTTGTGCAGGAATTATTGCCTGGAGTTTCTTATTAAATTAATTCCAGCTATGGCGATCGCACTTTTGAAACGAACCGCAAAGTACACAAAGAGCGCAAAGTAAGAAATAAAATAAGTTAGCTATATTGGGTTAGTTGATACAAGGTTTTTAAAGTAAATGAAATACACAAGTAGGGGCACAACATTGTTGTGCCCTTACGATAATCTATAGCTGTAAGTGTAAAATGAAGTTAAAGCAGCAGTAATAATTGGGCTTAATAGTGTGACTCAATTTACACCAAAACAACCCGCACGTCGAGGGCGAATTTTTCCAGAACGGACTTTATCGCCAGAGGAACTTGCTAGACGCAAAGCTGAAGATGAAGCATTTGATCAGCGTTGTTGGGCAATTTTTGAGCGTGTACGTCCCGATTTGATTCACGAACACTATGGCTGGTATGTTGGCGTGGAGCCTGATAGTGGTGATTACTTCATTGATGCAGATAGAATGCAAGCTCACAAAAAAGTTCTTGAGAAATACCCTAATAGAGACCATTTTGTATATTGCCTGAATGAGACAGGAACTACTGGCAGAATATGATTCAGGGAATTTTTGATAGTGAGGGGCAGCTATTTTTTGAAATAAATTTGATTACTAGTGATGGACTAAATCTGCCTGTAGATGCCATGTTAGATACTGGTTTTACAGGCTTTTTAGCTATGAATAAACAAGACATAAATGATCTAAATTGGCTTTACGTTGGTAAAGAACGTTTGCGAACTGCACAGGGAGAAACAAAATTTTTAATTTATTCGGGTTCGGTACTCTTGGATGGACAAGAGTATCAAATTCCTGTTTATGCAGGGGATGAAATTACAGAGGTATTGTTAGGTTCAGAGTGGTTGAAGATTTTGCCGTTAGTAGTCAATTATCAGGTTGGGATATTGACACTGGGATAAAAGCGATGTCTACGACGAGCTACGCCTACGCACTTTTGAAACGAACCGCAAAGGACGCAAAGTACACGAAGGAAAGAGAACTAAAGGGGTAAGTCGCGTAGGTAATAAAAGTGATCGCTCTTCCAATCACTACCTTTTTCTCGTCCTAAATAGCCTGTCAAGGGTGATGATAGTTCAATAACTAACTCTCGAACTGTCTCATCAGTGTGCTTAGGGTTGTGCTTTGCATTGTAATGAGCGCGAATTTCTGTCACTGTAAAACACTGATGCGTAGCCTTTGAACTTTCGTCATCTTGCTCAGAAAGTTCTTTTACTGTTTTGATGATCTGCGATCGCAAGCTCATTTGTTTATAAACTTGGTCAATATATTTTTCAACTTCGTTATCACATTGACCAGCTTTTAGGTATTCTTTTAACTTAAATAAATCTATTGAATTTCGATAATTACTTTGTAACTTGACCAGTTTCTCTAGCGTTGCTGGGTTAATAATAGCCATATCTTGTACTTTCGCTGCATCTTGAAGTTGAGTTGTTGGTTGACCAGGGCCAATAATTAATTTAGTGGCTTGCTTAAATAATTCTTGACTTTTCAGGCGTAGTGTTCCCAAATTTAATAGTTGTACAGCAGTATCATTGGGAATTTTTTTACCAGCTTTGCATTCTCCAACAAGTGGATATGGTTGTGAACAGAATAAATCTACACCACCAGCACCACCTTTATGGAAATAATCAATGGTAAACCCTAAAAACTCAAGGCTCTTGCGAACTATATTTTCAAAATCTGTCCCAGCTTGATAATTACTTTTTCCCTCGTCTTCTTGTTGACTGCGATTACCCAAAGCTGCAATCTTATTGATCCAAGCTAAATCTGCATCAGGTTGCTTAATCGACTTGTCACTACTCAAACCCAAAAATATATTAATATCATTATTTAATTGTTGTGCGATTGGGTTGGTTGTGGCTAGTTGTGCTAATGCACTTTGTAATTCTTCCCATTCAGGATGCAGTTGCGGTTCTAACTTTTCTAATTGGCGTTTGCGTTGAGCGAATATTTGGTCACTTAATACGGGTTTCTCTTCAGAACCATTGATATTAGATAAACTAACAAATTTACCTAATTTTTCTTCTATGTTTACATTAACTGGAACTTCACATAACTGAGGTAAGTGATAAACGCGCAAGTAAGCCAGAAAAATGTTCTGCTGTTTCTGTAATATTGCCTCAAATGCTTCTGGTGTCCAGATTGTTAACTGAGACAAAACATCTAAAGGTTTAGTATGATCTAAAATTTGGCAAAGTTCACATCTTGCCCAAGCTTTAATTGCAACTGTCTCAGAATTAATTTGTTTGATAGCAGTTTGAGCAATGGACAAAAAATTTGTGCGGTAATATTGCTCAATTGAAAGCTGATTTGCTGAAGTGTCAAGGGGATAAAGTGCAAACCTTTGCCCAGGACGAAGAAACATCTTAGGTAAAGCTGCAATTGTTCGCCCCTGTATTAAGACTTCAATATCAGGGGCGGGTAGACACAGCGCTGTTGGTAGTGAAAACAGCTGATTCATTTATAATTAGCTATAGATTACGGTTAATATTACTCAGCATTAGCAATAGGCTGAGGAATAGCGATAGGAAATTCATTATCAACCCAATGCTCATAAGAAGGAGGACTAATAATTTCTCGAACAAGAGGATTATTTATTGCTATTTTTTTATCCCTCATAAAGTCTAAAACCTGATCCTGAAACTCTATAATCTCTTTTTCGCCTGTGATACCGTAATCTTCACTACCCCAGTAAACGGATAAGATCGCTAAAAGAGGTAGAATATCTTCGCTTTGTAATGCTACCCACTTTCCGCCCTTTTTTTTGTCCAATAGTAATCTCAATTTCTCTTTAGCTACTGTTGCACCTGAACTAATAATATTTGAGCGAACTAAGCAACCACGAGTTAAGTTAAATGTTTCGTATTCAATTAGTCGTTTCAATGCAGCAGTTACATTTGCGCCATCTTGCTGAACTACATCTACTCCAATCCTCTCTTTTTTCTTTTTACCAGGAATTTTGCAAATAATTTTAAAATCCATAAAACCATTATTTGCTGCGCTAGGCTCTACTTCTTCAAGTGATTCAATAGTTACTCCCTCTACAGTTTCTCCAATTAAGCTATAGATAGAAAGCCGAAGAGCGTTGGAAATTGTTGCCTCATCTTCTAAAAGTTCATTCATAGCTTCATTCACATACGCTAACTCTTGTTGGTAGTATGTTTCAACCTGTGATCGTGGAGGAGGAGGTGGTGGAGGTGGTGGTGGGTTATTATGAAAATTTTCTGCACACCAATTTAAAACTACTCTAATAGTAGGTTTACCTTTTCCAAAGTCTCTAAGTTTATTTTCATCAAATGGGTAGAGAGGATGAGGCAAATTTTGTTGATTTTCTTGATAAAAATCTTCTAGCCATTTTTGAACGAGAGCAATAATATCATCAGAGTTAAGATATTTTAATTCAATTGGTTGCCTATCAGCTTGTTCACTTACTAATCTGTCAATGGCTGCTTCAGCTTGTGGCAAAAATCTGATTTGATCATTCCAAGTTTCAGGATACATTGCCAGTAGGAAAACACCTCGTTTGAGATTGTTATATAAATCTTTAACCAAGCTGCCAATAACTTGTGCTGTTGTTAAACCATTTTCTGCAACGTCTGCATTATCTAATTCATCAAAGCAAATAACTGGAATTTTATAATGGCTAGCAATATCTAGAATCTGGCGAACATTGCGTAAAGATTCAGTTTCTATATCCTCTTGTTTTGGATTTGGCAATCCCATTACTTCAGCTTCCGCCTGTGTTATTTCTAAACCTGATAACCAGCGATTTGCATAATTAACATGGGCTGGAGAAAACGTCCATAAAATTGCTTGAACGATATAAGGATTGCTAATTTCAGGTACTATTGGCTGAACAAGTTTTGTCAATTGTTCAACGAATTTAGTTGAGTATTTATTTAACCACAGTGGATATTGACTAATATAATGTTGTGGTGTGTAGTTCCATTGCTTTGCTTCGTTAATTAAAGCCGTTGCAATTTCTTGCCACTGCATCACTTTTTGACTACCATTTGCTCTAAGGCTAGAGGTAACACTCTGCAAAAATTCATACTTAATTTTATTTAAGTTGTCATATTTACCCATGTAAATAAATAAGCTACTATCTTTTGCCTGCAAACGATGACGAATTCGACTAATAATATGGCTTTTACCTAGCCCTTTTTCTGCTGTAATCGTGATACCTACGGTTGTACGCTGCCCTTTAATTATTTTTTCAACTGCATCAAATACTGCATTAGAAGCATGAGCATTAATTGAGGGTACATCAGGAAAACTTTTACCCCATATTTGCTGCGGTTTGACAATAAGATGCCCTGCAAATGGGTTTTCTTTTTTAATCAGTTCATCAATGGTAGATATATTAGCAATCATAATGGGGTAAGTTTAATAAGTTAAAAATCGAAGAAAGTTTATGGTTTCAGACGCTTGGTGTAGCAGCGTAATCCATTAAGTTCTGTACTAATGGAATCTTCTATTTTGTTGCGTGCATTGTCTTCTACAGTTCCACCTTGTAGCTGCAAAATATCATCAGCTTGCATTTCCAGCAGCCAATCATTAAATTGTGTACGACTCACACGATCGCCTATTTCTCTTCTAATCCTGTAAATGGGCACTAGGTGATTAAAGTTGTATTCATAGTTCAACTTGTCATAAACTTGCAACGACACTGACTTAAACTCGTCGTAAGATGCGATCGCACTTTTCCCGTTACCTAATGCAGATGTACTAGCTACTGCAACATCGATCTGACTAATCCACCGCACCAACGCATTAGCCGCCCAAGTACCAACAATCGTCCCTTCAAATTTAAAATCGCTACTCTTCAAACCCTCACCCAATACCTCTAAACCCTTGGGAGATGCTAAAGAGTATCCCTTTTTGGAGATTGCGATCGCTCCCTGTTTTTGCAATTCCTCAAATAACCCCTGATACTCTTTTACTTTCTTGCCTTTGGGTACAATTCTCTTATTGACTAGACCTTTTGTTACTTCTTGCTGCATTCCTCCCAAATCCCATAAAGCCAGAAGGAGGCGAGTTTTAGTTTGGGTAGGCTGTAAACTATTTTTGGTTGAACCCATTAGTATGTATCCAAATTGACCGGGTTCTATTATGTTAGTTTGATTTTTTTTACGATGCCAGCCTAAGTAATAGAGAAATATTTGCTATTTAATCAACAAACTTGCTAAATCTATCCCTTAAAAAAGGATACTCTGAAGATATACTTACTTAAATAATAAGTATAAATATTACAGTTAATTTTTTGCGTAAATCTTCTGAATAGCTTGTGACAACTAAGTACCAGAAGCAGCATTTCGCGAAGTTAACGTTTCACCGACAAGATATCCTGCGATCGCTCTGTATTGCTACGCATACATGGACTTATAATTCCCACTTTTCTAGCATTCGCTCAGTCAGCTTTAGAAGACTTTCGCTATTAGCCTTGGAATTCCATTCCGAGGCGGGATAGCAACGAAGCAAGGATTTATCAGGTATGGATAAGGACAAGTCTTCTGGAGTAAGGGCATTTTGGCAGAGGTAGTTGATTCACAACATATTTCTATTGGATGAATACCGTTTCTTTCAAAGGCAGGATGGAATACTTGCGAAACTGAAGCATCATAAAAAGTGAAACGCTTTACTTGTGCTGTTGTGAATGAGTGGTCAATGTTTTTTAAGACCAGGAGAAACAATCGGAATTTTAATTCTGTTTTTGCAACAGCACAGCTTTTAGCAAATGCAGGGTAATAACAAAATACGATGAACACAACATACAAAGAGCGTAAATTCGTTTCGCGCCTTTTGGCGGTTTTTCTGTCGGCATTGCTAGTAGTACCATTGCTAACCAGCTGTGGAGGTTCTCGGAATGCTTCAGTACCACCACCAGTTGATGACACTGTTGGTAGAACGGTAAGCGATCGCAACACTACAAACCAACCCCAGGCTAAGAAAGGATTAGGTACAGGACAGAAAGTAGCGATATTGGCAGGAGCCGCAGCACTTTACTATCTCTACAACCAGCATAAGAATGCTCAACAAGAAGGAGCGCAGGGCAAATACTACCTTTCTAAAAACGGGCGTGTATACTACCGCGATGCTCAACACCGCGCTCATTGGGTAACTCCACCACCAGAAGGAATTCAAGTCCCTGAATCTGAAGCGCAAAAGTATCGGGAATTCCAAGGATATAACAGGCGTTCTACAGGACGGGATTTAAGTGGTCTCACTGCAACTGAAGCGCCAGCACTTTAGGTTAACTCAGACGTGTGTGTAAATTAAAGCGGTTTTCCAGAAGATAACGCCTATCGCGCACGTGGGATACACGAAATCAATTTAGGAGATATATCATGGTTGATGATTTTTTCCGTAAGGCGAAGGATCTTATCTTAGGGAATAACGACTCAGAGTCCGAATACCGCGATCGCCAAGTACGTCCAGCCAGCGAAGACCCCTACGGTGACCCCGCAGACGAGGATTATTACAGCAACGCCATCCCCGCTAGTCAAGACCCTTACGGCGACCCCGCAGACCAAGATTATTACGCCAATGCCATTCCTGCTAGCCAAGACCCTTACGGTGACCCCGCAGACCAAGATTATTACGCCAATGCCATTCCTGCTAGCCAAGACCCCTACGGTGACCCCGCAGACCAGGATTATTTCGGCAATGTCCGTCCAGCCAGCGAAGACCCCTACGGTGACCCCGCAGATCAGGAATACCGCTCTTAGAGCAAACTAATATTTAGTGTTGCTTTTGATGCAGCAGTAATTTTTGGCAAAAGCTCAACTTAGTGGAATAGCAAAAAAGGCAGTGCCAGTTGCGGCTACTGCCTTTTGTTTTTAAAACAATTTTAAGATTGCAGAAAACTTATGTGGTAACACCAGCTAATATTTCCTGCGCTCGGTCAATATTTTGACGTACTGCTTGAGCAGAACTATGTAAAGCAGCTAGTTCTTCATCGGTGAGATTCAATTCCAATACATTTTCAATTCCGCCGCAACCCAATCGGCAGGGAACGCCAATCATAATATCATTTAAACCATATTCACCTTGAAGATAAGCCGCCACAGGCAACAAGCGCGACTGATTCAGCAAAATCGATTCCACCATTACAGAGGTAGCAGAAGCGGGAGCAAAAAAAGCACCACCTGTCTGCATCAATTCCACAATTTCTGCACCACCGTTACGGGTTCTTTCTACTAAGCGTTCAATGGTGTCTGCATCCAACAATTCTGTAATCGGAATGCCGTTGACATTAGCATAACGAGGCAAAGGAACCATTAAATCTCCGTGGCTACCCAGTACCATCGCTTTGACATCGGCAGGTAAAACCCCCAATTCTAAAGCAATAAAAGTTTCAAATCGTGCAGAATCTAACACGCCAGCCATACCCATAATGCGATCGCGTGGTAAACCAGTGGCTTGCCAAGCTAAATAAGTCATTACATCTAAGGGATTGGTGACGATAATAAAAATAGCATTAGGAGAGTAGGCGATCGCATTTTTGGCAGCTTCCACCACAATCTTGGCATTGGTTTTGAGTAAGTCATCTCGACTCATACCTGGTTTGCGGGGAAGACCTGCCGTAATCACCACTATTTCAGAACCAGATGTATCAGCATAATCTTTAGTGCCGATAATCCGACGATTATGTAGTTCAATTCCCCTAGCCTCCATCAAGTCCAGTGCCAATCCTTGAGGCATTCCCTCGATGATATCCAACAACACTACATCTGCCAGATTTTTCTCGGCAATACGTTGAGCTAGAGTGCTGCCAACTCTACCTGCACCAATGATAGTGACACGAGGGAGATGACAGAGAAATGAGGAGTCAGCAGAAAAAGACATAAACTTAGAGTGGGGAGTTTCAACTGTTATTTAAATTCTTCTAGTTGATCTAGTCGTAACCAAATGTTAGGTGTTGATACTTGCCCAAACTTAACAAGGGCATAATCACCTTTAAGGTCTACAACTTCGCCTTTAGTTTCAAACAAGTAAGAAGGAAAGCGAGAATCACTAGCTTTTGCTTCTAAACTGTTTTCCAACTTTTCGCGGACAGCGCGAACCATATCCCCTCTTTTGACTGCCATAAGCTTTTTACCAAGTTTATAGATTGTTTTATACAGGATTTTAGCTTGCGCCAAGGGGTAAAAGCACAAACCTACTATTGGTATTTTTGCCTCTTAGCGCTGAACTACACTAATGTTGGCACTGGGGACAAAAATGGCTGGATCTGCCAGCTAACCTAGTTCGCTGTATTAAACTACTACAAACTCGACAGGGTTCTCCGGTACGGTTGTATACCAAGGCTACACCACCATAGTTACCGTTAATGCCCTTGACATTCAGGAAATTACTAAAGGTCGTGCCGCCAGCTTCTATACTAGCTTCTAATACTTGAATAATGGCAATACGTAAACGTTCTATTTGCTCTCGCTGCAAATTTGTACACAGAGTTTCTGGTAAAATTCCACTCTTAAAAAGTGCTTCATCAGCATAGATATTACCTAATCCCGCCACCACTGACTGATCGAGTAAAGCTGTTTTGGTCGGACGGCGGCGGTTTTGCAGCTTTTGAGCTAAATACTCAACTGTGAATTCTGGCGAAAATGGGTCTACTGCAAGTTTTGCTAAACCAGTAATCACACTTTCAATCGCAACTTCTGGCGGAACCCACCACATTTGCCCAAAGGTGCGTTGATCAACAAAACGTAATTCTTGCTGATTACCAAAGAACAATCTTACCCTTGTGTGCTTGTGTAATGGTTCATCTCGATGCAGCCACAACAGTTGACCAGTCATCCGCAGATGTACCCCTAGCCAGCCAGCGCCAGTGGAGTGCAGGGGCGATGCAACAAAGATAGTCTTATTATCCCCTTGTCCCCTTGTCCCCTTGACCCCTTGTCCCCTTGTCCCTTTGTTTCCTTGTCCCCTTGTCCCTTTGTTTCCTTGTCCCCGTGTCCCCTTGTCCTCTTCGGTGCAAGATGGAGACAATTGAGCGAGGAGATACTTACCACGGCGATACCAAGCCGCAATAGAACTCCCCTTAATTCCATGAATAAAATCAGCAGCAGAAAACGGGTAGGCGATGGTGCGATCAAGCAACACATCTCCACCCGTAATTTCTTGGTTGAGGGTCAATTGATTTAGACCCCTTCGGACTGTTTCTACTTCAGGCAGTTCAGGCATTCAAGCTGAGTAAAAGGGACTGGGGATTAGGGATTGGGGATTGGGTAAGAGCGCGGAAAAATTATCGAAGGGGCTTTGACCCCTCCCAAATTTGGGAATGTTTTCCCAGTCCCCAGTGCCCAGTACCCAATCCCTGAGCGGCCTTCCTCCCGCCAAAGTCCCTTCGGTATAGCGGGGGACTACTCGCCGCGACTAATTGAGCAAGCAATTTGATTATTTGGGGATTTAGGGAGAAGAAAGGGGAAGGATGAAGAATAAAGTTAATAAAAATCTTATGCTTCAAACTTCATACTTTACCTTATGTTCATCATCCCATTAAAACAATCCCCTTATAGCTTGAGTGCTTACTTTTTGGCCTTAGCCGCTGGAGGTGCAACCTCTATTAATTCTTCTGGGGCATAGTTGTTAGTGTTGATGCCTGCGTAATTTACGTTTTCAAACCGGACAATCACTGAATACTTGATACCGCTTTGGTCAATAGACGCCACGGTTCCTGTATCCTGAAACCAAAAGGATTCAGGTCGGAGAATACGTACTTTAGATCCACGTTGAACCATGAGTTTCTTCCCTTTTAGTTATCAATCGCCAATATATAAGGCTAATTGATTTCACTCTACAACCTGAAGGACTCCGCTTGGTTCATTGTTAAGTTATTTGTCCTGCTGGCAACTTGGGGGTTATTTAGTTGGAATTTATTTTCTGGATTTCGCCTGTTTGCTTAAGTGCTGTAGCTTCTGTGATCCCCATCTCACTAACTCCCTACTTGTAAGATTTTATCTCTAAGAATGGGAGAAAACCGTATTGACAAAGACCATGCGATCGCTTAATTTCATTCGCAGATACAACTTGATAAAAACTTCATACCTTGCTCAAAACAAACACACTACCCTCGTTACCTCTACCAATTCGCAGTTCGTTATCTATATAAGTGATATCCAACCAGCCTTGTTGCTTATCGCTGTTGAGGGGCGTATCAATTGCCATGAACTTGTCACCAGCTTCAATTTGTTGGATAAAATTTTCTGGAGAATTGTAGCCCAATAACCGTTGCCAACCGACGATAGTTCGATTAAATTTGACTAGGACGCGACGACCTGAGACTGGCTCGAAGTTGGCAGCAACGCTGACCAATCCTTCAAGATAAGGTAAGCCATAAATCTCGGCTATATTGTAAACGCTTGTAGTTTCTACGCGAATACACTGATAAATTTGCCCCAGTTTGCAAAAAGGTAATCGATCCAGATTTAATAGACCCTTGCTTGTAGTGTATAGTAATCGCCAATCGCCATTGAGCAAATCGGTAGCTTCTACCGGACGTGGTGTAGGATTCAGGTCTTCTAAAGTAGCGATCGCTGCTAAGATAGCCTGTTTCTGTTTCTCACTAGCCAGTAAACCGCGATTTGTAGGGGCGATCGCATCCAAAAGAGCCGCTTTTCCGATCATCGCTTGTAACCTCAAAAATCATCAGGATGAAATTGATATTGAACATATATAAATGTCAAATGTGTAGAGCCTAACTTGATCATTATTGATAACTTGTCATCTGCCATAAGTAGTTTAAATAAATAACTTTTGCCAGATGGCGGATTGCTCAACTAAAGAGTTGAATGAATAACTAAATTATCTCTTATCCAGTGATAGACTCTTAATGTCTATCTATCTAGTTACTTGAAAGTTCTCGTTTCTTGGGCGATATGTTGAATTCTCCATTACGTGAAGAACCCCGCAACCAGCGCGCTGCTGTTATTCCATTAAAACAAGAGACTTCCCTAATAGACTGGTTACAAACCAGCGGTCGGATCATAGCGCGTGACGTTCATGAACCTGATTTTCTAAATGAAGAAGAAGAAATATCAGAGTTTCTGGGTGGAGAAGACGGTATCGGCGATTATGACCTTGATGACGACGACGATATAGCTATCGCTGAAGATTAGCCTGTTCAAGCAGGGGACTTCGTAGTATGTATCGTCCCTATTGTTCAGTTATGTAAGTGTGGAGTGAAGGGAAATTTCCGTGGACGCTAAATTATCTCCTGACCAAGGATTAAACTTTTCTGGGATCGGTCTTGCTTCTTGCTTGGCACTAGGGCTAGGCTCGGCAGCAGTGGCTTTGGATTGGATGAGTAATAGGTTACCTTGGCAGGGTATGTCTCTGACCCTGCCACTATTGTTGTGTGCTGTAAGTTCGGCGGCTATGGGCTTCTGGGTTATCCCGTTGTTACAAGCACTCAAAACTGGGCAAATAATTCGTGAAGATGGCCCGCAAGCCCATCTGAAAAAAGCAGGTACACCAACAATGGGGGGTATCTTCTTTATCCCTGTAGCAGTGGTTCTGGCTTGCGTATTGTCTAATTTTGGTAAAGAAGTGCTGGCGGTTTCCGCATTGACACTTAGTTACGGTTTTATTGGCTGGCTGGACGATTGGCAAATTCTGCGCCGCAAGTCAAATAAAGGTATCTCTCCCCAGATGAAACTAGCTTTGCAAATCGGTTTTGCAGCAGTGTTTTGTCTGTGGCTGATGTTTAATCAACCTTCTAATATCACAAATATTGCTTTGCCCTTGGTAGGTTTTTCGATTCCTTTAGGTTTTCTATTCTGGCCTTTGGCTGGCTTTGCTTTAGTTGCAGAAAGCAATGCGACAAATTTAACTGATGGCATTGATGGTTTGGCAGGAGGAACCGTAGCGATCGCTTTACTTGCACTTGGTGCTTTGATCGCCCCTACTTCACCAGAATTGATGATTTTCTGTGCTTCTTTAAGTGGCGGTTGCTTGGGTTTCTTAGCCCATAACCGCAACCCAGCCCGTGTTTTTATGGGAGATACCGGTTCCTTGGCTTTGGGTGGTGCTTTAGCTGCCGTGGCATTATTAACTAACAGCTTAGTAATTCTGTTCGTTCTCAGCGGTATCTTCTTCGTTGAAACCCTGTCTGTAATGGCACAGGTAACTTATTACAAAGCTACTAAAGGCCCCGATGGTAAAGGTAAGCGTCTGTTTAAAATGGCTCCCTTACATCATCATTTAGAACTCACTGGCTGGTCAGAACTACAAGTAGTCTCCGTATTTTATATAATTGCTGCTCTGTTGGCTGCCATCTCTATGGTGATGCATTAATTCTGATTTAGTAAAAAAATAGTCAAATCAAAACTAACAACCCTTACTAGATGTAGGGGTTGTTTTTTTATTGATGCATTTGGCTGACTAAATGAACAAGTTCTGGCAAAATCAGCTTTTCCATCCCTAGTTGCACAGCATTACTAGAACCAGGAAGAGAGAAGATAAGTTTATTTTGATAAACACCAGCAACAGCACGAGAAGCGATCGCCCGTGAACCGATTTCTTGATAACTTAAAAAGCGAAACAATTCACCAAATCCTGGCAAAGTTTTCTCTAGCAACTTCTCAATCGCATCATAGGTTGTGTCCCTTGGTGCAATACCCGTGCCACCATTGAAAATCACAACATCTAAATTTGCACTTTTACCCAGCAGTTCTATTTGTTCTTGAATCTGTGCTGGCTCGTCTTTAATAATTTTGTAAGCTCCTATAGCATGGTTAGCATTTAGGAGTAATTTTTGAATTATCTGTCCACTTTTATCTGTTTCCGGGAAACGCGTATCGCTGATCGTCACAACAGCACAATTGACCATTATCCCCAGTGAGTCTGGGTGAGGTTGTTGCGTCATAAATAAATTTTTAACCCTCTATGTGAAGCTATTAGTCGTTAGTCTTTAGGTAATGACTAATGACTAATAACCAAAGACTGCTTAAGATTTGCTAAATCCCAGACCGTTTTCCTCAGCGTACCGTTCCATGAAGCGCATAAAGCGATCCCATTCTTCAGCAGATTTCATCAGGTGAATTGCTTCTAATGCCTCTGGTCTGCCGTTGACAAATCTAGCCTTTACTTCGCGGGTGATGATTTCCCCTTCTTGGTCAATCATGTACATCCCGGTGATATCTTCGGTGGTGGTTTGAGCCAAAGCTTTAGGATTGACAAAAATAAATGTTGCAGTGCCACTTTCACCAGTACGCGATCGCGTCAAGCGGACATCAGGTACTACATCTTCATCAATACCTCTAGAAAACTGGATTTTCGCCATGATGAGTGAACTTAAAGTTTTGTAATGTTTAATTTATTATTCTCTCATCATTTTAGAACTAAGCACTCTAGCTCTTACAAAAAGACGGCGGGAAAGCCCACTCCTTCAAGGTGTGGGATGAACCGTGACCGATCTTGTTTATTTACCAATAAATACTTAACTAGCTTCTCTCTCAAGTAGCAAAGTTACAGGCCCATCATTTTCGATTGTAACTTGCATCATTGCACCAAATTGACCAGTTTCCACATTTAAACCACTGCTACGTAAATTGGTAACAAATCTTTCATACAAATCTTGGGCTAATGAAGGAACAGCAGAACGATCAAAAGAGGGGCGGCGACCTTTGCGACAATCACCATACAGTGTGAATTGACTCACTACCAGCAACTCGCCACCAATTTCTTGCACAGATTTTTGCCAACGGTCGCCCCCTTCTTCATCAGGAAACAACCGCAATTCCAAACATTTACGCACCATCCAGTCGAGTTCAGCATCGGTATCAGTATCAGCAATACCTACGAGTAAGTTTAGCCCCCGCCCAATTTTGCCGACAATCTCACCATTAACGGTCACCTGAGATGATTTAACTCGCTGAATGATAACGCGCATGAAATCATTTGTCCTTTGTTTTGGCCATTTGCCATTTTACTAATCAATGACTAATGGCCAATAACTAATGACTAATAATTATTTACCAAAGCCTTTACCTCGACTTACAGAAGGAAGACAAATGCAGTTTTCTATCTGACTGAGCAAAGTTTCACTATCTAAATTTTGACCAATCAGCACTAGTTGGTTTCTTGGTTGACCTTTCCACTCATCATCATCCATTGTGAAACGCTTGCCACACAAATGGAAAATATGACGTTTAGGGCTTTCATCAAACCACATAATTCCTTTTGCTCGGAAGACATCAGAAGGTAGTTGGTTATCTAGGAAATATTGGAACTTCCTAATAGAAAACGGCTTGTCACTTTGGAAAGATAATGAGGTGAAACCATCATTTTCTAAATGGTTAGAATGATGGTGATGATGCTCATGTTCATGATCATGGGCATGATCGTGATGCTCATGACCACAGTTTGAATGATCGTGATCGTGGTCATCATGTTCGTGAGCATGGTCATGATCGTGATGCTCATGTTCATCGACCACAGTATCAAAATACTTGTCAGACTCAAACAGACCAACACTGAGGATTAAGGGAAGCGGTACTTCTGAACGCGTGGTGCGGAGAATTCTCGCTCCTTCTTTAACTTCATTAATTTTCTTTTCTAACTCATTTAAAGCAGATTCTTCAACTAAATCTGTTTTGTTGAGAACAATCACATCACCATAGGCAATTTGACTGTATGCTGCTTGAGAGTTAAATAAATCTAGACTGTAATTTGCCGCATCTACTACAGTGATAATCGAATCTAATCGTGTTAAATCACGCAATTCTGTGCCAAGAAATGTTAGGGCTACTGGCAATGGATCTGCCAATCCAGTTGTTTCTACAACTAGATAATCTAACTTTTCTTCACGTTCTAGAACTTTGTAAACGGCATCAACTAAATCATTATTAATGGTGCAGCAAATACAACCATTACTCAGTTCCACCATGTTCTCATCTGTGGAAACAATTAATTCGTTGTCAATGCCTATTTCACCAAATTCATTCACTAAAACAGCCGTTTTCAAACCCTGCTGATTAGTCAGGATATGATTAAGTAAAGTCGTCTTACCACTACCGAGGAATCCTGTAATAATTGTTACAGGTATACCTTGCTTCGGCGCATCCATTGCTTGAGATTCGGGAGAAACTGCTGATTGCATAGCGCTCGTATCAAAACAAAAAAGTCAAAAAATAGTAATGTAGCGCAGATAGTCCAGAAAACACTAGCATAGGGATGCTGGACTGTCATCCCACATGCTTTACCCTATTATTACGTATCTACCTATTTTCAAATTACTGTGTTGAGCTAACTTGGCTGGAATTTGCATATAGATATGTAGCCAGGATGTTTGTCACAATTAGGTTTTACGACTTTGAATTTTGAATGAGTGAATTTTGAATTGCTATGACCCTAACCCTTTACAATACTCTCACCCGTCGTCAGGAAACCTTTGAAACAGTAGAACCAGGAAAGGTTAAGATGTATTACTGCGGCGTGACGGTATACGACTACTGCCATTTGGGTCATGCCAGAGCTTGTATTGTTTGGGATGTAGTGCGTCGTTACCTCCAGTTTATCGGCTACGAAGTGCGCTATATCCAGAATTTTACTGATATTGATGACAAGATTCTCAATCGAGCGCGGCAAGAACATTCATCAATGGAAGCTGTATCTGAGCGCTTTATAAAAGCTTATTTTGAGGATATGGCAAGGCTGGGAATCAAAGAAGCTGATGAGTATCCCCGTGCTACGCACACGATGAATGGAATTCAGCGGCTGATTCACGATTTGGAAAATAAAGGCTTTGCTTATCCTGCTGATGGCGATGTTTATTATGCTGTACGGCAGTTTTCTGGGTATGGCAAGCTTTCTGGACGCAAGCTAGAAGATATGCAAGCGGGGAAAAGCGATCGCGTGAACCTAGAAGATCCAGAGTACCAAAAGAAAAAAGACCCCTTTGATTTTGCATTGTGGAAAGCAGCAAAACCAGGTGAACCTGCGTGGGAATCACCTTGGGGTGCAGGCCGTCCGGGTTGGCATATCGAATGTTCGGCTATGGTGCGCGATCGCCTCGGCGAAACCATTGACATCCACGCTGGTGGTGAAGACTTAATTTTCCCTCACCATGAAAATGAAATTGCTCAGTCGGAAGCTGTCACAGGACAACCCTTGTCGCGTTACTGGTTGCACAACGGCATGGTGAAAGTGGATGGAGAAAAAATGTCCAAATCTTTGGGCAACTTTACCACCATTCGTGACCTGCTAGATCGAGGAGTTGATCCAATGGCGGTGCGGTTGCTCGTGCTGACGGCTCAATATCGCACACCGATTGATTTTACCGATGAAGCACTCACCGATAAGACAAATGCTTGGCACACTTTGAAAGACGGGTTACTCTTCGGCTACCAGTACGGGGAACAACTCGGTTGGGGAGTGGGGAGTGGGGACTGGGGATTGGGTAAAAATCTTTCCAATACCCAATCGCCAATATCTAATCCCTACGTAGAACGTTTCCAAGAAGCTGTGAATGATGATTTTAATTTTCCTGGTGGGTTAGCAGTGATATTTGAATTAGCCAAGGAACTGCGCCGCGAAGGAAATATTATTGTGCATCAAGGAAAAACCGAAACACCAACGGATGAGTTACTCAAACAGTGGCAAACACTTGTGACTTTAGCTGAAGTCTTAGGTTTAGAAGCAAAGTTGGAAGCCGGAACTGCGGTGAATGATGGTTTAAGCGATGCAGAAATTGAAGATTTGATTCAACAACGCCAAGCAGCTAGAAAAGCTAGGAATTTTGCCGAAGGCGATCGCATCCGCAATGAATTACAAGCACAAGGTATTACCCTAATTGATAGTCCTGAGGGTACACGCTGGCACAGGAGTTAATATGTTTTCTGAATTAACAAAAGCGATCGCTCATATCAACATACCTGCTGATTGGATCGGTATTAGAGCTGTTAAAGAAACATCCTCTAACCGTCATGTCCGTGATGGCTTACCCCAAGCCAACGGCAAATTCTCCACGATGGGAGCTATGCTGGAAGTTTTGGTAAATGGCTGTTTAGGCTATGCAGCTACCAATTCTTTAGAAATTGCCAGCTTACAAACTGCTGCGGAAATAGCATACAAACACGCACTAATAGCCAGTGAGTGGTGGATATATCCTTTCCGTGAAACTGAACGCCCCAAAGTCGTTGGTGAATATCATTCGCCATTTTTAGAACCATTGGATGCTATCAGTCCAGGGGAAATCAACAATTTGTTGGTTCGCATTTGCCAAACGCTGAAAGTTAGCGACAAAATTGTGCAAACCACAGCTAGCTTTACCAGCAGTGAAAAAGAAACATGGTTTGTCAGTAGCAATGGTTCGCAAGTATACCAAAAATTTATTTCTATGGGCGTTCATTACGGTGCTACTGCCCAAGATGGAGCGATCGTGCAACAGCGTACTAACAATGGCTGGCACGCGAACTGTTACCAAGGCGGACTGGAACTGTTAAAACAAGAAGGCTTATGGCATCGGGTGCAGCAAGTTGGCGAACAAGCAATCGAACTATTGACAGCAGATGAATGCCCAAATACCCGCACCAATTTAGTTTTAGCGCCAGACCAGATGATGCTGCAAATCCATGAAAGTGTTGGCCATCCTCTAGAAATTGACCGGATTTTGGGAGATGAGCGCAACTACGCTGGAGGTAGCTTTGTCAACAAAACTGATTTTGGCAAGCTAGTATATGGTTCACCGCTCATGAACATTACCTTCGACCCCACCGTACCCGGTGAATATGCCAGCTATGGCTTTGATGATACTGGCGCTGTAGCAACACGAGAGTATGTGATTAAAGAAGGAGTGCTGCAACGGGGTTTAGGCAGCCTAGAAAGTCAAGCCAGAGCAAGTGTGCCAGGAGTTGCCTGTGCCCGTGCTTCCTCTTGGAATCGACCCGCGATCGACCGCATGGCTAACTTGAATTTAGAGCCAGGAAACGCCACCTTTGCGGAAATGATCGCTGGGATAGAACATGGTGTGTACATGGAATCTAACCGTTCTTGGTCAATAGACGATCGCCGATACAAATTTCAGTTTGGTTGCGAGTATGCCAAATTGATTGAAAACGGTAAACTCACCAAAACCCTCCGTAACCCCAACTATCGAGCCACAACTCCAGAGTTTTGGCACAGCTTAATTAAAGTAGGAGATGCCTCTAATTGGCAAATGTACGGTACTCCTTACTGTGGTAAAGGAGAACCAAATCAAGCGATTTGGGTGGGACATGGTTCACCTGTATGTGTATTTGCTAACGTCGAAGTCTTTGGCGGCGGTAGTTGAAAAAGTATCAAGTATGAGATATAAATTTTTTTTCATTTATATTTTATACTTGATTATTTAGCTTTAATATCTCCCAAATTAGCCAAATAATACCCATGAACATTGACGAATTATCTGGTTTAGAAGTCAGCTTTAATAAACTGATTGAAACTTTAATTATCAAAAAAAACGCAAGTGAAGAATTCACTGTGAAACTGAGCAGTGAGCGGAGTCAATTTACTCGTTTCAATCATGCTAAAGTCCGACAAACTGGTTATGTCGCTGATGGGTGGGTCGAACTCACTTTGATGGAAAATCAACGCAGCAGTTTTCGGCAGTTTCCCTTCACTGGCAATTGGGAAATTGATTGGCAAGTAGCATACAAAGCTTTACAAGAGCTACGTGAAGAACTTACCTTGTTACCTGTTGATCCATATCTTGTTTTACCAGCAGGAAATAATACTAGTAGGGAAGTAAATTTGGGAAAATTGTTGTCGGTAGAGAATGTAGTACCAACAGTACTAGAACAAGTTGCTGGCTTAGATTTTACTGGGATATATGCTGGTGGAGTTGTAATTAAAGCTTACGGCGATTCTAAAGAACAAAAACATTGGTTCGCTACCGATTCTTTTACTTTAGACTATTCTTTATTCACAGCAAATGGACAAGCCGTTAAAGGCACTTTTGCTGGTAGTGAATGGAATGAATCTGCATATATAGCTAAAATTAGCGAAGACAAAAAACAACTAGAACTGCTTTCTCTCCCTGCGAAACGATTGCTAAGAGGAAAATACAAAACTTATTTTGCACCCGCCGCAGTCGCCGATTTATTAATGATGCTTTCTTGGGGGGCTGTGAGTGAAGCTGATCTCCGACAAGGAAATAGTGCTTTAGCTGCACTGTCACGGCAAGAAAAACTACTTTCCTCAAAATTTAGTTTGAAGGAAAACTTTCAACGAGGGTTAGTACCGCGATTTAATGAGTGGGGAGAAATGGCAGCACCAATATTACCTATAATTGAAGAAGGAGTTTTGTTCAATACATTAGTCAACTCTCGCACTGCTAAAGAATATCAAAAAACTGCTAACGGTGCTAATAGCTCAGAAACTTTACGTGCGCCAGAAGTGAGTCCAGGCAATTTGGCATTTGAGCAGATTTTGCCAAGTTTAGACACAGGCTTGTATGTATCGAATTTGCATTACTTAAATTGGAGTGATCGCCCCACTGGTAGAATCACAGGTATGACCCGTTATGCCTGTTTTTGGGTGGAAAAAGCAGAAATCGTCGCCCCTATTGAAAACTTGCGTTTTGATGAAAGCCTATATCGCTTTTGGGGAGACAACTTAGTTGATTTAACTAATTTTCAAGAATTTAGTCCTGAAGTAGGAACATACGAAAGTCGCCAACTCGGAGGTAGTCTAGTTCCAGGAATGCTGATAAAAGATTTTACATATACGTTGTAGTAAAGTGCTTACTTGCGCGGATGGGTAGGTGTTAAAAAGTTAGACACCGAAAAGATGCTTGAATACACTGTACAGCAGGACTTTGGGGTTAAGAGCATTTTTAACCGTTTCGCGCACCTTATATAGAGCGGGTTTTGGGCATTTGACCTAGCCAGTTCAAGTTTCACCATGCTATGATTGAGGCGTTTAGCGCCACAGAACCTAGAAAACCAAATATACATAGGCTTTCAGAGAACCGCTGTTCCAATTAACTAAAATCCCTATTAGGGATTGAAACTCACTAGGGCGCTTGTTGCTAGGGTTAAAGATGCCAGGGTGGTTCCAATTAACTAAAATCCCTATTAGGGATTGAAACGCCAATGGAACACCAGGCGATCGCAGCTAATCACCCTGGAAAGTTCCAATTAACTAAAATCCCTATTAGGGATTGAAACTTTTGCTTTTCAAATATTTTACAACAATTCAGAAGTTCCAATTAACTAAAATCCCTATTAGGGATTGAAACAGATTAACCTTCTAGCAAGAGCCTGGACTTATGCCGGTTCCAATTAACTAAAATCCCTATTAGGGATTGAAACCCCTAATTCTCCAGCAAAAAAGCCATGATAAGAAGTTCCAATTAACTAAAATCCCTATTAGGGATTGAAACAGCCACACCGCGAATGTAGTTTCTGTGGTGCTTGTGGACGTTCCAATTAACTAAAATCCCTATTAGGGATTGAAACTAATAGCTTCTCCTTCATCAGCTTGGGGTAAGGTTCCAATTAACTAAAATCCCTATTAGGGATTGAAACGGCACCATTGGAGCCTTGAGGGGTATCAGTGCCGAGTTCCAATTAACTAAAATCCCTATTAGGGATTGAAACTTTGTGCTGCCATTGCTCCGGCTGCACCACCAGCGTTCCAATTAACTAAAATCCCTATTAGGGATTGAAACATTAGGACTCCTTAGAACGTTTCAGGAATGCGTCAGCGATCGCAAAGGTTCCAATTAACTAAAATCCCTATTAGGGATTGAAACAATCGGCTGAGGGAAGAGAACAATATTTTTGAACGTTCCAATTAACTAAAATCCCTATTAGGGATTGAAACTAAGCATATCCGCAAGCCAAGATAAAGTTTACGTAGTTCCAATTAACTAAAATCCCTATTAGGGATTGAAACGGTACATCTGATATCAGATTGACGGACTCCAGGTTCCAATTAACTAAAATCCCTATTAGGGATTGAAACGGAAACCTTAAGCGTGGTGGTGGGCTTATTGGAGGTTCCAATTAACTAAAATCCCTATTAGGGATTGAAACGCGAAGATGCCCACAGGTAAAACCCGTGCGATGTGTTCCAATTAACTAAAATCCCTATTAGGGATTGAAACATGATTCTTTTGGTTAGAGTATGCTGCTATTAGGTTCCAATTAACTAAAATCCCTATTAGGGATTGAAACCTTCGAGTATTACTAGGTCGTGTAACCACAGTATCGTTCCAATTAACTAAAATCCCTATTAGGGATTGAAACATACCAGAATGGCTCATATCCTCCATAAGAATTCACGGAAGTTCCAATTAACTAAAATCCCTATTAGGGATTGAAACAAGAACTGTAGCAGGAGCAGTACTTGTGGTAGTTTGTTCCAATTAACTAAAATCCCTATTAGGGATTGAAACTGGCCCTTGTGAAGGATGCAGGGACTACGAATCGAGTTCCAATTAACTAAAATCCCTATTAGGGATTGAAACACTTTGATGTGGCGCTTTTGCGCCGCTTTTATTTAAGTTCCAATTAACTAAAATCCCTATTAGGGATTGAAACGCGTAATCTTTCTGCTTTTCTAATCTGGCAAAAGTTCCAATTAACTAAAATCCCTATTAGGGATTGAAACCCGGCAATAGAAACTCCCAACCAATTTTGAGTAGCGTTCCAATTAACTAAAATCCCTATTAGGGATTGAAACACCAAAAGGCCGCCGGAATGATCGCTCGGCAACTTTGGTTCCAATTAACTAAAATCCCTATTAGGGATTGAAACAGTTAGGAGCAGTCATTTGCTGGGCATCAAGAACGGTTCCAATTAACTAAAATCCCTATTAGGGATTGAAACGCGCCTGTTGTAGTAGCTATCAGGGCATAGCACACAAGTTCCAATTAACTAAAATCCCTATTAGGGATTGAAACAGTTTTGTTAATCATAAAGTTGCGATCGCCTCTTTGTTCCAATTAACTAAAATCCCTATTAGGGATTGAAACTTATTAATGTTCTTGGCGAGTTCTGCTGGTTTCAGTTCCAATTAACTAAAATCCCTATTAGGGATTGAAACAAATTCAATTCCCCCTTGGTTGGATATTCCGATTGTTCCAATTAACTAAAATCCCTATTAGGGATTGAAACGGGATAAACCAGAAGTGCGAGGCGATCGCTTGCAACGCAGGTTCCAATTAACTAAAATCCCTATTAGGGATTGAAACCGACTAGTCTTGTGATCGCGCTTGCTATGCCACCTTTGGGTTCCAATTAACTAAAATCCCTATTAGGGATTGAAACTGACTATGCAGCTTAATAAAATGTTTTTTTAAAAAAGTATCTTTTTAAAATTAAACAATAAGTAACTTGTTACACATTTAATCTGTATATACAATAACAGTTAGGCTTGCTGCGATTAATTTTTTTATTTTAAATATTTAAGTATTAAATTATTGTATTCAACCTTTTTCTATATGATAATTAGTTTAAATAGATAAACTATAGAACTACAGTTTATCTCTTTTTGGATGATGAAGAATTACGCTGTGAGGGCATATCCGCTCGCAGCTCTTGTCTGCCATTGGTAACAATTCGCAACATATCTTTAAGATCCTGCTCGATGCCTTCTAAGACGCTATCAGCATATTGATCAGCACCGACTTCTATTTGTTGGGCTTGGGCGATCGCGGCTTGTCGCATTTCCTCCAATTCTTGCATACAGGCATTACGCTTGCGGTCAATTTCTGCAAGGGTTTCTTCCATCATTGCTTCACATTCTTGTTGCACTTGTCGCCGTAGTTGTTCAGCTTCTCGCTCGGCCTGTCTGATAACATCACTTTCAGCTAAAATTTGCGCTCTTTTAGCTTGGGCTGCTTCAACAACTTGCTGTCCATATTCTTCTGCCTCTAAAAGAATTTCCTCTTTTTGGTCTAAAATTGATGCTGCTTCTTGAAAAAATGATGGCAAAGAAAGCCTAATAAAATCTAGCTGTTCTAATAGCTTTTCCTCATCTACTAGAGTGCGTCCTGTCAGCGGAATCCGAAGACTAGACAGAATCATTTCCTCTAAGCGATTGAGTTCCTGCTCAATATCTACGCTTCCTGATCCATCGGGATACTCTTGCGGGGCGTAATTGCTTCCGTTGTTGTTGGGTTCGAGATTGGAGAGTTGTGGTTGTAACATTGGTATATTTCTAGGGCAATGTGTGGGGGAACGAGATGATCGACAGAGCCACCAAACCTTGCAATCTCTTTTATCACACTACTACTTAAAAAACTATACTCGTTGGAGGTGGCTAGAAAAACTGTTTCTATTTGAGTTGACAGAGTTTTATTAGTATGGGCCATCTGTAACTCTATTTCAAAGTCTGAGACAGCCCGCAAACCCCGCAACAACACTTGTGCTTGTCGCATTTGGGCATAGTTTACTGTCAGACCATCAAAGCTGTCCACCTCTACATTAGGTAAATGTCGGGTCGATAGCCGAATTTGTTCTAACCGTTGTTGCACACTAAACAGTGGCATTTTGTTAGGATTCCGCAGTACAGCAACAATCACCTGCTCAAACAGCCGACTACCGCGCTGAATTATGTCAAGATGTCCCAAAGTGATCGGATCGAAGCTACCAGGGTAAATAGCAATCACAATTTTAGTTGCATCAAAGTTATGTAAGCGATTATATAGGAACCTCCGTAAAACCCTGTTAAATCTTGAAAAAGGGGCTGGGGATTGGGTACTGGGAATTGGGGATCGGGAATTGGGATTAGTACCAATCGCTGTTGCAATATTTCAAGTCCTTCATGGACGATACAAAGGGACACTGCACTAAGTGCTACAGATACGCTAGGCAAACCCCGATCGCACCCATAACAAATCGTCTCTTTGTCTCCGTATCCTTTCGTCTTTGTGGCTCACAGGAGCGCCTCAAAGCAAAACCTGCTCTAATTGTTTATATAATCAAAAACCCCAGTTTCCAGCCGTAGGGTTGGAAGCTGCTAACGCTGATTGATAGTAATTATCGTAGGTACTTTTGCATGGCACTGGATCTTTCCATTTTGCCTTTGGCATTTCAATTTACTTCTCCAGGCCCTACTCTCGTGAGAATAGGGCCACTAACTATCCGCTGGTATGGCTTGTTAATTGCCACAGCAGTGTTAATTGGTGTCAGCCTTTCCCAGTACTTGGCAAAACGCCGTAACGTTAATCCAGAGTTACTCAGCGATTTATCAATTTGGCTGGTGATTGGGGCTATTCCCGCAGCACGGCTATATTACGTTTTGTTTCAATGGCCAGAATATGCTCAACATCCAGAGCGGATCATCGCCATTTGGCAAGGTGGGATTGCGATTCATGGAGCGATTCTTGGTGGATTGGTAGCAGCATTAATTTTTGCCAAACTCAAGCAAGTTTCTTTCTGGCAATTAGCAGATTTAGTAGCACCTTCGCTGATTTTAGGGCAGGCGATCGGTCGTTGGGGTAATTTCTTCAACTCTGAAGCTTTTGGTCGTCCCACCAATTTACCCTGGAAGTTATATATTCCACCGGATCGTCGTCCTCCAGAGTTAGCAAATTTTGAGTACTTTCATCCCACGTTTCTCTACGAATCTCTGTGGGATTTAATGGTATTCATCCTGCTGATAACGTTATTTTTTCGAGCTTTGCAGGGCAAGCCACGCCTAAAAGTCGGTACGTTATTTTTAGTTTACTTTGCAGCCTACAGTTTAGGACGTTTGTGGATCGAAGGTTTCCGCACTGATAGCTTGATGCTGGGGCCTTTAAGAATCGCCCAAGTCGTGAGTTTAATCGGTATTCTTGTAGGATTAGCTGGTTTGGCGTGGCTTTACATAGCTCAACGCCCTTTGCCCGATGTCGTTTCTGCCCCCAAGGGTGATCAGGGAATTGGGAGACAACCAGACAAGGCAACAAGGAAGACTAATGACCAATGACCCTAAATAAAAAATGCCCTAGAGGGTTCTCCAGGGCTTAACCAGGGTGCATCTACCATTACTCTCTACTAGTCAAATAGGGACTATCCGGAAAGTCACTGAGAAAATACCAAAAATTTTTTGAAGAATTGATTGATGTGATTTTATGAGTGAATATGCAGAGAGATTATGTTATGAAAAATCGTTAAATTCTGTTACACCAAGCATTTACATTGTGGGTGCAGGCCCTGGAGATCCAGATTTATTAACGGTTAAGGCGCAGAAACTGCTAGCTGTGGCAGATGTGATTTTATTTGCTGATTCATTAATACCTGAAGAGATTTTGGATCTTTGTCGCCCAGACGCAGAAATTATTCGGACTGCGAATAGAACTTTAGAAGAGATTGTACCGCTGATGATAGAACGGGTGCGATCGCACAAATCTGTTGTTCGCCTCCATTCTGGTGATCCTAGTCTCTACAGCGCTATCCACGAACAAATGCACCTGCTGTCAGAGGCAAAAATTCCCTTTGAAGTCATCCCAGGTATTAGTGCCTTTCAAGCTGCGGCTGCCAAACTCAAAGTAGAACTAACTGTCCCTGGTTTAGTCCAAACGATCATTTTGACGCGGATCAGTGGACGCACAGAAGTTCCTGCTAGTGAAGAATTAGCCACCCTTGCAGCACATCAGGCTAGCCTTTGCCTGTATTTGAGTGCGCGTCACATTGAAAATGCCCAAGCCAAACTACTAGAACACTACCCAGCCGAAACCCCAGTAGCTATTTGCTTTCGTATAGGATGGCCTGATGAAAAGATTCACGTTGTTCCCCTCAACCAGATGGCAGATTGTACTTATCAAGAACAGCTAATTCGCACTACACTTTATTTAATCAGTCCAGCACTCTCAGCAGCGACAGGGCGATCGCGTTTATATCATCCCGAACATAATCATCTGTTTCGCTCATCTCATCATTGAATTGGGCATTGGGGACTAGCACTCTTAAGGATGAATTTTGAATTATTCTCTTTCTCTAAAATTTAGCTATGTATAAATCTCCGCGTCCCCGCGTCTCCCACTCACCTCTACAACTCTGCGGTTCGATAAACTTAACCATGTGGAACCAATTAGCAAATTTACTATCCAAAATCTTGAATCGGTACTATGCCATTAATTAAAGTACAAACTTCTGCATCTGCCCCGGAAAAATCTGAAGTTGAGGCAATGCTTAAAAGCCTATCAGCTAAATTAGCAAAGCATACAGGCAAACCAGAATCTTATGTGATGACTTCATTTGAAGCGGGAATTCCTATGACCTTCGCTGGCACTACAGAGCCGGTTTGCTACATTGAAATTAAGAGCGTTGGCACAATGAAACCTGACCAAACCGAGGCGATGAGTCAGGATTTTAGCCAGCAGATTAACCAAGCTTTAGGCGTGGCTAAAAACCGTATTTATATAGAATTTGCCGATGGCAAAGGTTATATGTGGGGTTGGAATGGTACAACATTTGGATAATTTATTTGCATAAAAAGTATCAGCTTTGTAGGGTGGGCAATGCCTACCCTAAAATTATTTTTTTCCGAGTTTTACGGGCAGTAGTAACGGAACAACGAACCGCAAAGAACACAAAGGACACAGAGTAAAGAGGTTTTCAGAGATATTTTGCGTAAGTCCTATTAATAAATATTAACCGCATTGTAATAAATAAAGGAAAAAGGAAGCATAGAATAACTCCTCTTTTTCCTTTAACTATTTAGGCAATACTCAAATTCGCTTGGATCATGACATCATTGAAATCTTGATCGCCAGCATTTGCTAAATCCTCAAAGCCAAAGTTGTTATTTCCCAACACGCGAATATGGTCAACTTTGTCAGGATTTGCACCTAAGAATGGGAAGTAAACTGCTGGAGCGTTATTAGTATCGGCATTGAGAATGGCATCCGGTCTGCCATCAACAATCATAAATGGTGCGAAGATGAAACCAGGCTGGAAAGTGCCGCTGAAAGTTGCCGTACCTTGATTATTACCTATCAGGTCAATACCACCAACGCGCCCACGGACAGCGGCTTGAGTATAACCAGCCTGTCCTGGAAGAAGGTCTGCTTGGCGATCGCCGTTGGTGTCAATACCACCATTCTCATCAGTTACCTGATAAAAACCAACAAAGTTATCAAAAGCCGCGTCTCTGCTAACTATAAACTCAGCTTTGACTTGTTGTTTCACGTCCCGCAAATCAAACACTTCTCCCTGTGGCTTACCTTGCAGATTTGTACCTAAAGGTATTGGTTTTGTGGGTTGAAAATTCAGCGGTTTTTCTAACTCTATAATGATGGATTCATTGTTATCAATTGCTGGCGGTCGTCCAATTGAGAAGGGATAGTTATTATCATTGGCAACCAGGATAGTTTTTTCATCCAACACCAACACATCTTCGATAGTTTGAAATGGAAATGTAAACTCAGTGCTGCCATCTTGATTCAAGTCTTTGGGGTCTTGAATATTTAATAAGTCAGCAACTTCTTCTTTGGCAACAAAGCCATTGGCATCTTTTTGAGATAAGTTAACTTTGAATATCTTCTTGAACTCAGCAGTTGGGCCCTGACCACCATCTCGCTCAATTATGAGATATTCATCCTGGTTAATTACAGTAAAGTCACCAATGGCGTGACTGGGGCTTTCCATGCGGTAGTAACCCAGTACTCCTTTGTACTGCTTTGAAGCCACATCAAACTCATAAATGCGTAGTGAACCCGCAGGATCGCCAAAAACAGTGCCTTCTAACAACGGATACAGGGTTTTCTTGTCTGGGCTGATTGCCATGCCCTCAAACCCTCTAGAAGCAGCAAGGTTAGATACTGCTGGTTCACCTGCGATTTGGTCGCGCACCAAGTCGCCTGTACCAGGGAAATCAGTAAAGTAACCATCGACTCCTAAATTGATGAATTGTTCATATTCATTCTTCGGGTCGCCGTTGTAATCTGATGCTAGGTAAACGCCTTCGTTACGGAAAGTATATGGATGTACCAGTAACCCAGCAGCATGAGCATCTTGTACTAAGGTAGTTGGAGTAGTTGTAGTTCTGTCGGCATCGTTGACTGCACCATCGCCATTGACATCATCATCTTTGCCATCGCTATTTGCATCAACTCCCTTTGCTGGCACAATCAGGCGTTTATTAGGGCCAATACCAGCTGCATACTCGGCAATATTGGTTAGTTCGGCAGGTTTAGTAAGGTCGCCGTAAGTGCGGGAGTCACCACCGACTACAAAATCATAGGGTTTGTCAGTAGCCCCACCAAATAATTGAATTAATGGTAAGTTAATATTCGCCGTAGGCATCAGGACATCATTGAGTTCCTGAAGATTACCCACTTCAAAGGATTGGACAAATACCCGTTTGGGGTCAGTAAAGTTGTTGGCAACTAGCGTATCAACTAATAATTTGCCCAAATTAGTGTTGATGAGTGTGCCATCTAAACGTTGACCTTCAGTAGCAAAGTAGGTGGGATGCTTGGTTTCTGGATAAATGCCAATTTTACGCCCTGTATCTGTTTCTACCTGCTTCACCAAATCGATAATTTCTGTCAGGGTGGGAACCTTTAACTTATCGTTGTTAAATTTGGTTCCTCGTAGGTTGGGTAGGCGTTCAATAGCGTTTAAAGTTTTAAGTTCTGCTAGGGTCAAGTCTTCAGTAAACCAACCCTTAACAGTGCGACCATCAATAACTTTGGTGGTTAGGCGGTCTGCAAACTCTGGACGGCTGGCAATATCAGTGCTGGTATCGCTAAGGTTAACACTGTCATCAGCATTGAGAATTGCCAAAGCGTTTTCGTGACGCGCCACTAACACTCCATCTTTGGTAGCAACCAAATCTGGTTCGATAAAATCAGCGCCATCAGCGATCGCTAGTTTGTAGGCTTCTAAGGTATGTTCTGGACGTGAACCACTAGCACCACGGTGACCGATAACTAAAGGCGCATTGCCATCTAAGGTAGCAAAATCAGTCTTTTTCAGGACATCAGGATTTTGTGGCGATCGCACAAACTGTCCTGTAAGTTGGTCGCGTACAAGGTCGCCTGTACCAGGAAAATCAGTGAAGTAACCATCAACTCCTAAATTGATGAACTGTTTAAATTCTTGCGCTGGGTCGCCGTTGTAATCTGACGCTAGATACTGCTTTTCGTTACGGAAGGTGTATGGATGTACCAGCAGACCTGCATCATGGGCATCTTTTACTAGAGATGTTGGAGAAGTCAGGTTTTTGTCAGCATCGTTGACTGCGCCATCACCATTGACATCATCCGCTTTCCCATCCCCATTGGTATCCACACCTTTCACAGATACAATCATCCGCTTCCACGGGCCAATACCGTCGGCATAGGTGGCGATTTCTTGCAAACCTTGGGGTGTTCGCAGGTCTGCATAATTGCGAGTATTTTCGTTGACGACAAAATCGTAGGGCTGCGTCTCAATTAGCGAACCGTCAAGGTTAACATCAACTGCATCCAATAATTGAACCAGGGGGATATCCGTTTTCTGATTCAACTCTTTGAGGTTACTAACTTCAAAGGACTGAATATATACTCGGCTGGGGTCGGTAAACTCGGCTTTTTGTAGAGTTGCGAGTAAGGGTTCTTCCAGAGACAGACCCAGTGCATCGTGGAAAGTTGGGTGCTTAGTTTCTGGATAAATGCCAATTTTACGCCCCGTATCTTTTTCTACTTGTTTAACTAAGTCGATGATTTCCTCAAAAGTGGGAATTTCATACAAGCCGTTAAACACTTGAGTACGGAAGCCTTGGGGCATTATAGCCCGTAGTGTTTTGATTTCTGCGAGGGTAAAGTCGGAAGCAAAAAAGCCTTCTTCTTCCTTACCATCGACAATTTTCTTCGTTTTGCGATCGCTAAACTCTGGACGATCTGCTACATCGGTGGTGGCGATCAAGTTTGGCTCATGACGAGCAATTAGCACACCATCTTTAGTAGAAACTAGGTCGGGTTCGATGAAATCAGCCCCGCGTTCAATTGCCAGCTTATAAGCGCCTAAAGTGTGTTCTGGCAATTCACCACTAGCGCCCCGATGCCCAATTACAATCGGTGTTTTACCACCTAGTGTATTTAAATTTACTGGGTTGGGCGTAGAGATAGGAGCATCCAGCAGCTTACCAGTAGCATCGAAGTGTAGCAGGAAGGGGCCAAATTCATCGCCCACCCAGATTGTGCCATCTGAGCCGATGACAAAAGACTCCACATCAAAGTCTGCACCTGTTAACAGGCGATCGCTAGTATTCTCATTAACAATGTTGAAGGGAACTTTCTTATCTGGGTCAGATAGTTGAATAAAGTCCAACACCTTGACACTACCATCGCCTTTTGGTTCATAACCTCGGAAACTGGGGTTAAGGCGATAAATACGCAGCAGGTAATCAGCGCTGTTGTCTTTACTACCAAAACCATTATCAGAAAGGAACCAGAAAGAGTTTTTATCAGCTACTTGTACACCACTAAATCCTTGAACAGGCTGCTGGGGAAATGGAATAGTCCGTCCGTTAGTATTCCCAGTGATGGCGCTACCTGATGGCGGCCCTTCAGCGAAGGTATCGGCTGGGAGTGAAGCAAAGCCTTTAAGCGTGACCTTGGGAGGAGATGTCAGGTTATTAGGTAGCTCAAGAATGCCGAGTTTCTCAGCAGGCGTATTTCCTGTAACGTTAAAATCGTTGTCGTTTAGTAAAGCTAAAGTGTTGGGTGCGACTAGTGCTAAACCTTCCAGCTTTTCGACTCCGGTATAACCCAACTGAGCCGCATTAGCAATCAGGCTCTTGCTTACAGGGGTAATTTTGGCAGATGCTAACTCAGCAGGAGTGAGTTGTTCAATGGTTTTACCAGTCGGCAATTTCAACTTAGCAGTGTTATTGATGTTGGTCGCGCCTTTTAAATCAATTTGATAAATCAATTTATTACCAGCAGCAGTACCGTTATCATCTCGCTCAACTACAGCAAATTTACCGTTACCCAAGGATACAGCATCGCCAATTTTGTCAGTTCCCGGTAAACCTTCTAGAAGATATAAATATTCTCCTGTAACTCGTTTGCTGACAACATCAAACTCTAGAATTCGCAAGTTGCGAGAACCCTTAGAAGTTGCGTCATTGCTGACATCTGGATTATCAATGGCACTCTGAATAAAAGCATAAAGTTTAGAACCTTGGAGCGCCACAGCTTCAAATCCTCGGTTAGCGCGGCGTTGGGCGTAAACTTCTGGCAATACTTCAGTACCAAATGTTCCGGCTGGTTGATCTGGGTTGGGTGCAGTTGCAGTTCCTTTGGGAATGAAGCGGTCAATCAACTTACCGTTACTATCAAAGTGGTAAATCGCCGGACGGTATTCATCCACCATCCAGTAATCACCATTTGGTGCGACGACAATACCCTCTAAGTCAGCGCCCAAAGAATCGTTAGGTAAAGGTTTGTTGTCTAAGTCAACGCCAATCTCATCGGTATAAGCTGTGTTATTTGCCCCAGCTTGCAAATTAGGTAATCCAGTTAAGGGAGTTTTACCATCTTGGCGAAATAATCCCGTCCTCTTGGTAATGCTGATTTCGCCTGTGCTGCGGTTGAGTTCAAAGCTGACTATTTCTGGCTGAAAGTTGGGTAAGAAAAATGGTCTGTTAGCACCAACAGGTTCGCCATTCGGGCCTCGGTCTGTGTGGGTAACAAATTTCAAGTTGCCGTTTTCTGCTGTTCCTTGAAAGTACAACCCGGAGAAACCGCCTAAGAGAATATCTTGACCTTTGGAGGTTGTTCCTAACTTTGGAAGATTTTTAAAGTCATAGATAGTTAGCTTCGGTTGGGCAACAGGGGTGCGTGGATTGTAACTGGTGGTGTCAATTGTTAAAGGAGTGGGGAGGGCGTTAGCAATATTTTCCCAAGGTACTAACTTGAAGTTAGAGTTAATGTTTTCGTCATCAGCTATTTTTGCAGGTTCATTAGAACCATCTTGAGTAACAAATAAACCAGATGGAAAGTTAGGCCCCAATGGCACATTCACCACATCCGCTCCATCAGACTCTTGCACACTGTCAATAGTCCCATTGCTACCAATAGCAAAGTTACCCACATATTCGTTGTTGCCCTCACGAGTATAAGCAACAAAGGTGTTATCGCCTTGGCTAGATGCGAGTAGATAGCCTGTGCCGTTTTTGCCGTAATAAATAGTTAGTCCTTCTACATCACTGCTAAGGTGAGAACCGCCCAAATCTTTGACTTTATCAATTAGCTTGCCAATTTTGCCACCGTTGGGTTCGGCTTGGAACTTCCAAATCCCGACATCTTCTTGCCCAATGTAGAGAAAGCCAGTTTCCTGGTCTACTACCATACCCTCAGTTTGGGGTGTCAGTTCTCCAGTTGTGGGGATGGTGAACTCCCGGACTCTTTCAGCACCAATTTTGCCATTACCTTTGTCAATCAGTTTGAATTGCGCCACATCCCCAGTTTCTCGGCGACTAGTGAAGACGTAGTAATCATTAGTGATGGGGCTACGATATAGAGCCAGCCCGTAAGCGCTGCGAGATGAGGGGGAATAGGGAGGAGTAAAGGGTGCTGCTTGGAAGAGAGTGCCAATACTGCTATCGGTGATGTCTTCTAGATATTGACCGGGGGTGCTGGGATTGGCGTTAATTTTAAATATTGCCAATTTATCGTTGCCGCGTTCCCCGGAGGGGTTGCCGAAGGCATCGCTCGCTACGGCAATATCTATAGATTGTCCACCTAACTTAAAACCGTATTGCAAGTCTACATTGTTGTAGCGAATACCACCGGGATTAACTTCCTGCAATAATTTACCAGACAAGTCATAAACCCGCAGTCCGGCATTTTTTACCGAGGTCAATACCAAGCTGTCAGCAGCGTTGTTGGCGTTAACATAAATAGCTGGGTCATCTGCATCAGCACGCTGGTCGATAGGTAGAGTCTCATCGTCAAAGAGATCGGGTCTAGTTTCTACGCTAGGATTTGCGGTATTCACGATATCTGCGCTCAAGGTTAATATTTGGGTAAATTGGGTTGGGCTGAAGTTGTTATCACTCACCAGCACAATTGACTGGCTACCATCTGCTAGTTTGGGGCCGAAGGTAATGCCTTCGATGTTATCTGTGCCGTTAGGTAGGTTCAGGTCGTTAAGATTTAATAGCAACCGCTTTTGTAGAGGTTGAATTGCTGTTAGTTGAGTTTCACTCAAATTGCTGAGAGAGTTGATGGTGCTGATATCAGTTGCACCTTGGAGAGAAACTTCGTAGATTTTGATAGTGTTGCCTGTACCGGGAAGCCCAGCGGAGAAAGAACGCTCCAGCGCGAGTAATGTACCTCGGTTATCAATTGCCAGTAAATCTACTAAGCCGTTGGTATTAAATCCATTAGCTGGGTTGGGTGGCTGTGCTACTGCATCGGTGATGTAGAGATATTCCTTCTCTGGTTGTCCACTCACCAAGTTGTATTGTAAAATCCGAGAACGAGTGCCGTTTGTAATAGAAGCGAGTGGCCCGTCTTGGAACAAAGCATTTTCAGTGGCGGTGAATAGAGTTTTTTGGTCAGGTGTGATGGTAAGGCTTTCAAAAGCTAAGTTATTGGCAACGCCTGAAATTTGAGTATCGCCTGTGTCTACAATACTGTTGCCGTTGGTGTCCTCAACCACTGGTAAAAACTTGCTTGGTACAGGTAGCGATCGCAATTCCTGTCCTGTGGCGAGTGAAAATTCTTTAATAAAGGGATTGCTAACACGACCTGCGTTAGGATTGGCTTCACCTTCAGAGGAAATAAAAACTGTGCCATTGCTAGTTAAAGCAATGCCTTCTGGATCTAGGCTATTGGCAGAAAAAAATTCACCATTAACATTTTTGAGGGCGGTGACATTGGTAAAATTTGCTCCAGCTGTAGCAATGGTGGCTGGGTCAACACTGAAGGTATAGAAACGTGCAGGAGCAAGCTGAGAGCGATCGTCTGAAATAGCGTAATAACGATTGTTAGCAGCATCATAAGTGACACCGGATAGTCCACCTAAGTTAGTCTGTGTTCCATTTACTGTTCCTGCCGCACCAGCAGGCGTAAAGTCAGTAGCAAATGTAGTCTGCCCTTGAAATTCTATATCAGTAATGGTTTTACCTGCTTCGGTTGGGCCTACTTGCACATCTGCAAATACTAAGCGATGATCTGAGCTAGGGAAACCACCAGGAAGACTAGGGTTAAAAGTGCCTACCAAAGGAAAGTTCGGGTCAGTGCTGGCTGGCCAAAAGACTGCTGAGTTAAGAATTGTCAAATCAGCCGAAGGCAATACATAGTCAGTTCGCAGGTTTCCAGGGGTTGTATCGGCAAAGTCTGCGGTATCAAAATTAGGATTGCCTTTTTGACTCGCGTTTGCACCACCTTGCAAGGCGGCTTGTTCAGGCGCACCAGGGCTGCTAGGGATAAAATTAGTATTGATGCTGGGATTTTGTAACAGTTGCGATATAGCATTGTTAAAACTGTCACCATCAAATGGATCAGCATTCTGGTCGCCCATAATCACAAAGCTAGAACCAGTAGCAATACCGCCTTTTTTGCCTGCATCATCATAAATGTAATCGCCTTTACTAGGGCTAATGTAGTCTGCCCAAAAGCGGATTTCATCATGGTTGCGCTTACCGTTGCGGTCTTCGGAACCGTCAAATACTGGTGGCGTGGGATGGCTGGCTAGGACATGAATTGTCTTACCATTTACTTGAATGGGTACATCCCAATGACTTTTAGAGGAAAGGCGTAAAGCGTTTTGTTCTTCTGGCGAGTACCAAGGAGTATTAGAATCAGGAGTGGTGATAGTAGAAAGTAGTGATTCTGGCATATCCTTCCAAAGAAAATTTTGAAAGGTACGCACATTAGCAGTATCAATAGGATATTTGGAGAGTAACAACATTCCGAATTGACCAGGAAAATTCCCGAATCCGAAAGCATCATCGCCATATCCTGGTGCGCCTGGGGTGGTAACTACTGCGCCGTTGTTGTTCAAGTCAAAGCCAGAGGCAATACCCGTATTTGAAGGAGCAATATAAACATAGGGATAGTTAACGGGAGTTGCACCGTTCTGGCTGACAGCAAGATAATTTTGCTGGAATAGTTGAACTGGCTGTAAAGGATTTTCTTGAACGTAATCGAACTCGTTAATTAGTAGTACATCAGGATTGTTCCGCTGGATAATTTCTGCAACGGCTTTTGCTTGAGGATTATTTGGTGTAGATAAATCGGTGACTAGTTGACCTTCACTATTGCGGTTCAGGGAAGCATTGAACTGGGAAAAGCGAATTGTGTTCGTAGTTACCATGAGTTAGTTTTGAGGTAGATACATAGTTGACAAAATTAAGCCATCATTGGAAGCAAAAGTTTGTAATTTTGCATCAATGCAATGACTGCTGACCAGTAAATTCCCTATTCAAAAAGTCAGAAAAACGCTATCGTGATTTACTAAAAATCTTTATTTTTAAGAAGTTTCCAAAAGACATTTATTTGCCTGATGGTAAATGATTAATACGTATTCAGTCCCTCAAGTTATCCGAGCAAGATTAAGAAACATCTAGCAAAAGGTTAAAAACTCATAATCATGTCAAAATAAGTTTTTTCTTGGAAAAGCATAAGCTGCTCATATATGCAATATCAAATGCAAAAAAATTTCCTTGCTCAGTAAAGAGGAGGAAAAATTGATACTTATAATTTCAAACTCAAAACTTTTTTAGATGTAGGGAATGAATAAACTGATACTTTTTGCTTAAGCAGATATTGCTAATTTGAATCACGGCGATCGCAACTCTGGGTAAGTTTGTAAAATTGCGATCGCCTGGTGTGTACACAGCTACATTAACATTGGGGATCAATCGACAAAATGCTTTCAACAAAGTTTTTCACCACCGTAGCTTGCTGGTTGCGTTGCGTCTCGCTGCTGAGGGTTGGGGGTTGATTTGGCCCAAATAATGGTTGATCGCCACCTTTGGAATTAAAGTGGTTTCTAACTACATACGCAGTCTGACCGTTGAAAGCAAATTTACCTACTAATGGTTCAATACGTTTCAGTTAGTGGTATTTGGTTTCGGAAGATCCCCCAACCCCCTTTTTAAGGGGGCTTAATTCCCTCCTTAAAAAGGAGGGATAGGGAGGATCAACTCTTATCTGAACCGTATTGACTAATGGTTTGGATCTGTAGGCTTATTTTGGAGAATAGGTATTAGTTCTAATACAAAAACGCGCTACTAGAGATTTGTAGCGCGTTTGAGTCAGAAAACATTGCCAGATATTTAACGGCGGAATCTATCAGGATTAAGTCTGAGATTAGGTGTTTGACGATTGTTGGTTTGGCTGTTGGAACGGGAACGAATTGCCACGCCATTTTTCAGTCCGCTACCATTGCCGCCATCTTTGCGATCAAGGAAAGGTTTAAGATTGATACCACTTCTAGAGGAAGAAACTCGATTGTTATTACCTAGAAGTGTGCGGCCTAAGTTGTATATATCACCTAATCCGCTTTGATTGTTGCGATAAGTGTTGACAGCTGTAGTTTGTTGTCCACTGTCAGCAGTAGTCAGGTTTTGGAATATACTATTGCGAACAGCATAGGGGTCTCTATTACGAGGTACTGTCAACACGATGCGGCAGCTGGGATCAGCCTCAGTGGTAACACAGATGATGTTCTCGTTATTTAGTACACCTGTTTGAAGTTCTTGTAAGCCATCTGGACGATAGGTTTCCAAGCGGTTGGCAATGGTTTGGCAACGAAGTTGCGAATTCCAGCCACCACCCAAAGCCGCAGGTGCTGCCCAAGGAAAGTATTGCCCTGGTTGGCTTTGGGGTTGATACATGATGGTGTACTGTCCATTGTAAGGCTGGCAGCTAAACCGAGTATTACTATCAACAGTGGTTGAAGTTGGTATGGTTGAGTCTGTTGGTATTGGTGTCTGTGTTGATGAACCTGTTGTTGGCACAACAACGCCACCAGAATCAAATTGGGCCATTGCTACAGAATTACCGAGGAAACAAGTTAAACCCAAACTGCTCAAAAAAATAAATTTAAAGGCTTGTGATGACATAAATCATCCTCGAATGAAAGAAGGTGGGGATATTGATAATTTAAGTGACGAAAGATTTTATTTTTTGGTTCATTTAGAAGATTGTTTTTTTTCTTCTTGTTCTTTTTTCTCTTTGAGTAGCTGTTTGACTCTTGCTCTAATTTGTGCATGACGTTCTACGCCTTCGTAGGCATAGCGGTTGTAACTACTACTAGCAATCAAGTTTTCTAAATAACTCACACGCTCGCTACCTCCTGGGTGTGAAGATAACCAACTAAGAGGAACATTTTTTTGTTGTTTTTCTAGAGTCATCATTAAGTTACGCAAGCCATCAGCAGCGTAGCCACTGGCAACAATCAGGCGTGTACCAAGGGTATCTGCTTGACGTTCCATATCGCGTCCATAACTGAGTGCAGAGAGTTGACCGATAATGCCGCCTAAAGGGATATATTGAGTGACGTTATAGACTAGATTACCTTGGGTGACTAATTGAAAACCGTGAGATAAAACTACATGAGATAATTCATGCCCAATTAACCCAGCTAATTCTGCCTCGGAGTTTGTTTTAGCGATCGCACCTGCATTAATAAATATTTTCCCCCCTGGCAGTGCAAATGCGTTCAGGCTTTCTTGGGGAATAACAAAAAATTCGTATTTAAAATCATTGCGTCCTGTTACCTTTACCAGTTTCTGTCCGATTTCATTGACATAGGCGACAACTGTTTCATCAGTAATTAGTTTCAGTTGTTGTTTTGCTTGCTTGGCTACTGATTCGCCAATTGATTCTTCGCCTCGTAGCAGCAAGATCGTAGAGTCAAGGGCGGAAAAAGGGCCAGCTAGACTGCCTGTGACAGCGTAACCTAATGCACCTGTAATAATGTTGGCGATCGCATTGCCTCTAATCTCTCCTTGAATATAAGATTTATAACGTTTGAGATTATCTTCGGCTAACTTTGTAAACTCCGGTGCTTGCGGATTTTTCGGGTTGAGAATGGCAAATTGACGCGCTGCTAATGAGGCTTCCATCCATTTTTTTGCCTCTGCGAGTGCTGTGACTCTAGCTTTAATTAATTCTGGTTGATCTGGATAAAGTGAAGATGCCCGTTCTAATATATCCAATGCTTGTTGAGGGCGATCGTATTGTTTGAGAACTTCAGCAAATCGAATATGTCCAGGGATAAATTCTGGATACTGCTGAACCAAAAGTTCCAGTGGTACTAGAGTTCTTGTTTGCAGCTTACTAGCTATCCCCGCTTCTGCTTCTCGCCAATATACCTTACCCCCTGAAGATAGTTGCGTGGGGTCGATTATTGCTGCTTTACGTTCTTGGGATTTGCTTGTTTTGGCAAAAGGTTCTTTTACCTCACGATAAATTTTTTCGGCTTCTGCAATTTGTCCTGCTAAATAAAGCTTGTCTGCTTCTATTAGTTTTTGCTGACGGGCGATTTCTTCAGGACTGGGTGCTGGTTCCTCTGCCAAATCTGGTTTTTTTGGTTCGCTTGCTTCAGGCTTGGGTGTAGCTTGTGGTATGACAACAGGCTTTGGTGTGTCAGTTGCTTGTGGCGTTGGTGAGTTTTGCAGCGCGTCCCGTAGCTGTTGTTCTCTTGTCTTTTCTGGATTGGGTGTATTCGCAGCTTCAATTTTGCTAAATGCAACAGGTTCTTGTGCGGGAACGGATGCTGTCGGTTGCGTCAGAATAATTAAAATAGATGTCCCAAATGACAGTAACACCCAGTTCAAGGCTAATAGCAGAGACTTTCTAGTTCGTTTCATACTGGGTTCCACTTATGTAGAAGGCACTTTTTTCAAGTATGAGGAATGACCTAAAAAGTAATTAAAAAATTTTGCTAAAAATAACGTTTAGTTTTGATTATTTTTAACTGATTAACAATTTATCTCATCACTTTAAGCTGCGATCGCAGCTGATACCAATTAGCACTCATGACTCATTACAATAATTCACCAGATGCGTATTCATCGCGCCTGGTGAACAGAATGTAGTTTTAACACATGAACATTACTATGATTGCCCGTTTCTCGCCTAACCTCTGCTACTTACCTGTACCTGTATAAGAAACTCGGTAAATAACGCCATTAGTATCATCTGTGAACAATAGCGAACCGTCTGGTGCAACGGCAAGACCCACTGGTCTACCAAATTGTGCCGTTCCTTGAGAGTTCAAAAATCCTGTGATGAAATCTTCAAATGCTACAGGTTTGCCCTGTTGATAACGTATCCGTACTACTTTATAACCTACGGGAGGGTTGCGATTCCACGAGCCGCGCATAGTTACAAAAGCATCGCTGCGGTATTCTTGAGGAAACTGAGAGGCAGTATAAAAAACCAAATCCAGTGGCGCACTGTGTGCCGTATAAGTTAAAACTGGCGCTTCGGTTTTAGCACAGTATTCTTCCTTGGTTTTGCCTTGCGGGTTTGATGATAAATATACATCAGGACGGCGATCGCCCCAACAAAACGGCCAGCCGTAGTCTGCACCCTGCACAATTTTATTCAATTCTTCTGGTGGTTGATCATTACCACGCCAATCTGAACCATGATCTAAGCCCCACAATTCTTTAGTTTCAGGATGCCAAGCAAAACCGATAGTGTTGCGTAAACCTTGAGCATAAATTGTCCGCTTGCTACCGTCAGGTTGTGCCCGTAGTAATGTAGCGCTCTCGTTGTTTGTTTCGTCACAGGCGTTACAAGTGCTGCCTACACTTATGTAAAGTAACCCATCAGGGCCAAAGGCAATTGTGCGATTTGGGTGTTGTCCTGCATCGGGCAAGTCATCAATCAACAGCTTTGGCTTGCCTACATTTCCGCCCTTTCCTAAATCTAGTGCGTATAGCTGTCTGTCTGTGACAAAGTAAAGACGATTTTGATGAATCGTGATCCCATTAACATATTTATGCCCTGATGCAACAGTCTGTATTTGATCAGCACGTCCATCGCCTTTAAGATCACGCAGCGCTAACACATCACCTTGTTCGCGGCGGGTGACATAGACAGTACCATCAGAAGCAATTGCTAAGTTCCTGGGGTTGCCTAAGTCTTTGGCAAACACATTAATGCGAAATCCCGCAGGCATCTTAAGTTGTTGTAAGAGCGATTCTCGAAATTCTAAACGCTCAGGCGTTGCAAGGTAGCCTTCCATACGCTCTATTCTTTGTTGCTGCGGTTTTTGGGCACTGCTAGGAAAATTCATACTCAGCAGCAAAGCAAAACCGATGTATAAGCTTTTCGCTTTCACGGCATTATTCCTTTAATTTTTAATATTAAGAAGACTGGGTAAAATTTCAGTTGCCTAAGAATCCCAATGTTCAAAAAATACAATCTTTGTGCTAATTTCAAAAAGTATTTTCAATAATTTCCGACATATAAAATAATACATTGTTCATGTATTTACATCTTTCTATTGGAATAATTAATACAATCTATAAATAACAAATCCCTCTAATTAAAAAAGTAAATAACCCTTTAGATAGATTTTCTAACTCAACTACATTAGGGAAATTCTTGTGATGAGCAGGACAAAAATGTCTGTAATTTCAGAAAAACTACTGTCTATTTGCACAGTGAGTTTTAGTTTTCTGATAGTCTTCTTCAATTCTGTTTTAGCGGAGGAAGTTCAGCATGAAAGAACATTTACACAACTTGAGCATGAGGAGCAAACAGAGCTTCAAACTACATCTGTTGAGCAGCTTTCAGACGTACAATTTACTGATTGGGCATTCCAAGAGTTGCAATCCTTAGTTAAACGTTATGGTTGCACTACTGGATACCCTAATACCACTTATAAGGGTAATCAGAGATTAACTCGTTATGAGTTTGCTGCTGCATTAAATTATTGCTTAAACACAGTTCAACAACTGACAGAAAATCAAAATATTATATTTACTTCTGCTGAAATTTCTACTTTACAACGTTTAAAAGATGAATTTGCTGCAGAACTAATGTCTTTACAAAAGCGGTTAGATAATTTAGAAGCAAAGAGTGCAGAAATAACAGCAAATAAATTTTCACCTATAACTCGATTAAGCGTTTCTGTTGTGCTGGCAGCAAATGATGCGATAGGAGACAGTGCTGATGGTAACCCCAATTCTGCAATTGATGCTAATTTAGCATTGAACTACCGCGCTCGAATGAATTTCCTCACCAGCTTTACAGGTAGAGATAGATTGCTTGTACGTTTGCAAGCTTCAAATAGAGTGCCAAATTTTAATGGCGCAACTGGCACAAACATGACGCGACAATCTTTTGAAGTTGGAAATACAGATAATAATATTGCTCTCAATTTATTAGAGTATCAGTTTCCTGTCAGTAAAAATTTTAAAGTTTATCTTTACGGAAATTCTGCTTCTCATCATTACTACGCAACAGTAATTAACCCATATTTCGCTAGCTTTGGTGGTGCAAAAGGTTCTCCTTCACGTTTTTTGGAACGTAATCCTATATACCGTATTGGGAATACTACAGGTAGCGGTTTTGCCGGAGTTTATAGATTTAATGATTCACTAAGACTGGATTTAGGGTATCTCGCACAAAACGCTGAGATTACTACTGGTGCGGCAGGATTATTTAATGGTACTTATAGTGGTTTACTACAGCTTTCTTATCAACCAGTCTCAAACGTTGAACTGGGATTGTTGTATGTACGTAACTATTCTGCGAACGGCGATTTATCGCATCGAACAGGTAGTACTTTCTCAAACATTCCTTTCGGTTCAGGTGTACCCCTTACTTCTAATTCTTATGCTGTTGGAGCTTTATGGAAGATGTTTCCTCAGTTTGCTGTGAGTGGGTGGTTTGGATATATTAATGCTGAACGAGCGGATGGGATAAAGGGCAATGCTGATATTATAAACTACGCTGTAAATCTTGCTTTTCTTGATTTATTTAAAAAAAGTGCTGTAGGTGGATTAGGTTTTGGAATGCCGCCTAAAGTTATTTATAATACGATGGCAACACGAGAAGATAAAGGAACAGGATTACATTTTGAAGCTTTTTATGAGTATCCTTTAACTGAGAATATTAAGCTTATACCAAGCTTATTTTATCTTACTAATTCTAATCATAACAATGTGAATAGTGATATTTTTGTCGGCACAATGAGGACTGTCTTTAGTTTTTAACGGCTATTGATTCTGATTCTTCTGCCGGAAAATTGCAACATTTTCCGGCAGAAGATTTAGATTGACTTAACTTGTCAATGCCCAAACTTTACCAAGGGCCGGAAATAGCAAAGGTAATTCCTGGTGTCTGCATATTCACAAACATAATTCGACCGTCGGGTGAGAAACAAACTCCAGTCAACTCATTTGAGTTCAATGCGTTACGGGCAAATTTATAAAGTGCGCCAGTCGGTGTAATACCCACAACAAAGTCAGTACCGCCACCATCTTCGGTGAGGAATAAATCACCGTTGGGCGCAACGACAATGTTATCTGGAAAATCTAGAATATTCGCATTGTTAGGTTCTATGTACAGCCGCAGTGTGTTGGTAGCAGGGGTGTAGCGCCATATTTGACCCACTCCAGCACTACCACCACTAGTACAGCAAAAATACATATCTCCATTGCCATAGAAAATACCTTCGCCACGAGCAAACTTAGCAGCGCCTAAACTAAAGCCCGTAGTCCTTACTGTATCACTAGAAGGATCGGGGTTGGTAATCCGAACCCAATCCACTGTGTACGCTTGACCGACTGTAAACCCTGTGGTGGTGTTTGCTTGGGGTCTTGAAGGAATTCTCAAAGCATACAACGCACCACCTGCACTCAAGTTATTCGGTGTGTTAGGCACGAAGCGATAGAATAAGCCATCACCTCGGTCTTCGGTCATATATACATAACCTGTGTTGGGGTCTACAGCTGCTGCTTCATGATTGAACCGCCCCATCGCTACTAGGGGTACAGGCGTTACGAACCCAGTTGCACTACTAGGTACTTCAAATACATAACCATGCTTTTTGTTACCTACCTCAAAACTTTCTTCGCAACTGAGCCAAGATCCCCAAGGGGTTGGGCCACCAGCACAGTTGCGGTAAGTGCCTGCCAAAGAGCCGTAGTGCCTAATTAAAGTCCGAGTCGAACTGACTACCAAAGTTGTTGTGCCACCTTTTCCTTGAGTGTCGTATTTACTCGTGTTAGGTGCGCCAATGCTGGTAGTTGATGCCGGGTTGAGTTCGTGGTTGCGGATCAGAATTGTATTACCATTAGCTCCTGAAAACGCTGCCATTCCGTCGTGACCACCTGGAACTTTGTAGCCATCGGTCATTGTTTGCCCAGTTTCAGACAATCTTACATAAGAGAATCCAGCAGGCAGATCCAAAACACCTTTAGGGTCAGTTTGCAAAGAGCCATAGGGGCCTGCTGCTAAAGTTCGTTTAGCAAAGAAAGCCTGCAATGGAGATAACATCAAAGCACCAGCAGTACTTGTCCCAGCTAGGCTAAAAAATTGACGTCTAGATAAGGTCACTATATGCTCCTTAGTTTTTGACCAAAGCCTACTAGCAGTAGTTCAATGGATAGTTATTAAGGAGAAAGAGTGATTTATATCCATTAAGAGAAAACTAAGTCAACTTTATGAAAGCCAAAATAAACAATATGTAAAATGTCAAAATATATATTTAATAAAATTTGTTTTTTATTAACGCAGTATTAATTAAAGTCAAGGCTACTTATGCAAAGTTTATTAAAAGCGATCGCCTTTCTCAGCTAATAATCATTCAAACTGCTTCTGTGTATATCTTCATAATATTTACATCCTGATGACGCTACAGATTATGTAACCTCTCAAAGGCACATTAATTATCTCCATTTTTAGAGCTTATGCAAAAGATTCTTCATTGACACTTAGTGTCAGGAAATGAGGCTTGTTAACATCTACATCCCTAAACTTTTACACCGTTACGCTCCTTACCCAAACCTCGATTTTTGCGATCCATGGGTAATTATTAACATACATAATATTCCTGACGCACTGATTTGTTTTGAATCTATTGCAATTAGTTGCTAGATTTTCTTCCATAGCAATAAATTAATAGCTTGTTTAATCAGTCCTCACACAACTTATATTGACTTTTGTTCTTAAAAGTTCTAGATTTTTATATTGGGCTAGTTGCAACTAATTTGCAAAAAACCTGAGAATAGTTCCTAATGGAGAGTTACTAATGAGTGTGAAAAACAAAGGCTTGTTGGGTGCTGGAGCTGCATGTGTAGCGCTTGCAGGTCTAGCACTCAGCACATTTGGAGGAATGCAGGCGACGATCGCCAATTCTACTTTTAATCAACAAGCACCACGCTTACTTGCCCAAAGACAAAAATTAAATAACTTAACAGTAGTCTTTCCTAGCCGGGCTGATTCTACAGACTTGCAAAGTAAGGCGAATTCAGTAGCAGCATTTCTGTCAAAAGAACTAGGAATACCAGTTAAAGCCCAAGTAGGAGATGATACAGCTGCGGTAGAAGCCTTAAGAGCAAATCGGGCTGATGTGTCTTTCTTGAGTAGCCGTCCGGCGTTGAAAGCTGAACAATTGGCCAATGCTCGCTTGTATTTAGCCGAGGTACGTGACAACTATTCAGGAAGATACACTTACAGTTCAGTATTTGTTGTACCCAACAATAGCCCTTTGAAAACTAGAAATAACGCCAAAGCAACCCTAGAACAATTGCGGGGCAAAAAAATGGCGTTTACTTCCCCGACTTCTGGCAGTGGGTTTATTTTCCCCGTTGGTGAGTTGGTAAAACAGGGATTTGTGCCTAACCGCGATCGCCTGGATGGTTTCTTCGGTCAAATTAGCTACGGTGGCAATTACAGCAAAGCATTGCAAGCCGTTGTTCGCGGTCAAGCAGATGTAGCTGTTGTGTCCGAATACGCTCTTAACCCACCGTATATTACACCTGAAGAAAAAAATCAGTTGCGCGTGCTTCATCGAATTCCCGGTGTCCCAGCCCACGGTATCGCCATTGATGATGACGTTCCAGCACCAGAGCGGGAAAGAATTATTAACGCTCTACTCAAGTTAAATCAGTCACAAAATAACCAACTGTTACGTAACTTGTATAACTCTACAGAGTTAGTGCGAGTAGATCATGCTCGCCACTTAGCACCCATCAAAGATGCATTAACACGTGTTGGCATTGCACCTTAATTTAGTTGTCAGTTATCAGTAAACAGGCTGATAACTGATCAGTGAGACTTGATAACTAATTATGGATTTGACCGAGGCATGAGAGATTATGTAATTGAGTGTCACAACTTAGAAACAGCTTATGCTGCTTCTCTAAATCGCCCTATCCTCAATGGTATTAATTGCCAGATTGAACGAGGTGAGTTTGTTGTGTTGCTGGGACTCAATGGTGCTGGTAAATCTACTCTGCTGCGATCGCTAGTTGGATTAGTGCCACTGGTACGGGGAGAAATTCAGATTAATAGTGTAACGCTGACTCCCCGCACACTAGCTGCAATTCGGCGCGATGTTGGGATGTTATTTCAAGGCGGCGGATTAATTCGGCAATTATCAGCAATGGAAAATGTCCTATGTGGACGCCTTGGTGCTAAGACAAGTTGGCAAACTTTATTTGGATTTCCCAAACGCGATCGCCTTTTAGCACTAGAATTATTGGAACAGTTGGGATTAAGAGAGTTTGCCGATCAAAAAACTAGCCAACTCAGTGGTGGACAACAACAAAGAGTAGCGATCGCCCGTGCTTTAATTCAATCACCACAGATTTTGTTAGCCGACGAACCGATCACTGGGTTAGATGTGATAGCTTGCCAACAGGTAATGCAAACTTTATCTGAATTACATACCCAGCACGGCATGACAATTGTGGCAGTTTTGCACGATTTGGGGATAGCTGCGGAATATGCTCAACGTGCGATCGTTGTAGATGCGGGACGCATTGTTTACGATGGCCCTTGCGACAATCTGCAAGCGCAATTTTCTCAAGTTTAGATTTTTGAATTAAATTTTTGAGTGAAATTTCCGAGTATTGAGTAGAGATGCAATTTTGCAGTCTCTTTTCTAGAGTGTTGAACGCAAGCGCAAATTCATGAATTACTTCTTTAATTCAAAACTCCTCCGGCGCTACCCTTGGGTGAGTTCCCTACTCACTATATTAATTGCGGTTGTCGTTTATGTTTGGGCATTGCAAGGTCTCAAAGTTGATTTTAACTTGCTGACTTCCAGCTGGCCCTACATCACTGATTTTATCTCCAGGTTATTCCCTCCCGATCCAGCAGTTTTAGATATAGCCATTAAAGCGCTAATTGAAACTGTACAGATGTCACTCTGGGGAACCACTATCGGGGCAATAATCTCTTTGCCAATTGCTGTTGCTAGTGCCAGCAACATTGCTCCCCGATGGTTGCAATGGTTGGCTAACTTATTGCAAAACGCAGTCCGTTCTGTCCCTTCAATTATTTTGGGATTAATTTTTGTCGCTGCAACTGGATTAGGCGCACCAGCAGGAACCTTAGCTTTGGGAATTTACACTATTGGCTACCTGGCAAAATTCTATCAACAGGCAATTGAAGCCGTTGACTCTCGTTCTATCGAATCGCTAGAGGTTATAGGAGCATCGAAATTACAAATTGCTCAATATGGAATATTACCCCAAGTTTTGCCACTGGGATTAGGTTATACCTTATGGATGTTTGAGTACAATATCCGTGCCGCTTCTGTGTTGGGTGTAGTCGGCGCTGGTGGTATTGGCTTTCAGTTAAAAAGTTATATTGACGGTTTTGAATACACCAAAGCTACAACCATGATGCTGGTACTTTTGGTAGTCGTCACGATCATTGATGCCTTCAGCAGCCAATTACGTCGTCGGCTCGATTCAGAGTGCTGAATCTTGAGTTGTGAGTTGTGAGTGCTGAGTTCTGATCTCTGCCCTTGCTCCCTTGTCCCCAATGCCCAATTCCCAATTCCCAATCCTTTAACCTGACTTACGCGTTGCTGTGAAATTTTATCAATCAAATTTGTGGCTTGAAGCACTTACTCAAGCAGTACTGTTGCAAATAACTTGCATAATGTACTGCCAAGGACGAACAGAACATCTAAATAAATTTATTATGATATTTTCTCATTAAATACTGAAAGCTCAACTAGCTATTAATTGCTAAACTGGCTGTAGTTATCGTTACTTGCTGGGAATGGTTCAGCTTTTGTTCCTCGCTCTTGTCGGCAAAATGTTTGTCCATGAGTGCAGGAACTTGTGTAGCTTGAATACGGCTATAGCGCGTTTTGTCTGGCATTATCAAATTGGGGCCAGCTTTGCAGTTTTTCATACAACCAGTGCCTTTAATAGTTACTTGGTCTTCTAAACCGCGATCGCTCAAAGCTGCTTCTAAGGCCTGACAAAGTCCTTTACCACCACGCTTCATGCAATCAGATTTTTGGCATACCAAAATCGCAGCCTTAGCCTTAGGTGCTTTTGCCTTAGTATTATTAATAGATGGGACTTCTTTCGATTGAGTAATAGCCTGAACTCTTCCTACCTCAGGACTTGCCGCCATCACACGTTCAGCTTTCAGTGTGACTTTGCCACTTTCAACTTCGTGCTTTTTTTGACCTACAATTTGCAGCCAAGTTCCTGGTGGTAAACGCAAATCAAAAGCAAATCGTAAATTTTTAGCCAGTTTTACATAGAATTCACCGTCATTGGTTCCTATCAGTAGGCCTTTGAGCTTATAGCCATCTTTAATCACAAAATCCAGAAATCTTCCTTCCAAACAAAATTGTGATACTTCGGTAGTGTGAGATTCACTCATGTTTTTTACCTAGTTATTTACTTAGACAAGCTATTGGGCGAGACAGTATTAGCGTTAGTGGCTTTGCCAGCTTTTCTCCAGACTCCAAATCAGGTTTTGGCGGGAAACTGTGAATTGCCGCATCACACTCCAAAGTTGAATAGCTGCTATGGGATTGGCAATTTCAACTTTCAAGGGCTGATTAGACTCGCACCAACAGGGAATATCTAGTTCCCGTAAGCGTTGATAGACTACCCAGCGGTCTGCCCAATTAACCTCTAAGATGTGCTTGCTTTCTACTTCTGAACTGAACGATTTCAAGAGACTAACCCTCAAAGTGCAACAAACTTGCAGTAATCACCACGCTTTTACTCCCTCCTGTTTCTCATATTTGGGAGTTCAGCCTTTTAAACAAGGATAACTTAAGTGCAAACAATTCTCAATTATTTTAGATAAAAATCTCAAATATTTGCCATAAACTTCTACTAAAAAAGGCTGAAAAGACCAGGGAGTAAGCTCATCCCACCCCTAAAAGGAATGGAATTTCGTGGCCATGGGAAAGAATGCCAATGACAGCACGCCCACTCAGGGCCCCAAGACGGCACTGGCTCCCCTATGACGCCAGTTGCCTCAAGTCGGGAAACCCGCCCACGGCACTGGCTCCCCAATGCCCCAAGCGACGGGGAGAGCAACGTCCACCCACCTTGGGGATGGAGTTTACCGTCGTTTTCAATTGAAACTTTTAGTACTAAAAAATTCAAAATTCCGTGATATTTATCGGAATTACTTTTTATTTTTAGAATGTTAATATGTAGAGACTCAGCAGTTAAAAACTATAACTACTGACAAGCGAGGAGAACTATGTCTGAAACGAAAACTGTATTACGCAATTTTGGTCATGTTTACGACAATCCTGTATTACTAGACCACAGTGTAACTGCCCCGGTTACCGAAGGATTTAACGTCGTATTAGCGAGTTTTCAAGCACTTTACTTGCAATATCAAAAACATCATTTTGTAGTTGAAGGTGCAGAATTTTACTCGTTGCATGAGTTTTTTAATGAAAGCTACAAAGAAGTGCAAGAACACATCCATGAAATTGGAGAGCGCTTGGATGGACTAGGTGGCGTGCCAGTAGCTTCCTTCAGCAAATTAGCGGAATTAACCTGTTTTGAGCAAGAGCCTGATGGAGTATATTCTGCTCGTCAGATGGTAGAAAATGACCTAGTAGCAGAGCAAGCTATTATTGGCTTGATTCGTCGCCAAGCTGCTCAGGCAGAGAGTTTAGGTGATCGTGGTACACGCTATCTCTACGAAAAAATTCTCTTAAAAACTGAGGAGCGGGCTTATCATTTATCTCACTTCCTTGCCAAGGACAGCTTAACCTTGGGTTTTGTTCAACCTGCTCAAAACTAAGACTCTCATAATTTAGATAAGCTTCCCTAGACTGAAGAAAAAATTGGCAGAAGTAGGTCTTAAAAAAATATAAAAATTTGCAGAGAGTAGTATAGCTAATTCTCTGCAATTTTTAATTTAAGTATATAAATTAATATATTAATTCATATTGAGAATAATTAGCAGTTAGCTAGTTAGGAATTATTTTTATCTAACTTATTTGTTTAATTTTAATATTAACTCAAGTTATGATGTACAAAAGTAACATAAATATGAAAATTATTATTATCTAAGAGAATAAAGAGTTGCAACTTTATTAAATTTTTTTCGATGAGAAGTATATAAAAGTTAGACATACAAAATAGGTGATTAGTACCGAAGCATAAAAAGTAATTCTTCTCATCCCTCAATCTTTGCTAATCCCCCTCCCGGTCATCAAACCTAGAAAACTTGGTAATAAACAGTATGACTAGGGAAAAAGAATCTTAAAATAATCAGGATTTGTATTCTCTTAGTTCACCCCAACGACTATGCCCCGCCGTCAAGACCTCCGGAAGATTCTGCTGTTAGGCTCTGGCCCAATTGTGATTGGACAAGCCAGTGAGTTTGACTACTCTGGTACCCAAGCCTGTAAAGCACTGCGAGAAGAAGGCTACGAAGTGGTACTGGTCAACTCCAACCCTGCGACAATTATGACCGATCCGGAAACAGCCGATCGCACTTACATTGAGCCGCTGACACCGGAATTGGTCGAAAAAGTCATCGCTAAAGAGCGTCCCGATGCCCTGCTACCAACAATGGGAGGACAAACCGCCCTCAACATTGCCGTTGCTCTCGCAAAAAATGGTGTTTTAGAAAAATATAACGTCGAGTTAATTGGCGCTAAGTTGCCAGCTATTGAAAAAGCTGAAGATAGAAGACTGTTTAACGAAGCAATGGCCAAGATCGGCGTGAATGTGTGTCCTAGTGGCACAGCTTCATCTTTAGAAGAATCTAAAGCGATCGCCCGGCAAATCGGCACTTATCCCTTAATTATTCGTCCTGCTTTCACAATGGGTGGTAGTGGCGGCGGTATTGCTTACAACCAAGAAGAATTTGAAGAAATGGCACAGGTGGGTATAGATGCTAGCCCCGTTTCGCAAATTCTCATTGACCAGTCCCTACTCGGCTGGAAAGAATACGAATTGGAAGTAATGCGCGACTTGGCAGATAACGTAGTGATTATTTGCTCAATCGAAAACCTCGACCCAATGGGCATCCACACCGGAGACTCAATTACCGTCGCTCCTGCTCAAACTCTTACTGATAAAGAATACCAGCGACTGCGGGATATGGCAATTAAAATCATCCGCGAGATTGGCGTGGAAACGGGTGGTTCCAATATCCAGTTTGCCATTAATCCAGTTACAGGGGATGTGGTCGTGATTGAAATGAACCCCCGTGTATCTCGCAGTTCCGCTTTGGCTTCTAAAGCCACTGGTTTCCCGATAGCTAAGATGGCGGCCAAGCTAGCTGTGGGTTACAGCTTGGATGAAATTAAAAACGATATCACCAAGAAAACTCCGGCATCATTTGAACCGACAATTGACTACGTAGTTACCAAAGTCCCCCGCTTTGCTTTTGAAAAGTTTCCTGGTTCGGAACCAGTGCTGACAACGCAAATGAAATCCGTAGGGGAAGCAATGGCTATTGGACGGACATTCAACGAATCCTTCCAAAAAGCACTGCGCTCTTTGGAAACTGGACGTGCTGGCTGGGGTTGCGACCAAGCCGAAAAATTACCCAGTGGTGAACAAATTCGCGCCCAACTGCGGACACCCAACCCCGATCGCATCTTTGCTGTCCGCCATGCCATGCAGTTAGGCATCAGTAGTGAGGAAATCTACGAACTCACAGGTATTGACCCCTGGTTCCTAGATAAAATGCAGCAATTGCTGGAAGTAGAAAAATTCCTCAAACGAACACCCTTAAAGCAATTGACAAAAGAGCAGTTGTATGAGGTCAAACGTGATGGATATAGCGATCGCCAAATTGCCTATGCCACCAAAACCACCGAAGATGAAGTCCGGGCATACCGCAAACAGCTAGGAGTCATCCCAGTTTACAAAACTGTGGATACTTGCGCCGCTGAGTTTGAGGCGTTTACCCCTTACCACTACTCTACCTACGAAGAAGAAACAGAGATTTTACCAACCAGCAAGCCGAAAGTGATGATTTTGGGTGGTGGCCCCAACCGCATTGGACAGGGAATTGAGTTTGATTATTGTTGTTGTCACGCTGCCTATGCTTTGAAAGGAGCAGGATATGAGACGATTATGGTCAACTCTAACCCAGAGACAGTCTCTACAGATTATGACACCAGCGATCGCCTCTACTTTGAGCCATTAACCAAAGAAGACGTACTCAATATTATTGAAGCCGAAAATCCCGTAGGCGTGATTGTCCAGTTTGGTGGGCAAACACCACTGAAGTTAGCTGTACCTTTGCAACAATTTCTCAGCACTCAGAACTCAGGACTCAGCACTAAAATTTGGGGAACATCGCCAGACTCTATAGATATGGCAGAAAATAGAGAGCGATTTGAAAAGATTCTCAACAAATTAAATATTGCTCAACCGCCCAATGGTATTGCCCGGACTTACGAAGATGCGCTGATTGTTGCTCAACGTATTGGTTATCCGGTGGTGGTGCGTCCTAGTTATGTGCTGGGGGGAAGGGCGATGGAAATCGTGTATTCCGATACAGAATTGGAACGCTACATGACTTTTGCGGTGCAGGTAGAACCGGAACACCCAATTTTAATCGATAAGTTCTTGGAAAATGCGATCGAAGTCGATGTAGATGCGATCACCGATCATACCGGGCGGGTAGTGATTGGTGGCATCATGGAACACATCGAACAAGCAGGGATTCACTCTGGCGATTCAGCTTGCACTTTACCCTCAATTTCCCTACCACCAGCAGTCCTCAATCAAATTCGTACTTGGACGGTGCAGCTAGCACAGGCACTTTCTGTAGTAGGACTGATGAATATTCAGTTTGCCGTTGTTGGTGGCAGTAGCTATTCTCCTCAAGTTTACATTCTTGAAGCCAACCCCCGTGCCTCTCGTACAGTGCCCTTTGTTTCTAAAGCAACTGGTGTGCAACTGGCAAAACTAGCATCCTTAATTATGTCAGGTAAAACTTTAGAGGAGCTAGGCTTTACCGAAGAAGTCATCCCACGGCATATTGCGGTCAAAGAAGCAGTATTGCCATTTAATAAATTCCCCGGTACTGATACAATATTAGGCCCAGAAATGCGCTCTACTGGTGAGGTAATGGGAATTGACAGCGATTTTGGACGCGCCTATGCCAAAGCAGAAATCGGTGCTGGAGAGCGTTTACCTTTGTCTGGAACCGTATTCGTGTCGATGAACGATCGCGACAAAGCAGCTGCTGTGAGCGTCGTCAAGGAATTTATCGATTTAGGATTTACTGTGATGGCTACATTTGGCACACGCCAAGTTCTTCAAGAACATGGGTTAGATGTTGAGTTAGTGCTGAAGCTTCATGAAGGTCGTCCTCATGTTTTAGATGCCATCAAAAATCAGAAAATCCAACTGATTATCAACACTCCTTCGGGAGAAGAAGCCCACACTGATGCTAGATTAATCCGTCGCACAGCCTTAGGTTATAAAATTCCCATCATCACCACCATCGCCGGCGCAAAAGCTACAGTCGCCGCTATCCATTCCCTGCAAACTACAACTTTGGATGTGAAAGTCATCCAAGATTACTGCATGATGCCTTAAAGACAACTTTTTTGCCAACCTCGAATCAGCGATCATCAGCGATCAGTCATACTATGTTGCGATCAGACAGATTTTGATTTCCTCACCTCTGCTCCTCTGCTGCCCTAATTTACTATCTTTGAATGCAACTCGGTATCAGTAAGGGTATAGGCAATACTTGGGATAAGCGTTGAGTCATCCAAGATTCAGATCCCCCCGCCTATGGCGACCCTCTTTCTAAGGCTACCGTGTACACACAAGTCTTTGAGAGTTGTCCCACAGGCTTTTGATCCCCCCAACCCCCCTTTAAAAGGGGGGCTAAAATCCCTCAAAGTCCTCCAATTTATCGGAGGATAATGACGGATCTACAATGATTTCGGTTTAGTACACAGATGTGTGTACACCGTAGCTTTCTAAGGGGGGTTGGGGGATCTAAATTTTAGGCTTCAGTGCCTAAGCCTTACTTAATTTTTCCCAATCCCGTAAATAAACTTCTTGCCAAAGATACTTTTGCAAGAGGTGGGGAAAAGGTAAAAGTTTAAAAGTTAAGAATAAACAGGAAATCTCATCTTTTTCACCTTAATTGTTGTACCGAATTCTATAAGTATTTATTTGTCCATCTTTCTATAGGCATAAACCTTTGTTGTCCGCAGCCAGAAAAATTAAGCAATTGTTATAAGAGAATAATTATACTTATCATTGAGTTATTTTAAGGAATATGAGAAAGTTATTGTCTGTCATGGATATATTGATGCGATCAGCTTCTAGGGAAGCTTTTAATCTATAAAAGCATTGTATTAACTGGAATAAAATCTAAATCTTAGGCTGTGATCTAGTCAATTTTTCTCATAAATGTTACAATAGTTAACAATAGCCCTAATGAAAGAATACAAAAAATGTTCTATTAGTAACCTTTTATCTAACTCTAGATACTTGTGAAACTGGGTAAATAACTGTAACGTCTAGAGCAGTTAAAACCCTAAATTTTTGATTATTATTAGCAGCCGAGTTTATCGGATGCATTAATTGCAAACATATTGCAAACCTGAGTATGGGTTCCCAGCCTGAGTGGGTAGTACCTTCGCAAAGCATTTATTAGTTAATGACCCTAACGTCACATCCATCCCTATCAATGAGTAGCGCCATGAAGACCGCTCCGACAGCCACAGACCTTGTGCGGACTTACCTGCGTGAGATTGGCCGCGTGCCGCTCTTAACGCACGAGGAAGAGATTTTTTATGGCAAACAGGTGCAACGTTCAACTGCTTTGCAAGAAATGAAGGAGTACCTTGCCAGCCAGTTAGGCCGAGAACCAACTCTAGAAGAGTGGGCAAAAGCAACTGGGCTGGAATTGGCAGAGTTGAACGAAGTGATCGCTGAGGGTGAATTTGCCAAGCGCAAGATGGTAGAAGCCAATTTACGGCTCGTTGTATCAGTTGCCAAAAAATATATTAAGCGTAATGTTGATTTACTAGACTTAATCCAAGAAGGTAGCATCGGGATGCAGCGGGGCGTGGAGAAGTTTGACCCCACAAAAGGCTACAGGTTTTCGACTTATGCTTATTGGTGGATTCGTCAAGCCATTACGCGGGCGATCGCCGAAAAAGCGCGCACTATCCGCTTGCCAATCCACATCACCGAGAAATTAAATAAAATTAAAAAAGCACAGCGACAATTATCTCAAAAACTGGGACGTGCCCCTTCCGCTGCGGAATTAGCGCAAGAATTAGAATTGACTCCTAAACAAGTACGAGAGTACTTAGAAAAGGCACGTCTACCGTTATCTCTAGATTTGCGGTTGGGGGATAACTACGACACCGAACTTGGAGAAATGTTAGAAGATCCGGGAGCTTCTCCAGAAGAGTTTGTGATGCAATCTTCCCTATCTTATGACTTAGAGCGCCTGATGGGAGATCTCACCCCACAACAGAAGGAAGTGATCACCCTACGCTTTGGGTTAACAGATGGGCAAGCTCTAACATTAGCAAGAATTGGTGAAATCCTAAACATTAGCCGCGAACGAGTACGGCAAATTGAACGGGAAGCCTTAACCAAACTCCGCAAGTCCAAAGCCAAGATGGATGAATACTTGGCAAGTTAGTCAGCCGTCTTTAGTGATTAGTACTTAGTAGCTAAGAGCTAATCACTAACGACTAATAACTAGTGAGGTGAGAAAACACGCTGCTTTTGGTACGGTTACACCGACTGCCTGATCATATTTAGCCTGTTACATTAATTGACAGGAACAATTAATAGGTAGCTAAATCCAGTACACAATAAGCACTTATTTTTATAAAGTCGCAAACACCACAGCTAAGATTATTAGTCAAGGAGATGAAACGTGAGTAACCCATCCAATAGAGTCTCAGAATTTTTTAATAGTGAGTCAGAAACTGGCGATTTACTCTGGCAATACGTTAAATCCTTGAGTCCAGAGACAGTTAGCCAGTTATCCAAACCCACTTCTGCTGAAGTGCTTCAGGTGATGGAACGCAATATTGTGGGGCTTTTGGGCAACCTGCCTTCAGAACACTTTAATGTAACTATCACTACTAGTCGGGAAAGTCTAGGTCGGCTTCTCGCCTCTGCAATGATCAGTGGTTACTTCTTGCGTAATGCTGAACAAAGAATGAATTTTGAAATGGCTTTACAAGGTAGTGAAACCAACAACAGCGAAATTGACTAGTTATTGTTGGCTTTATAGGTTGACACACTTACAGCCACATCATCAAAAATAAACCTCTGCGAAATCCTCATAATCTGCCTTCCCTTCCCTCCACTTTGATTTGCAGCTAGATATTAACCATATCTGACTTACAATCGCTACGCTGATGATAATGGATTTTGTTCAGCAATTAGATTCACATAGAATATAAGCAATTTGGGCAGAGGTTAGCTCTGGCAATTTGAAATTTTAAGTCATCAGCCAATAACTGAATCCAATCAGATTTAGGCTAAGTTTACTCAGCTTTGAAAATGGATTTAAAACTATGAAGTAGCAACTATGCGGTTGAGCAGCAGAAGCAGAATTTGCTGGTTTCGGCAACAACAGCTGCAATCAACGGTTAGCATAATTGCATAAACACCATTTAAAGCTATTTCATTCGCAATAAAATACAAACTCGGCAGGCATGAAGCCAGCTTGCTGAGTTCTATTATTATTCAGTAGCGGATAGTAGCTTTATCTTCCCCTTTCTTCCATCAACCATGAATGAAACCAGTTCTCCCATACCTCATAAAATCATTGGTGTTGCCGTAATTTGGAACGACCAAGAGCAAATTTTAATCGATCGCCGGCGTCCGGGAGGAGCGATGGGGGGTTTATGGGAATTTCCTGGTGGCAAAATAGAGTCTGGCGAAACTGTCGAAGAATGTATCCAACGGGAAATTTACGAAGAACTGGGAATCGAAATTGAAGTGGGAAGCCATCTGATCACTATTGACCACACCTATACCCATTTGCGAGTTACCCTCACAGTACATCACTGCCGTCATCTTACTGGTGTTCCCCAACCACTCGAATGTGATGAAATTCGCTGGGTTAGTTTGCCTGAACTAGAAGAGTTTGCTTTTCCCCAAGCCAATGTGCAAATTATTGCAGCTTTAAAGGGGGCAGGGGGTTGGGAATTTGGGAACTAGGGACTGGGGACTAGGGGCTGGACAATTTACTTAATCCCCAATGCCCCATGCCCAACCCCCATACCGTAACAATGTATTAACTGTGTCAGGTTAAGACTCGTAATTTTCTACAATAATCGCAAAGACTTTGATCCGAGGTGTCAGTAAGCAAATGCCTAAAACAGTTGCCGAAGTAATGAGCCGTGACCCAATTGTTGTCCGATCAGAAACTCCGCTCAAGGAAGCCATACAACTTATCGCAGAACGACGGATTAGTGGGCTGCCTGTTGTGGATGATGTTGGTCAATTGGTGGGCATTATCTCAGAAACTGACTTAATGTGGCAAGAAACAGGAGTGACTCCTCCGGCATACATTATGTTTCTTGATAGCGTCATCTATTTACAAAATCCCGCTGATTATGAGCGTGACTTGCACAAGGCGCTGGGACAGACAGTTGGGGAAGTGATGAGCAAAAATCCGATCACTATTACCCCAGATAAAACTATAAAAGAAGCAGCCAAAATCATGCACGATCGCAGTGTTCACCGATTACCAGTGCTTGACAGCGCGGGTCAGGTAATTGGGATTCTCACCCGTGGTGACATTGTTCGAGCAATGGCAGCAAGTCAAGATTAGTGTAATGGGGATTGGGGGCTGGGGGCTGGGCATGGGGCAGAGGGCAGAGAGACAAGGAGAATAACTCCTAACTCAGCACTCAGCACTTAGCACTCACGACTATTAGCTTGCTGTTCACTGTTGACTCTTTTAAAACTCTTGGAAAATTTAGGATAAGTGAATGAGTATTACTCCTGATTCTGTTAAGCAAATGCTCAGTTCTGAGGATTTGGGCGATCGCTTGCGAGCTGTGAATCAAATTCGTGACTTGGAACCTGCGATCGGCTTTGAACTAATTCAAAGTGCGATCGGTGATAGCAGTGCGCGTGTGCGTTACTCAGCAGTGAGTCAGATGGATACACTCGGCGCACAAGATTTAGACTTATCGTTGAATATATTACGCGAACTGTTGCACAATGACCCGGAACCGGATGTTCAAGCAGCAGCAGCAGACTGTTTGGGTGCGCTGAAACTTCAAGTAGCTTTTGAAGACTTGCAGCAACTTTACAACACAACTCCCGAATGGCTAGTTAAATTCAGCATCATCGCTACTTTAGGAGAATTGGGCGATCCGCGAGGTTTTGAACTACTCAAAGAAGCACTCTCTTCAGATAATGACTTAATCCAAACTGCTGCTATCAGTTCTTTGGGTGAGTTGGGAGATATCCATGCAGTTGAACTTTTAGCGCCTTATGCAACTAATCCAGATTGGCAAGTCCGCTACCGAGTCGTGCAAGCCTTAAATCTTTTGGGTGGTGCAGATGCCAAAGCTATATTAGAAACTTTGGTGAATGATGAAGTAGAGGCGATCGCAACTGAAGCTAAAAAAACTTTGCAGTCAGTCTGAGTTCGCATTTTGAGGAACAGTCAACCTCACTTTTCCATAGAATTACCGAAACTGGAAGCGTCGTTTTCAATAAAGTTTCTCTTGAAAATAATTAAAGGTTCGCAGTAATCGCTAAATTACTACAAACCCAAAACCCATAACACTTAATTGAAAACCGATATAATTGGATAGATTTTGTACGGGGTGGTAGTCTTTACAATTGTTCTACCACCTTTTTTTTCAGCAATTTTTCTGCTGGTTTTTATTAACTAGCCAGAGTTTTGCGGCGGCGAGACATAGCCATAGCTGCACCTACTGCACCCAAGCCAAGTAATGTAGCTGGTTCAGGAACTGTAGCAAAGTAACTAGCAGAATAAGTCAGTCCCGAAATTGTTTTACCTTCAGCAAGAGCTTTGTCAAAATCAGCTTTCTTACCTACTTTTTGGAAAGTAAAAAATCCTTGCCCTTGGCTTATTTCTCCAGTTAAACTTTTAAAGAAGCCATCGACTGTGACCTTTAGAGCAACGAAATTTCCAGCTTGTTCCGTTATATAGCTAGCAGAAGTCAAATTAAAGATGTCTAATCCATCTTTAGCACCCAAGTCAAGGAATGGATTAATTGCTGATGCAGGGGAACCAAAGCCCAAAATGTTGTTTATTGTACCCCCGCTAAAACTTCCTAAAGTTCCACTGCCATTAAGAATTAGAAATGTTTTTGGATCAAGGAAAGTTAGAGAATCTTGTTTTAACTCGGCTGTGGTCAAACCTACCATATCGAACTCACCAGTCAATGCAGCCGCTTGAGCAGAACTAGCGGAGGCAAACATTCCAGCAGTAGCCAAGGGAATTGCAAAAGTAGCTGCTAGAGTTGTGTTTAGTACTTTAGATTTCAAACCAAGCATTGTAATTTAAAGCTCCTATAAAAAAATTTAAGAGGCTGAGTGCGTTATTTACTGTGCTGCAATCTTAAAACTAGTTATGAATGTATCCTGTTTTCACAATCTAGATAGCATTGCCGCATTAAAAACTTAGGTAGAATGCTATTTATTTTTTAGGCGTTCGTTGGCTGATGTGTTCGTTACTTCTACAGAATTACATAACTATCTAGAGATACGCAAGGTCTACGTATTTATCTTGATAAAATCTTCATTACCTGCATAGTGCTTTTTCTTATATCTCTCATCTCTTAGAGTTGAAATTTATAGCAATAGCCTTGAATTACATAGGTTTGACCTCAGTACATCTGTCAAATCGCTATATTTTATTTTTGAAGATTAATACACAGATTTTTTGTAATACTGGCTAGCGTAGGTGAGTTTGTATTTTGTAATTTATATAAAGCAATTTTGTTTTTGGTATAAACTAATAATGAAGTTTTTATAGTTTGATTATAAAAAGATGATTTAGTAGGTTGAAAACGCGACTGGAGGTTAGGTTTTTAATTACTGAATCGATACTCTAGTTACACTTGAAAAGTTTGAATTAAAATATCACATTATTCTTTTGTAATAAAAATTTAGGCAGTAGTACATAACTCAACCTGTATAAAGATTTTTATTTACAATATTTCGTGTTAGCTCATCTAATACCAATTCAAATAATGTTTGCGATACATAAATTATTCTTAAGGGCACAACAATGTTGTGCCCCTACCCATCTGTCGCATTCTTTTTTCAAATTGGTATAAGCTTTGATAACAAAATTTTAGGTTAAATTCTAACTACTAAATACCTGTGGCCAAGTTGTGTATAAGAAAACTGCAACTGCGGCGATCGCTAATATACCCTGAATTAAATTCCCAACCAAGGTTCCTACTACAATTCCAATACCAGCTTTAATTGCCAATCCCAGTTGACGTTGGTAAAGATACTCACCGATAATCGCTCCCAGCAGTGGGCCGATTAAAATACCTAACAAGGGGCCGCCAAAAGGCAAAGCAGGTAATAATCCAAAAAATCCCAGTAGCAAACCGACAAACGCGCCAATTTGTCCCCATTTACTAGCACCTGCTTGTTTTGCTCCTATGTAGCCTGCTAAGAAATCAACTCCAATACTGAGCAACAAAACAATAACTGTCACAATTAGCGGTATCTTAATTGCAGCAAAAGAACTGCTAACAACTCCCCAGATAATAATTGCAATTAAAATTAAACTGGTTCCAGGAATGGCAGGAACTACAGCACCAATAATACCCACAACCATTACGGCAACAAGTAGCCAATAGATAATTTGCATAAAATTTTAATTTTCTGATTCAACTTGCAAGTAAGAATTAAGAGTAACCGCTAATTTATCAGCAATTCCAGCAATCCAGTTTTCATCTTGTTTGGTGTAACTGCGCGGTGCGTTTGCTCCTAAAATTAGTACACCTTCGTTACCAATAGGTTGACAAATTACACCTTGAGTATTTTCTGGTAAATAATCAAATTCAATTCTGCCTGGATATATTTTTAAAGCAACTAAATAAATTGCCTTTTTTGTCTCCAATACCCGTTTTAAAATTGGCCCTGGTACAACCTCAGATTTAGTACCCAAAATACCGCGACGCAACAAAACTTTACCTTGATAAACAACCACAAGCGATCGCGTGACTGTATTAGTTAACAATAAATGCGATGCCCAGGCTAATTCTGTTTTGACAGCTTCTGGTAAATCTGCTGCCAATACAAAACCTTCTTCCCCAATTAGTTGTACAACATCAGGCGATCGCGGCTGTACTTGCTGCCAAATTAAACCAGTCAAAATTAACACTGCACTCAAAATCACACCCACCACATCTCCCCGCGCTTGAGATTCTGTGATTTCCGGTGTTAACAATCGGTTAATGAGCAAAAGTACAGCGCCTAACCCACCAACAACAAAGGGTAGACGCCGTAAAAATCGATTGGGATCAGATTTAGTCATGCCTCTTTAGTGCTGAGTGCTGAGTGCTGAGTGCTGAGTAAAGATACTAGTCCCCAGTCCCCTTCCTTGTCTCCCCTGCTCCTCTGCTCCTCTGCTTCCTTGCTACTGTGTTGTTTACTCTTCTCCAGGTTCAATTATCCTTTGAAACAGATAACCAGTACCTCTGGCTGTGAGAATCAATTCTGGGTTGCTAGGATCATCTTCCAACTTTGCGCGTAAACGTGATATATGCACATCTACCACGCGGGTATCTACATGACGTTCTGGTGTATAACCCCACACCTCTTGCAAAATTTCGGAACGAGAAAAAGCTTCTCCAGAGCGGCTAACTAGTAACTCTAGTAGGCTAAACTCCATACCCGTTAAGCGAATGCGCTCATCGCCTTTATAGACTTGACGCTTATTCGTATCAATTTTGATATTTCCAACGTGGATTACCCCAGAACTGGGAATTCCAGAAGCCCCGGTTTTGTCTACCCGCCGCAGCACTGAGCGAATACGAGCTTCTAGCTCTTTAGGGGAAAAAGGCTTAACTACATAATCATCAGCACCCAATTCCAAACCAGTGATGCGATCCGCTACGTCCCCCAAGGCTGTTAGCATAATAATGGGGACATCTGATTCTTTGCGTAATTCTTGGCATACACCATAGCCATCTAGTTTTGGCATCATTACATCCAAAACTACCAAGTCAGGATCAGCTTTGCGAAAAGTTTCCAAAGCTTCTTCTCCGTCACCCGCTGTCACCACATCGTAGCCAATCATAGAAAGGCGCGTTTCCAAAATACGACGAATGCTGGCTTCGTCATCTACCACTAGGATTTTTTCTTTATGACTTTCCAAGTTTCTCAACGCTCCTTAACTAAAATTTTTCATGATTAATTTTTAATACCATAATATTAAGATATCATCCCATGAATCGATAGAGAAAAAGCTGTAACTACTATCATTATTGGATTTTTTGTTTGCTCGAAGAATTAAGCAAAAATTAAGATTATTTAATAATATTAAGAATGGCGAAGCCTAAAACCTTTTACGTTTGTAACGATTGTGGAGCAGAATCTTCCCAATGGTTCGGTAGGTGTCCAGCTTGCGGCACTTATAATTCTCTAGAAGAGCAAATAAGTATCCAGTCCTCAGTGGATATACCCAGTCGCGGGGGAGTGAGTGGTTGGCAATCAGTTCAAACCAATGGCAAATCTCATGCTAAACCAGCTAAAGCGCGAGCTTCTTTAACATTTGATCAAATTAGCGATCGCCAAATTGCTCGTTGGGAATCCGGTTATGGAGAATTAGATCGAGTCTTGGGTGGTGGGGTTGTCCCTGGTTCAATGGTACTGATTGGAGGCGATCCAGGAATTGGAAAATCAACTTTACTTCTTCAAGTATCGAATCAATTAGCGCAGAGATACCGCATTCTCTATGTAACTGGGGAAGAATCAGGACAACAGGTAAAATTACGAGCTTCACGGCTGGGAGTATCAAAAAGTGTAAGTGTAGTTGGCGATGAAAATACGAGTGTACCAGAACCAACTACTACTACTATCAACCCTGATAGTATAAATGCAGATTTATATGTATTACCGGAAACAGATTTAGAAGAAATTCTGCGAGAAATCGACTCCTTAAAACCGAATCTGGCAGTAATTGATAGTATCCAAACAGTGTTCTTTCCAGCACTAACTTCTGCACCAGGTTCTGTAGCTCAGGTACGGGAATGTACAGCTGCACTGATGAAAGTGGCAAAGCACGAAGATATCACAATGTTAATTGTGGGACACGTCACCAAAGAAGGTGCGATCGCCGGGCCGAAAGTCTTAGAACACTTAGTTGATACAGTATTGTATTTTGAAGGCGATCGCTTTGCCTCCCATCGGTTATTACGGACAGTCAAAAACCGCTTCGGTGCAACTCACGAAATCGGTATCTTTGAAATGGTATCCCAAGGACTGCGGGAAGTTGCCAACCCTTCAGAATTATTTTTAGGCAACCGTGACGATCCAGCCCCAGGTACAGCAATTGTAGTTGCTTGTGAAGGTACTCGTCCTATTGTTGTGGAGTTGCAAGCCCTTGTTAGTCCTACCAGCTACCCGTCCCCTCGTCGTGCTGCTACTGGTATAGACTATAACCGCCTAGTGCAAATTCTGGCAGTGTTAGAAAAACGAGTGGGGATTCCCATGTCGAAATTGGATTCTTACGTCGCTTCTGCGGGCGGTTTAAATGTCGAAGAACCGGCAGTAGATTTAGGAATAGCGATCGCCATCGTTGCCAGTTTCCGCGATCGCATAGTCGATCCAGGTACAGTTTTGATTGGCGAAGTCGGGTTAGGCGGACAGGTGCGATCAGTTTCTCAGATGGAACTACGGTTGAAAGAAGCTGCAAAACTGGGATTTAAAAGAGCGATCGTCCCTAAAGGGCAAAAATTCCCCGATCTTGATATCGAGATTTTACCAGTTTCCAAAGTAATAGATGCGATTATTGCCGCCATCCCCCATCAAGAGCTAACAGAAGAGGATTTAGCACCCGATGAAGATGAGTAATACCAATTTGAAAAAAGAATACGACAGATACACACTCCCTAATCCTTGTTATGTCTGGCTTTCTTAATTTTTAACTTTGAATTTTGAATTGGTATAACATCTCCCCTCACAAACAAAGGAAAAACTCCCATGACAGCCTTTACCCAAGATTATAAAATCACTTGGGAAAAACTACCCGACGATTACAGACTACCAGACGATCCAGTGGACAACATCAACCAACCAGCCTTAGCTGCTGCACTCACACAAAGTTTAGAGCTTGCTGGTAAACTTCCACCCAACGCCCTCACACCAACAAATTACGGTATCTGCGCTACATTAAATGGCAAAATTGTCGTTAAAGCGCCAGACTGGGCATATATTCCCAAAATTAGCGTCGGGAGAGAAGATGTAATACGTAGCTACACACCGCAGCTACAGGGAGACATACCCGTAATAGTCATAGAATTTCTTTCTGATACAGAAGGTGGGGAATACTCGATCAAACCCACTTATCCCCCAGGTAAATGGTTTTTTTACGAATGCGTTTTAAAAGCACCAAATTATGCGATCTTTGAACCTAATAGCGGAGACCTAGAAGTTTATCGTTTAGATAATAATACAGGCAGATACGTTGTCCAAACTCCCAAGGACAACCAGCGTTACTGGATAGCAGAAATGAATCTTTACCTTGCTGTATGGACAGGTACTCATGAAAATCGTGCAGGAAATTGGTTACGGTGGTGGGATGAACAAGGAAATCTACTGCTTTGGGGTACAGAATTAGCTGAACAACAAAGACAACGCGCTGAAAGGCTAGCAGCACAATTGCGCGCGGCGGGAATTGAACCGCAAGATTAGACTTTTTGCAAATAATTTAGGTTTGCTAGATTAGCTAAACAAATCTAGCAATTTTCTATGCGAACAAAATTTGACTTTAATTCAGTATTACTAGTAATAAACTACTATTCAGCAACAGTTTTAAACTTAGAAATGGTGCAAGCAGGTCTAATGCGTCCTTCGGTGATTAGGTTGCATAAGATAAACAAAATAATTAGGTAGGCGATGGCAAATTGTCTGAACTTGAACTGTTTCTCGATCTACTGGGGAACGTCTTGCGCTGACTTTATGCTCTGCCATTTTTCATACATTTTTAATGGTACTTAATTTCAGCATTCCCCAAGTTAGTTAGACAATCATAGTTATTTATAGCCAATTATTAATAGAATTTTTTTCTACCATTAAAAAAGTGATATCTCACTAATTACCAGCCTTGGACAAGTTTCCTCTTACGAACAATCTTGAAAAAAATTCTTAAACTTTACTATGACTACTTTCCCTAAATACATCCCCCAATCTGACCCGCCACTTCCTCCTTGGGAAACACTACCAACAATGTATGATTTACCCAGCAATAACCCAGAGGAGCCAGGTTTGCCAGACGATTTTCACTTTTTACAACCCTTACTTTTATATTTAACTTTTCAGCCAATTAACTGGAATCCTGAACTAGTTTATAGTGCTGCTGACCTCAATCTTTACTACGACCTTCAGCATCCTTTGTGGTACAAACGCCCAGATTGGTTTGGTGTTGTAGGTGTGCAAAAACTATACAAAGGCCAAGATTTACGTTTAAGTTATGTCACTTGGCAAGAACCAGCAAACCCTTTTGTAGTTGTTGAGTTATTATCCCCTGGTACAGAAGACGAAGATTTAGGCAACAAACAAAATACAACGGATAAACCTCTTAGCAAATGGGAAGTTTATGAAAGAATCTTGCGGATTCCCTACTATATTGTTTTTAGTCGTTACACTAATGAACTCAGAGCATTTCACTTAGTAGGCGGTCACTATGAACCGATGACTTTAACTGAGGGACGCTTACTGATGCCAGAATTGAGTTTAAGTTTAGGCTTATGGCAGGGGTCATTTCGAGATATTGAAAGGTTGTGGTTAAGGTGGTTCACTTTAGAAGGAGAATTGATTCTTGCACCCGCCGAAGAAGCTACTGCTGCTACTGAACGAGCTATTATTGCTGAACAAGAAGCTAGAGATGCTAAACAAGAAGCTGAACAAGCAAAAAGAAAAGCAGCACAGTTAGCAGAACGTCTGCGTCAGTTAGGCGTGAATCCTGATGAACTGGAGTAATTACTACAACTTCAGGGATATTTTTTAATGTTTAAAAACTAGATTCACCTCTAGATAGAAATGCGATCGCCCACAAATTGTCACAATAATGACGACAACCGTTATTTTTGGAAAATAAATTTTATGGGCTTTGGTATTGGTGATATATTCTGGATTTTTCTTCTTCTTTCTTCCCTGCAACCCATTTGGCAAAAGCGCCAAATTGAATATCGCCGTCTCCGCGCCCTACAGGAATTTCAGCAAGAACGCAAGAGTCGGGTGATTTTGCTGATACACCGTCAAGAATCCATCAGCTTACTAGGAATTCCTTTATCACGCTACATTACTATTGAAGATTCAGAACAAATACTGCGGGCAATTCGCCTCACCCCGCCAGAGGTTCCGATTGACTTAATTTTGCATACTCCTGGCGGTTTGGTATTAGCTACCGAACAAATCGCTAGGGCATTAATTCGTCATCCCTCAAAAGTCACCGTTTTTGTACCTCACTACGCTATGAGTGGCGGAACAATGCTTGCCCTCGCTTCTGATGAAATTGTCATGGATGCTAATGCTGTCTTAGGGCCAGTTGATCCTCAATTGGGTAACTTCCCGGCGGCGAGTATTCTTAAAGTGGTTAAAGATAAGCCCATCGGCGAAATTGATGACCAAACCTTAATTATGGCAGACCTTGCAGGCAAAGCCATTCAACAAGTACAGCGCTTTGTGCGGACTCTGCTGAAAGATAGTATGCCAAAACAAAAAGTTCAGCCAGAAAATATTGAACCAATTATCGAAGCTTTGACAACTGGACGCGTCACCCACGACTATCCCATCACTGTCGAGGAAGCAACAGAAATGGGGCTGCCCGTTACAGTCGGGCTGCCCCGTTCTATTTACGGACTGATGGATTTATATCCACAACCACAAGGCGGAAGGCCTAGCGTTCAGTATATCCCTATGCCCTACGATGACCGCCGTCCAATTCTTCCTATGCCTAAAGGCAGACCCTTAGAAGAACCAACTCAGATGAATTGAGACCTTAAGACCATTATTTTTAGTAGCGGCTCTTAAGGTGTAGTTGTTGGTGTTGGCGTAGCTGTCGGTGTCGCTGTTGGCGTCGCCGTTGGTGTCGCCGTTGGTGTCGCTGTCGGTGTAACAGTTGGCCTAGCTGTTGGTGTCGCCGTCGGTGTTGCAGTTGGGGTAGCTGTCGGGGTAGCCCTTGGTGTCGCCGTTGGTGTAGCTGTCGGGGTAGCTGTCGGTGTAGCCCTTGGTGTCGCCGTTGGTGTAGCTGTCGGGGTAGCTGTCGGTGTAGCCCTTGGCGTAGCTGTCGGTGTAGCCGTTGGTGTCGCCGTCGGCGTAGCCGTTGGCTGTTGAATAGCTATCTTTGCCTCTTCATTCAACTTCTGGCGCAAGGCTAAATCAGCAATACCAGTTTCTTGTAGCTGGTATTTTTTCTGATATTCTCTGACCACCGCCTCCGTTCGGTCACCGTAAAATTGATCGCGGGGTAGGGGAGGATTTGGCTTAAGCACCGCATTCAAATTAGCTTGTAAAATCCGAACTATTTGGGCGGCAAAATCTTGAGTTTTTGGCCCTGCTATCCCATCTACGGGTGACAACTTGTAGCCTTTTTGAAATTCACGGATTGCGTTTTTAGTTGCCTGATCGGTTAAAGGTGTATTACCTACCTCGACTTTATAGCCCAAACCACGCAACACAGAGCGGAATTGCTGTGGCGTATAGTTACGCTGGCGAGCGGCAAAAGTTGTATTTGAAGTTACTACACCCGCAGTTATTAGGCAAGCAGCAGTAATGGCAACGCTTGATTTTCCAAACCCACACCACATAAATGAAAACTCCTTTGGCTTAAATCAGCAGGATATAAAAGCTAACAGAAGCATTTTAAGTTTCTTGTATATCTTTTTTATCAATAATTAACGAATTTTGATTAATTAATGTGTCATTGGTTAAGTTAGTTAATAGATTATTAAAATTTTTGCATCTTTCTAGAGACTTATTTTTAATAATCAGTGGCAATCGGCTGGCAAAAACTGAAACTGTATAATTTAAGAGGCTTATATTAGATGCTTGTATAATTCATTACTGAAAATGCCTAATTTAAAGTCCCTAAAGCGTTCACAACTTTACTTTGAAAGGTTAATGGCAATTACTGCCACGGTGAACTTATGTTTAGTTTTGTTTAATTTAAGTTACCTGCCTTGGCGGGATTTTTACTGGCGGAGACTGCCACAAATTACTCAAATTTATGACCCAATTAAGGGCATTGAAGCGCATAGAGAAACCAAAAACTATCTCAACCAAGTAGACGCTTTAGCAGAACAGGTAAGCCAGACAGGTTTACAGTCGCCTCAGACACAAAAAAAGCTGGAGGAAATCAGCCGTCTTAGTAGCGAGATGATTGACAGCAATCCCTTTGCAGCAGCGGGTAAAAGCGGGACTTTAGAAAAAATCAAAAACCGGATGCGCGATCGCGCACGTCAAGAATCTGCAAAGCAAGCTTTTAGAGTGTTTTGGAGTCCGGCATACTTATCTCAACAAGGCTGGAACCAAGAAATTAATTTTTTCAATCAACAAATCCGTCCTCTAATTTCTACTAACTACTACCGCGGAATCGGAGAAGATGGTGAACCGATAGATAATTTTTGGCTGCTTGACTTACCATTTATAGGTTTATTTGCTCTAGAGTTGCTAGTACGTACTTTCTATATCAGACGCCGCCATCCAGGTTTTAGCTGGCTTGATGCTGTCTTGTGGCGTTGGTACGATTTGTTATTGTTGCTACCATTTTGGCGGTGGTTGCGAATCGTCCCTGTTTTAGTTCGTCTTGATCAAGCGCAGTTATTAAATTTACATCCAGTATGGCGGCAAATTCATCACGGCATCGTAGCTAATTTTGCCGAAGACATCACAGAAATTGTAGTGGTGAGAGTAATTAACCAGATTCAAGGCTCAATTAAACGAGGTGAGTTAACGCGCTGGCTACTGCAACAAGAAAACTTGCGCCCATACATAGATATTAATAATGTAAACGAAGTAGAGGCGATCGCTGGGCTTTTAGTGCAAACAGTCGTCTACCAAGTACTGCCCCAAATTCAACCAGAAATCACAGCCATTTTGCGCCACAGCATTGAAACTGCTTTCCAACAAATACCCATGTACCGCAACCTCCAAATGCTACCAGGCGTGGGGCAGGCACAAACCCAGCTAAGTGAACAAATGGCAACCCAAATCACAACTAACCTATACAATGCCTTAGTAAACGCTGTGCAAGATCCTGTTTCCGCAAAACTCACGAGCCAACTAGTGCAACGCTTCAGCGCCGCCTTGAGTGCGGAAGTGCAGAAAAAACAAGTACTTGCAGAAATTCAGAGTTTACTTTTTGACTTTTTGGAGGAAGTCAAGCTCAACTACGTCCAGCGTTTATCTCAAGAAGATATAAACCAAATTTTGGAGCAAACTAAGCAACTACGAACACAAGCAGCGGTTCAGCCAGTTGTGGATAGTGGTGCGCTCACAACTAAATAAAAAAAGTAATTGTTAAATCTTATAACAGCAGTAGTTCGCTCAAAATCCAAGTTTTATAAGGCTATTTAGTCCTTACATTAAGGATTAGAGGTAGTATTGCATTCATCTTGATTAAAGATTGAAAATTAGGTAAGGAAATGAAATAATTTCTTCCTACTCCCACCAAAAGAAATGCGCTAAACTCAGATTAGGTCGAACCATCATTGGTTCGTCACAAGACTTCTTGGAAGATATCCCTATCGCAGGAAGTGGGTCAATGCCCACTTTTTTTATTGAATTCTCGCATGACTCATCCTCTAGTCCCACAAATTATTGATTTAGCAACACCAGTAGCAGAAGAACTGGGATTGGAAGTCGTTGGGGTGGTTTTTCACACTAACCAACGTCCGCCAATTTTGCGGGTAGATATTCGTAATCCGCAGCAAGACACTGGGTTAAATGATTGTGAGCGAATGAGCCGTGCTTTAGAAGCCTCCTTAGATGCGGTGGAAATTATTCCAGATGCCTATGTTTTGGAAGTGTCCAGTCCTGGTATTTCGCGGCAATTAGTAACCGACAGGGAGTTTATTTCCTTCAAAGGCTTTCCTGTAATTATCTCCACTGCCCCACCCTACGACGGACAGCAAGAGTGGACAGGTCAGTTAATTCGCCGGGACGAGAATACAGTTTACTTAAACCAAAAAGGTCGTGTAGTCGAAATTCCCCGCGCCCTAATTACAAGGGTGCAGCTGGATGAGCGCCGATAAATCAGGGGCTAGGGCTTAGGAGCAAAAGACTAGAGCAACTTAGCTAGAGGTTAGGGGCTTGAAAGATTTTCTCTAGTCCCTAATCTCTGCTGTCTAGTTCCTAATTCCTAGCCCTTATTCCCTAGCTCTAATTTTTGAAGGAGATTGCTTATGTCAATGGTTAGTTTACCTGGATTAAAAGAATTAATCGAAAGTATAAGTCGTGAGCGTAATTTACCGCGTTTGGCAGTTCAATCAGCTATAAGAGAAGCATTGCTCAAAGGTTACGAACGTTATCGACGCGCCCAAAACCTAGAGCGCAAACAATTCGATGAAGATTATTTTGATAATTTTGAAGTAGAACTCGATATTGAAGGAGAAGGTTTTCGCGTTCTTTCCACCAAAACTATTGTGGAAGAAGTCAGTAACTCCGATCATCAAATTTCTCTAGAAGAAGTACAACTAGTCGCACCAGAAGCGCAATTAGGGGACTCTGTGGTGCTAGATGTAACTCCAGATCAAGGAGAGTTTGGTCGCATGGCAGCGATGCAAACAAAGCAAGTACTGGCACAGAAACTGCGGGATCAACAACGCCAGATGGTGCAAGAAGAATTCCAAGACTTGGAAAGCACTGTCTTACAGGCAAGAGTTCTGCGGTTTGAGAGGCAATCAGTAATTCTGGCAGTTAGCAGCGGATTCGGTCAACCAGAGGTAGAAGCCGAATTACCAAAACGCGAACAGTTGCCTAACGATAATTATCGAGCCAATGCCACTTTTAAGGTGTATCTCAAGAAAGTTTCCCAAGGTCAGCAAAGGGGGCCACAATTGTTAGTGTCTCGAGCTGATGCTGGCTTAGTAGTTTATTTATTCGCCAACGAAGTTCCAGAAATAGAAGATGAAGTTGTACGGATTGTAGCTGTAGCGCGAGAAGCCAATCCTCCTTCCCGTTATGTAGGCCCCCGGACAAAAATTGCCGTTGATACTCTTGATCGTGATGTAGACCCAGTTGGTGCTTGTATTGGAGCGCGGGGATCGCGGATTCAAGTAGTAGTCAACGAATTGCGCGGTGAAAAAATAGATGTGATTCGCTGGTCTCCTGACCCAGCAACATACATTGCCAATGCTCTAAGTCCAGCACGAGTTGATGAAGTACGACTGATGGACCCGGAAACTCGGCAAACTCATGTACTAGTCGCAGAAGATCAGTTGAGTTTAGCTATTGGCAAAGAAGGACAAAACGTTCGCTTGGCAGCCCGTCTAACTGGCTGGAAAATTGACATCAAAGATAAAGCTAAATACGATCATGCCGGAGAAGATGCTAAATTTGTTGCTTCACGAGCAAAATATCAAGCAGAGGAGGATGATGCTGATCTATCGGAGCTAGAGGACGATGAAAATCTGGAAGAATTAGAATTAGAGGATGAATCTTTTGACACGAGCGATGACGAGTAGTTGATTAGCGTCATGAAATTTAAGTACTATACTCTACAGGAAATTTCTTTAATCAATGCCTTATATTTAGCTAGCAAATAGATATATATAGGAGAATCACAACTCTTGTTCATAACCATACTGCTGACTTGAGGTAGCAGAGATAGTGATGAAACCGAATTATCGGCGATGTATTAGTTGCCGCCAAGTAGGACTAAAAGAAGAGTTTTGGCGGATTGTCCGCGTCTTTCCGTCGGGAAAGGTACAATTAGATCAGGGCATGGGGCGTTCTGCCTATATTTGTCCGCAAACGAGCTGCCTGCAAGCGGCTCAGAAAAAAAATCGACTAGGGCGATCGCTACATGCAACAGTGCCAGAAACACTGTATCAAACATTGTGGCAGCGTCTAGCCCAAAGCAATCCCCAAAATCAAATTTTAATTTGAAAAATTTGTGGCGGTAATCCCTAGAGGAATTGTGCGAGAAGCCGAACCAGTCGCGCTAGCAACACATCCTCCTTGATTGCTGGGGTTAGTGTCAAAATAGTAAATGGGTGTAGTTGACAAACGGCTCTTTTACAATAAAAGAGGCAAAGCAATAACTCCCGGTAAGTTTTACTCGATTGTGTTGTGGAAGACTCAGAATCAGCAAAACAGAAAACTACAAAATGGCAACCTGGTAGCGCTCAGGCGCAGTTCGGCGTCCAGGGTTCTCATAAAAATTTTTTATTTAAAGAATTTTTATGGATGCCCGTCCATCATCCTTGCTGGTGGGGATGCCAGTATTAACACGAAACATCTCTCTTTCCTGATTGGAGGCACCGACAAAATCTGAACGGCAACCAAAAAACAGTAATCAAAGGATGGAGATGTCGCAAACCAGGCAGCCATCCGCTAAAACTGTAAATTAAAGGGGAAGAGTGGATGAACAACGGCAAAGTTAGAATCTATGAATTATCAAAGGAATTGAATTTGGATAACAAAGAGCTATTAGCAATATGCGACCAGCTCGACATTGCGGTCAAAAGCCATAGCAGCACGATTTCAGATCCTGATGCAGAACGTATCCGCTTGGCTGCGGAAAAACTCGCAGTTACGAATGGGACACCCAAAAAGGAATTAAGTATAACTAGTCATCAACCAAACTCGCCACAAGCTGGCTCTCGGAACCGACCTGCCCTACCTCACAAACAACAAATTTTGGAAATCCGTAAACCCAAAATATTGAGAAACACTACCTCCAACGCCTCAGAGGCGTCAGTTGCTACCAATATCCAAGCTGCTTCGTCTGAAGTTAATCCTGCTTCACCTCCACGGCCTTTCGCTACACCTGTCTCACCCATGCAGCCGACGGCACCACCTACTCGACCTGTACCCCGGAATCTGTCTGAGACCCCACAGCAACCAGCTGTAACAGACGCGAATACAACACTAACGCCTAATCCAGAGGCACCAGAAAAAATCGCTGCGGAAAAACCGGAAAAAACAGTTCCATCCAGACCAAAACCAGAAAAACCCCAAAAACCGCAATTAGTTGCCCCACCTGCAAGACCTGTGGCAGAAGAACTGCCAGCTTTAGAACAAGTAAGTCAGGCAGATAAACCCATCCTCAAACGCCAACGGCGCGTCGAAGACGAACGCGAACAAATCAAACCAAAAGTTGGCAAGCCGACAGCTGACCAAACCCCACAGCCTGCACCTCAAAAACAGGCTCGTCCTACTCCTTCACCAGTAAAACCTGAGCAAAGGGAGCAACGGGTTAGCCGACCTTCTGCACCAGCACCATTTGGGGATACGCAACGACCTAGCAGACCAGTGCGTCCGAGTGAAGCCGTAGCAGCAATGCCGATTGCTACACCACCAAGACCGATGCAAGGCGGACCAGGTAAAGCAGCGACAGTCGATGATGCGGTTCCCAGCGAAATTATCGATTTGAAACGTCCCACACCACCTCGTTTAGCCAAAGGTGGTAAAAAGTGGCAAGAAGAAGAAATCATTGATGAAATTAAAGAAAAGGCTGGCAAAGCTGGCGTCAAAGGCAAGCGGGTCAAGCCAATTCTTGATGATGATTTTGAGGAAGACGATTTACTCGATGAAGAAGGTCTGGAAATACCAGCTACCGTGCAAGTTAGTCTTTCGATTGCCCGTCCGCCCAAACCTAAAGCTGCCCGACCTACACAGCAACCAGCAATAGCTATTGCTGCCCCAACTGCTAGAGGAAGTAAAAAATCTTCCAGCCGCGATCGCGATCAAAACCGTCGCCAAGAAGTGGAGACCAAGCGTGAGCGTCCAGAAAAAGTGGTGGTCACAGGGCCAATGACAGTGCAAGAACTAGCTGATGCATTAGCAGTTGCCGATACAGAGATTGTGAAAATCCTGTTCATGAAAGGCATGGCAGTGAGTATTACCCACAATCTGGATATTCCAACAATTACTCTGGTGGCAAAGGAACTAGAAGTAGAAGTAGAAACCGCCGAACCAGAAGCAGAAGCCCGCAAAATCACAGAAATGCTGGATGTGGCAGACATGGAAAATCTCCATCGTCGTCCACCAGTCGTAACAATTATGGGTCACGTAGACCACGGCAAAACAACTCTACTCGACTCGATTCGCAAAACCAAAGTGGCTGCTGGCGAAGCCGGTGGTATTACCCAGCACATCGGCGCATATCATGTGGATATAGAACATGATGGTAATATGCAGCAGATAGTCTTCCTAGATACTCCTGGTCACGAAGCCTTCACAGCGATGCGGGCAAGAGGAGCTAGGGTAACAGATATTGCGGTTTTGGTAGTGGCTGCTGATGATGGAGTTCGTCCCCAAACCGTTGAAGCCATTAGCCATGCTCAGGCCGCAGAAGTGCCAATTGTCGTAGCAATCAACAAAATAGATAAAGAAGGGGCACAGCCTGACCGCGTTAAACAAGAACTCACCCAGTATGGTCTCACTCCAGAAGAATGGGGTGGTGAGACGATCATGGTTCCAGTGAGTGCTATCAGAGGCGAAAACCTAGATACGCTCCTAGAAATGATTCTGCTGGTAGCAGAGGTAGGTGAACTATCTGCCAACCCGGATCGTTCTGCTAAAGGAACTGTGATTGAAGCACATCTGGATAAAGCCAAGGGAGCAGTTGCGACCTTGCTAATTCAGAATGGTACGCTGCGGGTGGGAGATATGTTAGTCGCCGGTTCAGCATTTGGTAAAGTGCGAGCAATGGTCGATGACAGAGGCAGAAGAGTAGAAGTTGCTGGTCCCTCCTTCGCTGTCGAAGTACTAGGCTTAAGTGATGTGCCAGCCGCAGGCGATGATTTCGAGGCCTTCGAAAACGAAAAAGAAGCACGCGCACTCGCAAGCGATCGCGCCGACAAACAACGCTTATCCCGCCTCCTGCAAGGACGTGTCACGCTCACAACCCTCTCTGCTCAAGCACAAGAAGGCGAGTTGAAAGAACTCAACTTAATCTTGAAGGCAGACGTACAAGGATCAGTGGAAGCGATTGTGGGAGCGCTCAAGCAAATCCCGCAAAACGAAGTCCAGATCCGTATGCTGTTAGCTACGGCTGGGGAAATAACCGAGACAGATATCGACTTGGCCGCAGCCAGTGGTGCTGTGATCATTGGTTTCAACACCACCTACGCCAGTGGCGCTAGACAAGCCGCAGACGAAGCAGGTGTAGATGTACGTGAATATAACATCATCTACAAACTCCTAGAAGACATCCAAGGAGCCTTGGAAGGTCTATTGGAACCAGAGTTGGTGGAAGAACCTTTGGGACAAACCGAAGTCCGTGCTGTCTTCCCAGTTGGTCGGGGTGCTGTTGCTGGTTGCTATGTTCAATCTGGCAAGCTGATTCGTAACTGTAAAGTGCGGGTGCGTCGCTCCGGTAAGGTAGTATATGAAGGCGTCCTTGACTCCCTCAAACGGATGAAAGAGGATGTGCGAGAAGTCAACGCAGGTTATGAATGCGGCATTGGCGTTAATAAATTTAATGACTGGGTTGAAGGTGATATCATCGAAGCCTACCAAATGGTAACCAAGCGCCGTACTCTGACAATGACGAAGTAGTGCTGAGTCTACCAGTGCTGAGTCAAAGTTATCAGTGTTGAGTTGAAGATAATTTTTATTTCAAACTTCAAAACTCGCAACTTGAAACTGACAACTCAGCACTTATTACTCATAACTGTATTTATGTCCTCATTTCGCTCTGAACCTATCTTGTGGATTCACGTCGCTGGGTTAGCGACGTTGCCAGTTTTTTTGTTTTTGTGCCTATTGTTTCTGTCTGTGGGTAAGCCGCTCTTACCTGTATGGATGGAGCTACTTTTAGTCGCTACTATTGGTGTTGTTCCACTACTGTGGATGCAACTTCACCGTCCTTTTTATATATTTGCGATTTTAGGAGTTGCACTCAAGCCAGAAAATCTTACTGAGCAGCAACGAAAAATTCTTTGTTTAATTTATAAAAATTTAAGTCGTGTGCCGGCTGTTTTGGCAGCAGTATTATTATTAGGGGTGCTGTGGCAGATATACCAAGTTGCGCCACTGGTAGCGAACTTAGCTAGTTTTCTACCCCAATGGCGCGGTATGGGATTGCTACTTGCTGCTTTAGCGTTTTTAGCAAGCAATTTATTTTTGCAAATTCCCGTGAGCGTTGCACAAGTTTTAGTGACTAATGACACAGAATTTGCTGCCATAGAACCATTACCTTTAGAGAAGATTCAGCAGAATTTCACAATTTTAGGGGTGCGGGTTAATCAAATCTTGCCCCAGTTGACTGTTAAAGTTAAAACTGAGGAATAAGGAACTATGGCTCAAATTCCAGCTTCTAGCGATCGCCAATTTGCTCATGATAGTGAAATTTGGAATAGCCTCAAATATGCGATTGCCGCTAGTTCCGGTTTCCAACGCTGGCAGCTAGAACGTGATGCACAATTACACGGGCTACGCTTGGAACAGCAGGTACAACGGTATTTACGCGAAACTTTAGAAACATTAGCTTACTAAATACCGATTAAATTTTCTAGGTTTGTCTGCAAACGGCGGAGTTGACGATAAGCACTCTCCAAGCGATCGCCGTCAACTTCCACTTCAGTAGTGGGATAATTTTCAATAATTTCAATCAGCGACACCTGCCCATCTTGGCTAGCAGAAAGTACTAAAGCGGCACGCAAAGCCTGTCTATCTGCTCTGCGGGATGGCGTGTGAATGACTTGACTCATTTGATCCAAAATAACGTTACCAATTTGAGTATTTAGCACTCTATCTAAAAACACAGGATTTACCTTTACTGGTTCCGTTAAATACTGACGAATTGCTTTGGGATTTTGCCGCGCCAAAGCCAAACTAACTCCTAAAGAAGGGGAAAGTTTGCCTGTTTGGGCAAATGTCGATAGTTCCTCAACTGAAAATGATTCACGGAAGACGCTATACTTTAGCACTACTCTTTCAGCAGCAAAGGCAGGATTGCTAAAGCATAGAAAAGAGGTACTAATTACTAAAACTAACGCACGACGTAGCGCCAAAACTTGATACTGCATTTCTCCTAATTACCAAAAGGTTTGCTTTGCCTGTGATGATATTGCAGCATTATTAGCTGTGGCATCCGGCCGTAGGCATTTATCTTACTTAAAAGAAATGACTTCATAGTTAATACAGTTGTTTACGCTCCCATATCTTGAAGGTATGGGATTATTTTTTCACTTAGCCAAATTGGTAAGAAGATGGCAGCAAACCCTGATGTAATGCGGATTTAGCTATTTTTTTACTGGACTGAGTGAGTAATCCCCCTGCCTCGAAAGCGATCTAGGTAAAATTTTCATAGATTAACAATATAAGTTCTGTGATTTATCTGAGGAATTTAGCTGATCATTTGCTAATGATCCGGTATAGTTTTGCATGGGTTTGACAGCTACATAGCTGTTACTTACAACCTTGTTCTTTAAATTACCAACATTCAGTAGTTCACAGACATCAAAAATGAAATATCGGGGTTTTGACATTTCTTTAGGGAAATATTTTCGCCTTATTTTTGGCAATCATCTCGGCTCTAATCTACCCTTGCGAGCCGGACTCACTACCGTGTTATTGGTTTCAAGTGGTTTGGTAGTATTCACTAACGCAGTAAATGCTGATGCTACTCGCCCGGAAAGTAACACTCCAATTTTCATAGCGCAAGTTCCGGCAACTGCAAGCGTAATTTACGTTAACCCAGCAACTGGTTCAGATACTGCTGGTGCTGGTGCAACAGCAGCTGCGCCTTATAAAACTATTACCTTTGCTCTGGCTCAAGCCCAACCAGGTACAATTATTCAACTGGCTGCTGGTACATATAACAAAGAAAGTGGCGAAACCTTCCCACTATTGCTTAAACCAGGAGTGACGCTGCGGGGTGATGAATCTACCAAAGGCCAGACGATATTGATTACAGGTGGAGGTTTCTATACTAGTCGTACCTTTGCCAGACAGGACATTACAATTCTTGCTGAGAATGGGACGACTATTACAGGTGTTAGCGTCACCAACCCGAATCAAAGAGGTACAGGTATATGGGTAGAATCTTCTAATCCAACTATTACAAACAGTACTTTTACTAATAGTGTCAGAGAAGGAATTTTTGTCACAGGTACAGGAAATCCTACAATAGAAAACAATATCTTTGTGCAAAACCAGGGCAACGGAGTTTCAGTTGCTAGAGCTGCCCAAGGACAAATACGGAATAATTTGTTTCAGGACACTGGCTTTGGTTTGGCTATTGGTGGGACTTCTACACCCTTAATTGCGGAAAACCAAATCCTCCAGAACCAAGACGGGCTTTTTATCTCTGAGTCAGCTAAACCTATACTGCGTAAGAATGTAATTCAGAACAATAAGCGGGATGGCGTTGTAGCGACTGTCAATGCTTTACCAGACTTGGGTACTACTGAAAATCCTGGTGGTAATCTCATCCGCGGCAATGGTCGTTATGACCTGAACAATGCTACTAAAACTAATACAATTGTCGCTATTGGCAACGATATTGATCAAAAGCGAATTCTTGGTTCTGTAGATTTTGTTGCCGCTACGGTTGAAACGCCCCCAGGGCAAGCAGTTACGTTTAAAGATGTGCCAACAGGTTACTGGGCAAAAGCTTATATCGAAGCTTTAGCTTCCCAAAATATTATTGCTGGCTTTCCTGACGGCACTTTTAAACCCAATGAACCTGTAACACGCGCCCAATTCGCTACCATTGTCACCAAAGCCTTGACACCGCAAGCCAAACGTGCGGCTATCAACTTTAAGGATGTCAAAAGTGATTTTTGGGCTTACGCTGCAATTAGATCTGCTTATCAGGGTCAATTTGTCTCTGGCTATCCTGATGGTACATTTAAACCGCAGCAACAAATTCCAAGAGTGCAGGCTCTAGTTTCTTTAGCTAATGGTCTAGGCTTAACCGCAGATAATCAAAACATTCTTAGCTTTTACACGGATGCTGCCCAAATTCCCAAGTATGCGATCGCTCCAGTTGCAGCTGCTACTGCACGACAGATAGTCATTAACTATCCCACAGTTAAGCAACTTAATCCTAATCGTGAGGCAACTAGGGCAGAAATTGCTGCCTTTGTTTACCAAGCACTTGCTAATGCCGGACGTGCCCCAGCAATTCCATCACCCTATTTAGTAAAAGTTCCCTAAACCGCTAGTTTGAAAATTAAAAGCGCCAAGCTTGACAAATTGTTAGCTTGGCGCTTTTAAAATTGCAAGTTTTATTAACCTTGGTTGGGGTCTAAAAATTTAGCTGACCCCCATTTGAATATTATGAGTTTATATTCAGGGTCTTTATATTGGCTGACCCCGTTTGAACAATTATCAGTTTCTCAAAAATTTTTGCTTTTTCTGATTTTCTAATATTTTTTTTATTTTTTCTTACCTTATATTTTCTCTATCTAAATAGAAATTAAATAACTTAAAGAAGATGAAGATAAATAAAGGAAAATAGTAGACGATTAGTTGCTAAACTCCTCCATACAGTAGCTATGTTACTTTTAGAGTTACTTTGCCCTGCTTATGAACGCCGTTGTCGTTGTTGCTCCCAGCGCCACAGAAATACCATCAAGGCAACGATTCCTACTTGAAGGAATAAGCTTGGCAAAGTGCTATCAATATCCCGCCCTGCAAGTAGTTTAAAAAAAAAGACGAATGCACCAATTAAACCGGATGCACCGCAACCAATATAAATAAATTGTCGCAAGCCGCGATACGGGGCTGCCATTTCTGCTTTGAGGCGGGCATATTGTTCTGGGTTGAGGCGATTTTTTTGATTTTGTTCTACCATGGGTAAATATTGATGCTATACTTTTAGATTGTGTATGCCGATGTGGCTCAGTGGTAGAGCAGCTGATTCGTAATCAGCAGGCCACGGGTTCAAATCCCGTCATCGGCTCTTTTTGAAAGTCTTGCTTAAGAATACAGTCTCCCATAAATCAAGCTTGTCGCCAAATGTTCGCCACAGTCGGGTAAGACACTCATCACTTAAACACACCGAGGGAAAGAAGTGGCTCTGGCAAACTTCAATGTTTGGGTTTCTATCAAAGAGTCTGAACATAGCTAGGATAAACCACTTAGCTATATATACGGTACTAGATTGTAAAAGTATCTCACGCAATAAGAAAAAATCTGCTCAATAACCTAACTTTATCCATCAAGATGGCTTGGCTATTTAACTCATCCCACAGCTACGAAAACATTGCTATGCTCGTTTTCATAAAATCCATGTATTTCGAGTCATTAAGACTAATAACTAATGAAAAATAAAGCAAACACAATAGTTTTAAGTTTTATTTTTTGAAACATTTTAAATATTCCTAATAATTTTATACACTGAGGAAAAAACAGTAGGACTAACGTTTCTCAACTCTAGAGGTTATGTGCAATAAAGTTTCTAGCTGAACAAAGCATAAATACTTCAAGCCAGGAATCTTTGCTTTAAACATGTTTCATCATAACGATGCGTTAGCCCTACTATTAACTGACGTACTCTTGATTAATTTATGCCTTTTCTATACCCTTATTTACTATGGGCAAAAATCATAAAAAATCAGGTATTTGCCTTAAAAAGAAAAAATTATTTTATTAAATAAACTTAATACAATTTGAAGAATAAATTAAGAACTTAGGCAAAGCTAATCTGACAACAATTTTCATTAGAAATAAGCCATGAAAATATTGCTAGGAGAATCAAGGATCTATCTATCTTCTCCAACTCCAAAATTTCTATTACTCTTAGGTTCAAACTGCTATAACTTTTAATAGCATCATCAATTTCTAAAATATATAAATTGTGTTATATCAAGCTTTAACTATGAATCGAACTCAGTTTCACAAAAAGCTTTTAATAAATTTATACAATTAGCGATCGCCCCTAAATGAGCAATCTCATAGCCGTGGGTATTTTGGGTGGGAAATGCTAAACAAGCTGCACGACCCACATGGCCAAATTTCATTGCAATTGAGGCATCGCTACCGAATTGGCTCAATGTTGCTAGCTGGACTGGCATATCAATCTGCTTGGCACAATGGCGTAGTTGCCCGTTTAGAGTCTCATCATAGATACCATAGGCATCCTGAGAAAGGATAACGGGACTTTTCCCATCCTCAATTGGATATTCGTTAGACAAAGGACAAATTTCCAAAGCAATTAAAGCATCCAGCACCTGATTTTGAGTGAAAAATAATGCCCCAATTGCCCCTACTTCTTCTTTTGCTGATGCGACTAAATAAACATTGACTGCTGGCTGTTTCACTTGTTGAGCAAGGGCCAGGAGAATAGCCAAAGAAGCTTTGTTATCTAGGGTGTAACTGGCGATATGATCCTTCAACCTGACTGGGTGTTTGCGATGCTTACCAATTACCATTCTAGTTCCGGGTCGAATGCCAGCTGCTTCTAATTCGACAGCGCTAAGTTTCGTTTCAATCCAGGCATTTTCCCACTTGACAGCAGTATCTTCCTGTTGGACTTTTTGGGGCGATTCATGGGAAACGTGTCGAGAACCAAAGCTGAGAACACCACTGATGGTTTCATGATCTCCCAATAAATCTACAACACCTTCACCATAAATCCACGGGTAAGAGCCGCCCAGCTTGCGGACTTCAACGCGCCCTGCATCACCAACAGTTTTGACAATTGCACCAATCTCGTCTTTGTGGGCTGTTATTGCAACTGCTTTGTTAGGATTTTTACCAGGAATTTTTGCAATTATATTATCAGCGCGATCGCTCCAAACTTCCACACCCAGAGTTGCAAATCGCTGCATTAAAAATCGGTTAATCTCAGTTTCGACACCACTAGGAGAATGGTGCATGACTAATTCTTCAATTATTTTAAATAACTGCTCGTAATCCCACATAAATGTATTGTTTTAAGTTAACAATTAAGTATAAATATTTTTAGTGAAAATCACATCATCAAAGGTCAAAATGCAAGCTATATCCAGAGCAAAGCCAAACTTTTTTCAGCAACCAACCTTTGCTTCATTGAAAGATGAACGTTTGCATCGCAAGCAACGCCTAGCAGCAGCATTCCGCCTATTCTCACGGTTTGGATTTGATGAAGGTATTGCAGGCCATATCACTGTACGTGATCCGGAACACCCTGAGCATTTCTGGGTTAACCCCTTAGGAAAACACTTCGGTTTAATTCGAGTGAGCGACCTAATTTTAGTAAACCAAAAGGGCGAGGTAATTGAAGGCGATCGCCCAGTTAATACGGCAGCTTTTGCCATTCATTCCCAAATTCATGCAGCTCGTCCCGACGTAGTAGCAGCAGCCCATGCCCATTCTATCTATGGCAAAAGCTGGGCTAGCCTCGGTCGCCTACTTGACCCCCTTACCCAAGATGCCTGTGCTTTCTACCAAGACCATAGCCTCTTTGATGACTATACAGGCGTAGTTCTGCAATTAGAAGAAGGCAAGCGTATTGCTGACACATTAGGCCGCAATAAAGCCATAATTCTCAAGAATCATGGCTTGCTGACAGTGGGGCATTCAGTTGATGAAGCTGCCTGGTGGTTTATTACTATGGAGCGTTCTTGCCAAGCTCAGTTATTAGCTGAGGCGGCCGGCAAACCTCACCTCATCAAACCAGAGTCTGCAAGTTTGGCACATCAGCAGGTAGGAGGACATGACTTAGGTTGGTTTAGCTTTCAACCTTTATATGAGTTGATTGTGCATCAGGAACCAGACTTGCTGTCGTAACTAATGGCTGTTTTCGTTTACGCTTGAGTACAGATGCTGCACCCCAAGCACCAATTGCCAACGTCCCCAAGGCTGTTGAAGGTTCAGGAACTGACTTAGCATTAATCGCTGCCAATGCTCTGTCTGCTATCACCTTATGAGTAGCGGTGGTTGGATGGACATCATCCCAAAACAAATACTTGTCTGGATTAGGACAAGTAATGTAAGTTGTTGGACTAGTTAATTTTAGGCAAGGGTCAGTAACATTTGTAAAACCGAATGTATCAGGAGATGTGGTCGCTTCCTCAAATAAGGAATTAACATCAACAGAAATGATATTAAGATTCGGGTTATTGCTCAAATCGTCCAAGGTTTGCTTTAAAGCAGAGTTATACGTATTAACCGACTGTTGCAGGGTATCTCGCACCTCTTGTGGCTGGCTTTGCTCAAAGGGTATCTTACTCAAATCTGGCAAATTAAATACTAGAATATTTTTCGCACCGGCTCCTGTAAGAGTATTCAACGCCTGCGATATGTTATTGAGCGGTGTAGTTGAGTCTTGTGGGTTAGTAAAGATGAAATCGTTCGCACCTCCCCACACAGTATAAAGTGCATCTGGGTCAGCCATCTGATTTTTTGCTTGCAGATTTGCTGCAAAACCCTGGACTTGTGCTTGCACTCCTGGTAAACCTGAATTGGGAAATACAGCATTACCCAAACCAGAAGAGGCACCTCCAAAAGCAAAGTTTACACCTTGGGTAGGTAACGTAGTATTAGGAAGCTTAGTGAAATCCAAATCTGGTACTAAATCGGTTACTAAAGTGGTCTTTAACTTTAGCTGATCTGCAAGATAGTCTACCCATATTTGACCATTAGAAAAACGTCCCTCAAAATAAGGTGGGCTTGGAGGGTATGTTTCCCCCAACGCATTGTAGATATTGCCAGTATCAGAGAGACTGTCGCCAAATACATAAATCCCACTAAACTGTGCAGCAGTTGCCTTCAGTGGCAACATAAAAGTAAAGATAACAAATCCTGCCGCTACAAATTCTTTTTTCATTTTTATTGGTCTTTATTATTTGCTACTTATGACTTTAAAAAAACTCAAAACAGATAGCTAAATCTATTAGGTGTCTTCTTAACTATTGTAAAAAGAAGTACGATTTATCAGAAATACTATAGAGTTTATACTTAAATAAGTTTAGAATATTATTCATTCAAATATCAACTAAAATTCTGAATCAATACTTAAATTTACCCTATTTTGAAATTTAATTTACAGTTTTTTTACAAACAATAGTAAACCCATAAAATCAAAAGTTGGGTAGTTGGGTTAATTGCCTATTTATTGCTAGCTAATTGCCAGCTAGTCCTAATGAAAAATTTCATCACTATGCATGAAAAAGCGACTGGGGACAAGGAGAGCAGGGGAGAGTTTCTGACTCAGCACTTAGCAGTCAGCGCTCAACACTTAGAACTCAGCACTCTTTCAAGCTAGAGACTAGGTATAACAGAATTAGTTTGGCGATCGCTTTAACTTTAAAGCATCAACAGCCGATATTCCCTCACCCTGAGTACCGAAATACCACAAAGCCGCTGCCGCCTCAGCGCGAGTAACTGGTTTTTTGGGTTGAAATAATGTTGTGTAGCCAAATACTCGCCGAATATTTGACTGTTCGCCATTTTGGTGATCGGCTAACACTGCTCTTAAAGCCTTGGGGTCAATTTTACCCGCATCTTGGAAACCCCAAGTTTGCTTGACTGCATCTAAGTTAGCCGCAGGTAGAGCTTGGCGAGTATCCAAAGGTAACTTCCACAACAGCAATTGCTCCCGTGTTAAAGGTGCATCAGGACGGAATAAAACTGCTGTAGAATCCCCAGATAAGGAACTGGGAATTAATCCGGCTTCGGTTAATCCCTGAATTATGGGAAAATCAGGGTCTTTTGATGACACATCACTAAAAGCAGATTGAGCGCTTTCCGCTGCCAAGCGAATCTGCTTTGCTGGATTATTAGCATACATTGCATTGTTAGCAGCCACTAGCCAACGGGCATATTCCCGACGAGTAATGATTTTACTCGGTGCAAATTGGTTAGTTGTGACATTTGAGTTGCTCTTATTTACTTGAGATTCTAAAGATAAAACACCTAATGTTGCTAAATCTTGGATGTATTGCCGTAGTTGTTGTGGTGCTTTGTTCAAATCGCTGAATTGTTGAGATTCAGATGTAGCTGTTGTAGCAGTTACTTGACTATCAGAATTGCTTTCTGGTTGTGTTGCCAAATTTTCTGGTGGTACAGGGCCAATAAACTGCGGATCACCTGACTGGGGAACGCCGTTAGGATTTTGGGTGTTAGTATTTTCGCTGGCTATGCTTGTCGGTACATACTCAATCAGTAATTGAGTGGCTGTTTGTGGTTGATTGGGTGAAGGGTTCGTGACTGATTGAGCTTGAATGGAAACCTTGACAAGCAAATCATTACGCCGCGCCTCAAAGACGCCTCCTGTATCATCTGTTGGTTGTTGCAAAATTTCCCAGTTGTTTGCCTGCAACTGGTTACGGTAAAAGCTGGCAATTAAATTACTAGGGTCAGAACTCAGCCAGCGCGTTGATACTCTGTTTTCTGAGCCACTAGCAGGTGTAACTTCTTCTAGTTTGGCATTGGGATATAAAGGAATATCTTTGGGCAAATCATCTGGCAATCTAACTGTTGATTCGTTTTGCTGTGCTTGCAGTTCGTTAACCTTAGCTTCGCCAAACACAACTGGGTTATTTTGCAACTGAGGATCAGCCGCCAACGACTCTTCAAGGTTTTTGGCGCTGGGACTGTTAGCACAGGCTGTTAACGAAGAGAGTAAAACAGCCAAACTCAGAAAGATAGCTGGACGTTTAAAGGGCAGCACAGTAAATCACAAATCTAATGTCAATTCCTACCCTAGCGCAGACTTTGAACTGAAGTTATGAAGAATAAAATTTTTTAGTCTAAAGCCTTAGTTTATTTATAGTGGTTTGGCACTGGGTGTAATACATTAAGGAATTATCGAACCACAGATAAACACCGATTAACACAGATAAATCTGTACTTTATTCAAATGAAAACCGCTATATGTTTCTCTGGTTCTATATATACAACGTTAAATGTCTGAAAACTGCAAAGGTTAGTAGCCTAGCGGGTACGTGAGAAAATTGGAGAACTTTTACACGTAGAAAACGTCCAGTTATTAAACGAGCAATTCCTTTGAGGCGTGCTTGAAGTCTCACCCAGAGAAACTTTAGCGTTCCACCCTTTTCACTATCAGCATACAAGGGCATAAAGGCAAGTTTGCCGTAAAGAACGTCAGCACGGTGAGTTTTGCTAAGATTGTTTTGGTAATGCTCAGGGTTGGGTAAACCTCCATGTTCGCCATAGTTCCGCCAAGGAATATAGTTTTTCAAATTTTTGTTGCGGAGAAAAGAATCAATAGTAGAGTCCCAACTTGAATAGTTACTGGCTCCCACTTTCGCGTTAATCTCATCTACTAGTTCTAGTAAGTAACGGGCACTTTGTGGAGTCACAATATAAGCGACTGTTGAAGCAGAAAACCCTTCACCATAGCCATCAGATGCAACACTGTATAGTTGCGGCGCACAGGTATATAACCAGCTAATTCCAACATCACCGTGGTTAGGATTAAACGGTAGAGGTAACTTGCCAAAATTAACTACTGGAACGAAGTCTGCCTCAATAATGATTGTAGGTTTAGCCTCTTGAGTAGCTATTTCCCAGGCTCGTCTGTGGTTCATTAGACACAGGTAACTACGAGAAAATTCCTGAAATTCCGCTTTAGTTTCTTGCCTAAGAACTTCGGGTTGGAAGCCTTCTGTGATCAATACTTCTTCAAGCTGCTGAGTTGATTCTTTGTAGGCAATCAACAAGACTCTAGTAATGCAGGCAATAAGATGATTTTCATTATGCTTGTGCCTAGTATTTGCCAATTCAATAGTCTTCATATTAATAGAATTAAGGATTGCAATAGTATGACCAATATTAAAATTATGTTTTAAATATTATATTTAGTTGATGTTGAGTACCTGAATGTACTTGGATACTGATGCTTTTAAAGTAAATTGTTCAAGCCAAGTTAAATCAACTGATGGAAATTTTCCAGATAATACATTTAAAATTGCCTCTGCCATAGCTTCACTATTACCCACCGGAACTAGCGAACCGTACTTACCATGATTAAGAATTTCCGCAGGCCCGCTCTTGCAGTCTGTGGAAATTACTGGAGTTCCCAGAGCCATCGCTTCTACAAGTACATTTCCAAAACCTTCCCAAGCTGAAGACAACACAAACACATCTGCTTGAGCCATATAAGCATATGGATTTTTCTGGAAACCAAGCATTGCCACATGATTTTTTAAGCCTAATTCTCGCACTCGTGCATCAAGACGAGAACGCTCAGTTCCACTACCCAAAATTACCAGCCGAGCTGGTATAACCTGTTGTACTAAATTAAAAGCATTGATGAGGGTGAGGAAATCTTTTTGCTCCATTAAACGCCCTACACCCAACACTACTGGTAGTTCTCCAGAGCGAAACCAAGGATGTTCTACAGGTTCTTTCGCCTGTTTCAAAATTTCAGGAGTTATTATTGGATTGTAAATAACCTGAATTTTTTCTGGAGGTAATCCTGTTACCTGAGACAGATCCTTTGCAACCCCTTGAGAAACCGCTACAATACTATTTGCCCACGGGTAAAAAAGCCGTGATGTTAAAGGCGTTAGACGTGCTGTAAGCTGTGGTAAGCGTTTTGCTTCTTGGGAAAGTGTATTGTGCTCCGACACTACTACTCTTGTGGACATTCTAGAGAGATACTTAGCCCATAAAGCAATCTCGCAAGGATAGTGTAGCGCCGAAAGTAGGGTTATTGGTTGATTCTGCCGTAAGTAGTTCATCAATTTAGGCAGACTGGTTGGCAGCTTTGGAGCTTGCAAATCTACAATCCGTACTTTAGACGACACATCTGATAAGTAAGGGCCATCAGATCTAGTAAGCACTAAATCTACTCTCAAGCCTTGATCAACAAAGCCTTGTGCCAAATTCACCATACTCCGTTCAGCTCCGCCACCTGAGAGGGAGCGTAAGAATATAGCAACATGGGGTGAATTGGCAGGCATAGTAATTTTGTCTGAGAACTTACAGTTATAAAGTTCCCTGAAATGCCGTCGAAGTAACATTGTCAGGAATACAGCCTTAATAGAAAAAAGTTATAGCAATTTTTCATTTTTGGTATTATAGATAACTAAAAAAAATTAGTAATCTGATAATTGTGGTTCGGGAAACTGATTTAGAACTCGCCAAAGAACCGTGTAGCTACCATCAGAACGGCGACGAACTGGACGAAAGGCAAAGATGATGTCACTGCTGTGCATCTGTTGTAATTGCTCTAAAGTGCTGGGTGCTTGTCGAGCAAGTTGTGTGCCACTCAACATGATCTCTGGTAGTTGAAATTGTAGCGATCGCACCAAATAAGTGTGGTTTAATTCGGCTTTAGCATTAGTTAAAATTACTGTACTTAAATTCCAGTTCTGGTCTTTGCCAGTGAGGAATCGCCGCCTTTCTACTTGTAAATCATCTAACTTCTTAGGAGGCTGGTAGTTGAGAAAGAATTCTCGTGTAGATCGCGCAACAGCTTGCAGCCTATTATCCAACTTATCTAGGGGAACATCGCCCAGATCCACCATGAAACTGTAATCTACTCCTGGATGCTCTAACTGAAAACGTTCTCCAACCATCTGAAGTGTTAGACTTGGAGTAAATCCGCCTTTAGTATTGCCCAAAGAGGGGAAAGGATAACGTTCGCTGACACTAGCTTGCAATCGATTCTGGAGAGTATTCGGTGGACGATGGTAAGCCAAATCAGGTAATACGCGGAAAATACCAGTACCAGGCAATTCCAGAAACTTAGTGTAAATTTGTGGTTCTTGGGGGTCGATGTCGTAGCTAAAGCGCTCAAGTATCGCAGAAGTTTCCCCAGGATCTGTAAATCGAGTGCCTGAGGGGAATTCTACCTGTGCTGTAGTCAAGAGTTTCTTGGCAGATGCCACAATATTGAGTGCTTCTTGTGGTGGTGCGATCGCTGGTTGCAGAGGCGGTACATAGTCAGCTATGGCTGTTTTCGCAGTCCTACCAATAATTGGTAGTGCGGGTGAAGTTAAATTCGGTTCTTGTGTAGAAAAGGGTACTGCCAGTTTGCCGAGGTTAGGACGCTGCACTGGCGCAATCGAAAGCACAGGATCTAATTGGCGTTCGCCAGTCACTAAGGGTAATTGTCTAACTAAGGCTAATTCACCTCGACGAGATAACAAGCGATCTAGCACTGGAGAAAGTTTTAATAATTCCTGGCTAGAAGCATACAAAGAACAGTAAATTTTTAATTGTGACTCAGTTAACTGCTCGCCTAAAGGGGAATTAGTAGCGAAGTCTGCTCTTGAGTTACACAAGGTTTTAGGACTTTTGTATTGACTGTTGAGAAAGTTCTCTACAAACTTGGTATGGACAGTGAGTTGTCCTCGGACAGATCGCATCCGATTCACATCAGGTGAGGCAATAGCTTGCTCAATCCGAGCAATTAGATTTATTTGCTCTTGCACCAGCAGACTTGCCATAGTATAAAAGTTTTCACTGGCAGATTCTGCTTTTAAATTTTGATTTGGGTAATATTGGGCATTATAATGATGCGTTTGAGTATTACCTGGAACAGAACCTAAGCAAAAAGGAAGTAAAAAGCTGAAAAAGATGCATCTCATGTGAAAAACCTTGTTCTGAGAAGAGTATGAAAAATCTAAAATAGATATTAAATTGAAAAGAAAGAACGACCACCGACAAGCGTCAGTCCATTTTAGTTTCTGTAAAGCGTCGCCGGGTTGTTACCAGTGCTGAAACACGATTACATGCCAGTTTCCCAAGATCAGCCGAGCTATTCTGAGGCTCCACTCCAGCTGTTGCTGTTTGTCGATGGACGCCCCAAGTCCCGACAACAGGTTCAGCGAATACGTGCTTACTTAACAGAATTGCAGGCTGGGTATCAATTTGAACTTCAAATTATTGATGTCGGACAACAACCCCATTTGGCGGAACACTTTAAATTAGTAGCAACGCCAGCTTTAATCAAAATCCACCCAGAACCCAGGCAAATCATCGCTGGGAGTAACATCATCGCTCAATTGAAAAACTGGTGGCCGCGTTGGCAAGCCGGTGTAGATACTTATTTGAAATTACAGGAAGGCTTACAAGAACGTATAGACGACAATAGCCGCCTAGCATCACCTAAATCTACAATTAGTTCAGTTGCTGTTTCCGCCGAACTCATCCGCCTCTCTGACGAAATTTTTCGTTTGAAACAGGAACAAGAGAAACTTCAAGAGCAGTTGCAATTTAAAGACCGGGTAATTGCTATGCTGGCGCATGACCTCCGCAATCCTTTAACTGCTGCCGCGATCGCTATAGAAACTCTTCAATCGAACTATAATACTGAGACAGGCGAATTCCAGCGCTTGAAACCGGCAATGACAGCGCACTTATTAAAACAAGCCCGCAGCCAAACCAAGACAATTGACCGTATGATTACGGATCTTTTGCAGGTAGGCAGGGGAAATGATACTGAGCTACCAATCGTACCCCAAAAAATGCAAATCGGCAAACTCTGTCTAGATGTACTAGAAGAATTGCGCGATCGCTACAATGCCAAATCCCAAAAGATAGAAACAGATATCCCTAAAGATTTGCCTTATGTGTATGCCGATCCGGAGCGCATACAGCAAGTGCTAGTCAACCTGCTGGACAACGCCATCAAATACACCCCTGCTGGGGGCAAAATTAGTGTTGCTGGGTTGCACCGGACTACTCAAAAAGTTCAGTTCAGTATTGGCGACACCGGGCCAGGAATTCCTTATGAAAACCGCGATCGCATCTTTGAAAACCATTTTCGTTTGCAAAGAGACGAGGGTACAGAAGGTTATGGCATTGGTCTTTGTTTATGCCAACGTATAATTCGGGCACACTATGGACAAATTTGGGTAGACTCTGTACCCAATGGCGGAGCATGGTTCCACTTCACTTTGCCGGTTTATCCGTCTTAGTATTGATTAAGCTTGGATAGACTTATAAAAATTCGTACTTATACTTTAATCCCTAATCACTTAAAACCGCAGATCAGTGTTAAATTTGTCATAAATTTAAAATTTAAATCGTGTAACTTTAAATGCCAGAATGCCCACAAAATTTGAATTTTTTGCCTTTAAATTTTGAATTATTTAACTATATTTCTAATATTTTACAAAATTCACTTACCTGAGAATAATACGATTACGCCCCTCTGCTTTGGCTTGGTAAAGTGCCTTATCTGCTGCAACAATCAAATCTAAAGGTGAAGATTCCCAGCTGGGAACCATAGTTGCCACCCCCATACTCAGGGTGACATACTGACTAACAGCAGAACCATCATGAACAATTTGCAAATCTCTCACTCCAGCTTGCATTGCCCCAGCAACGTGAGCTGCACCAAGTGCATGGGTATTAGGCATAATTACAGCAAATTCCTCTCCGCCATAACGTGCTACTAAATCATGATTTTTCTGTGCTTTACCACTTAACACAGTACCCACCTTTTGTAAGCAAAGATCCCCAGCTGGGTGACCATAATTATCATTGTAAAATTTAAAAAAATCTATATCACATAAAATTAAGGATAAAGGCAATTCCTCCTGTGCTAAATTAATCCACTGAGTATTAAGATAATCGTCAAAGCGGCGACGATTAGCTAACCCCGTTAAGCCATCCACGTTAGCCAGATGCTGCAAAGCTTGATTGGCCGCCTCCAATTGTTTGTAGACTTGGGCTTGTTGTAGGAGTCGTCGTAACCTCTGGCGCAAAACAGCCCAGTGAATAGGCTTGGTAATGTAATCTGTTGCCCCTACTTCAAAGGCACGGTTTACCGAGTCTTCATCGTCCAAGCATGTAATTATCAATATAGGAGTGCGCTCCCATAGCTTTGAGATTACAGTATTACCTAGAGCAGAGTCAGTGTCAAAAGTTGCTAGAGCTGAAATCAGATTATTTCTAGCAATCTTCAGCAACTGCTGACAGCATGTAAAGCCATCCATCACAGGCATTACCGCATCAAGCAAAACGATATCCGGCTTAATTGTCTGGTAAGCATCTAAACACTGCTTACCATCATTCACTTCGACCACTCGATAGCCTTCTTGTTCCATAGCTTTACGCAACAGCACTCGGATGGTCTTGTCATCATCAGCCACTAAAATCAGTGGCGGTTGCTTAGAAAGAGAAAATGGGCTTATGCCTGACATGAATTGCGTTCCACACAAAATGAGAGCATAACTAGGGGCGAGTCTAAGAAAACCTGCCCCCTAACCAAATCGCCTGTAAGCGATAGTTTTTATCGTATTCAGAATTCTAGTTGACAGGCGATCAAAGAGAAGATAAATAGGGAAAACATGTGTTTGGTGTACCATGATTGCCCAGAAATGAGCGGATTTATAGAAGCTAGTAATAAGCAGCTTTTTGATGTACCCGTTTGTTGCATCTCCTGTAATACCAATCTTAGGTTGAACAATTTATCTACGCAGCGAGCTTTTAGAGTTTCCTGAAAAAAGGCTGTGCTGCTAAACAATAGGGACGCTTGCTCTCTCATCAATGCCAAAACTGGCAGCAAAACTTTATCCTGCTGTCGGAGAATAGAATGCTTGATAATTCTCACCCAAGCAAATCGCAGATGGTTAAGTTGCATAGACAATTTATTTGAAATATAAAGGCAATTGTTATCATTTTGTCTAGCTATAGGCATAGTAATAAATGTTATTACTTATATTTCCCTACTACTAAAGTCGAATTGCCATTTATCAGAAAACTTCAAATACTCAGCTTGATTCCTTAATTACGCAGTAATTTTTGACACTAAGGAAGAAAAGCGTAATTGCCAAAATACGCTCAGAAAATATCTCATTGTAAATCTTCTTAACAGACAGAACAAAACTATTCAGTCCTTTCAGCAAGCTTTTCCGACTTTAGAGCTAATTCATCAGATTAATAAAAGGTAGAGTGCAAGCTATTGGGTCAAGTAGAATTCCTGACTTACAAACTGAGCTACTTATCCAGCTTCAAAAAGGTAGATGGTTTGTTAACATAAGTATTGTTATAGATATATCTTAAAAAAATAAGTAGTATTTTATTATAAATATTAATTTGATAGCTAAATTAACCAAAACCTTAAAGTTTTTAAAACATATGTCGATACTCAATCCAAGACAAATTTATAAATCCTTCGCAATTAGTGCATGATATTTGTGTATTTTTACAAGAAGTAGCCAGAAGTTTAGAGTCAACATAAATAACCAAAATAAAATGCCCAATTCTTTAATGTATATGCAGGACAATTTTGTTGTCCTAGAAACAAACCAACCAGAACAATTCCTTACTGCCTCAGAGTTATTGGACAAGCTCAAGATAGTTCTAGAAGGACTTAATTTTCAAGATTTGCCACCTGATTTACAAAAATTTGATGTAGTGGAAGACCAAGCTAAGTATTTGATCGATACTACTTGCTCATTGGATATAGGACCAGGCAAATATTTGCAGTGGTATGCAGTACGCTTAGAAAAGTAACTTCTTTAGAGGATGTTTGAGAAGGATCAAATATTTATTTTTTGATCCTCTCTAGTTTACGCCAGTCGCCTCAAGCTGGTAAATCACCAAGACTCGAATGCCTTAGCACGGCGCTGGTTCTCCTTTTAAAGGGGGGAGGCTAGATACTCAAAGTCCTGCGAGGCTAGTTTTTCGTAGTGATTAATGCTAATTCAATTTTGTTGTCATCTAACTGTTTTATTTGAACTTCTACTCCAGGGCCGAAATAGTTAGTCATTTTTTCCTGCTTTTGCTGCCAAATATCAATTGGTATCAAAGGCGAATTAAATTCTAAAATTAAAGCGTAAGCCCCATTAATTTCTCTTTCTTGTAATCCTGTGATTACTGGCCTTTGTTCGTCTGTCTGACCAAGACCTAAGTAAGAGAGTGCTCTATCGAGATGGGCATCTTGACCGTAACAATATCGGGTGATATCTTTACGAATTTTATTTTGGGTGACAGTTGCTTGTTGGTCTCGCAATAACAACACTGCTGGTGTAGTAGCTTGGCTAAAAGGGATGGGTTTGAGTTCATTAGCTTTAAGCGCTAATCCTCCCAGCAATAGAGGAAATCCGTAAAAAAATCCTACAAGATTAAGTGTGGCATTATCGGCGGCGTAAGCTACGAAGCCAACAAGAGTCAATATACTACCGATGCTTAAACCGAGTGTTCCCAAAGAAATTTGGCGTAACATAATCTTGGGTTTGTATAAATTCTTAAAACCTTAGTTTTATTATCATCAGGTATAAACCACAAGTTAGGGAAGAGCCTTGGCTAAAGCTACTCAATGAATGTATTGCCCCAAAAGCCTAGATTAATCTACAAATTGAACCCGTCTCGCCTTGTTTTGCGTTAATTTTAAATTTGAACATACTTAAAGGCTGCAAAAAACAATGGATATACAGACTATAAAAGAACGCATTGCCGTAATTCAGAGCAAACGCGAGTACCTACTAAGTCTGCTAGAGCAACCAAATCTAGGAACTTTAAGAATTGATGTGAATCAAGCTTTAGAAGAAATGGATGAGTTAATTGATGAATTTAGACGCACAATTCCAGAAACGGAAAGCAATTAAGCTTAACTAGACATTAGTAAAAATTAAAAACTACGTCGGTAGAACCGTAAATTGACGGTCTACCGACGCCTTTAAGTAATAAACTGTCCTTAAGTCCCCAGAATTGAACCTTGCTGGGTTATTCCAATAACTGTGCCGTATCATTTATCCTACAGATGAGCCATCTCCTCCTCGTTGTCCTAACTGCCTGACCAAAGCAATTAGTTCGGTTGTAGGTACATCCTTTTTACAAACATCATCAAAGCTAGGCATTGCTTTTGTCTGGTGAAGATTCGCATCTTCCACTGAAGAGTAAGCAAGTATCTGAGTGTTGGGAGAGATAGCTTTAATATGACTAGACGCACTCCAACCATCCATAACTGGCATTTGCAAATCTAGAACAATCACATCAGGGCGGCAACGTTTAACCATTTCTATAGCTTCTTGACCATTAGTAGCTAAACCAACTACTTGGATATTTTCTTGGCAAGAAAAGGCTAATTGTAGGGTTAAACGAGTCAGTTCGTGATCATCAACGACTAGAACACGCAAGGTAGAAGACTCACAGGACAACATTAACATTCAAGGGAAATAAACAAGCTACAACAACCCTTATAGTTTAAGGTAACAAGTACTAGCAGTTACTCTATCCTATGGTTGAATAATGTGTGTAGATATGGCAAAGAAATTTTAGTTAAGTTTGTAAAACATTAAAGTTTTCTAAAAATACCTAGTTAAGCTAATTGTCAAGATGAAAAGAATTCTTTTTTGGATCAATTAAAGTTGATGCCAGGCTAGTTGAGCGTAATGCCATATTTATAAGAGTTTTTTGAGAATTGGCTTCTGGGGCGTCATCACAGGGGCGCCGTTGTATGTAACTACCATTAGGTTGTAACTCCCAAGCTTGGCGGTTGTCTGCCAACATAATTCCTAATATTTCTTGCAAATCCTTAGCAATATCTGGGTCTTTTATGGGGGTAATTACTTCTACCCGTCGATCTAGGTTGCGGCGCATCCAATCGGCACTACCAATATAAATTTCTTCTTGACCATTGTTATAGAAATAATAAATGCGCGAATGCTCCAGAAAGCGGCCGACTATGCTGATGATGCGGATGTTTTCACTGATGTCTTTTAACCCTGGACGCAAACAACAAACACCCCGAACAATCAGGTCAATTTGCACTCCGGCACGAGAAGCTTCATATAAAGTGGCAATAATTTGCGGATCGACTAGGGCATTCATTTTGGCAACGATGCGCCCGGAAAATCCATTTTTAGTATTTTCGATTTCACGATTAATTAGTGCCAAAAAGCGATCGCGCATATTTACAGGAGCAACTAGCACTTCCCGATAAGATTTTTGTCGAGAGTAGCCCGTCAAAAAATTAAACAAATCGGTAATATCTGCACCTAATTCTTCGCGGCAGCTGAACAATCCTAAATCTGTATAAAGACGTGCCGTTTTTTGATTATAATTACCAGTGCCAATATGCACATAGCGACGCATACGGTCTTTTTCTCGCCGCACTACCATAATGGTTTTACAATGGGTTTTCAGCCCCACTAGACCATAGACAACGTGAACCCCGACTCTTTCTAAACGCCTTGCCCAGTAAATATTATTCTCCTCATCAAATCGCGCCTTTAATTCCACCAGTGCAGATACTTGCTTGCCATTTTCGGCAGCAGCAATTAAAGCGTTGACGATGGGTGAATCTCCAGAAGTGCGGTAAAGGGTCATCTTGATGGCTAAGACATTCGGGTCATGGGCGGCATGAGTAATAAAGCGCACCACCGTTGACGAAAAGGATTGGTAAGGATGGTGTACTAGCAAATCCTTCTCTCGAATTACTGCAAAAAAGTCTTTTCCTTCCTCTAACTCTAGGGCATCTGGTTCTACACTTGGTTCCCTAAGCCATTGCAAGCGGGTAGGCACTACTGACTGTCGTGGTGGATCTTTGAGTTCTGGTAGTGGCAATGCCATAAAGTACATCAAATCTCGCAGTCCCAAAAGACCATCTACTTCATAAACATCGCTTTCTGTTAATTCCAAATCTTGCAGCAACCGGGAACGTATTGCTTCGGGGGTCTGGGATTGAATTTCTAAGCGTACTGGTGTACCACCCATACGTCGTTTTCGCAGTTCTTGTTCGATCGCCAATAACAAGTCGTCTGCTTCATCTTCTTCTAATGCTAAATCGGCGTCACGGGTAATTCGGAACGGGTGATATTCCTGAATATTCATACCCGGAAATAGGAAATCCAAGTTATGAGCGATCGCCTGTTCTAAAGGTACTCCTGTCCAGTAGGCAGGTTGACCGTTGTGCTGAATTCCTAACTCTGGCGGTAAAGGTAAAAATCGCGGTAAAACTTTAGGAACTTTAACTCTGGCAAATAGTTCTTCTTCAGTTTCGGGGTTTTTCACCACTACTGCTAAATTGAGGCTGAGGTTAGAAATGAAGGGAAAGGGGTGGCTGGGATCAACCGCTAAGGGAGTCAGAACCGGAAAAATTTGTTCTTCAAAGTAGTTTTGCAGATAATTTCGCTGTTTCTCAGTCAAATCTATGTAATCCAAGATATGGATTTTATGATTTGCCAGTAAGGGTCGTAGTACTTTCTCAAAATGTTGATGCTGTTTGGTTACCTGAGGACTAAGGGTAAACCTAATATCATCTAGCTGTTGTTGTGGTGTGCGACCATCAGGACTTAATTGGCCGACTTTCGCTTCTACTTGTTGCTTTAAGCCTGCAACCCGCACCATGAAAAACTCATCCAAGTTGGAGGTGAAGATAGCCAAAAACTTGAGTCGTTCCAGAAGTGGCGTTCGCTGGTCGCAGGCTTCATGTAATACCCTACTATTAAACTCCAACCAACTTAACTCTCGATTGATATAGTACTGGGGATCACTCAGATTGATGGGAGTAGTGCTCTTCTTGGATTTTGCCATCATGACCTCAGGGCAGACAGATGCAGCCCATTCAACTGGAGAATAATAAACATAGTAAATGAAATAGGGTAACAAGGGGATTGGGGACTGGGGACAAAGAGACAAGGTGAGACAGCGCTGCGGGAGGGAAACCCTCCCGCAGGCGACTGCGAACCCGAAGGGGGACAAGGAGTTTCCTATCGCCTATTGCCTGTTAGCACTCAGCAACGCCAGTTGCTACAACGGGGGGAACCCCCGCAACGCACTGGCTCCTCAGCACTCACAACTTAAGTAATCAACATCCTTAACTTGCGTTAGAAATCTTAAAGAAATCTCAATTCACAGCTATGTTTCAAGCTACTCGTCGCCGTCTTGCCCTTTGGTACACTGCGGTAACTGCTGTATTACTACTAGTATTTGCTAGTGGAGTATATTTATATGTTCGTAGTACGCTGATTGAGCGGATTGACGACACCTTAAATCATGTTGTCGAGATAGTAGAACGATGTCTAACGACAAGTCGGTGTGCATCTACACTTGTGGTTGAGCCAGTCAACACCGATGCTGATAAATTCCGGATTAATGTAGAAGCTAGTTTTCATGACGAGGCTGACACTGTAGAAGATGATCACATTGACCTAGAATGGTTTAGCCCTACTGGGCAATTAATTTGGTCAACTCTCTCCACACCTCTAAATATTCCCATTCATACTAACCGCACTGGTGAAACTGTGCGTGTATTTAAGGGAGACAGGGGAGACTCAACATTATTATTGCGACAAGTCACACAACGGGTGGAAGTGGGACGTCAAGTATTGGGATATCTGCGCGTTAGCCATCCCTGGTTTGAAGTTACCAAACCCAGTCGTCAATTGATTTTTGATTTAGCACTGGGTACAGGATTAATGGTGCTATCCGTAGGAGCAAGCGGTTGGTTTCTTTCCGGTAAAGCAATGGAACCAGTAGGTGATTCCTACCAACGCCTCAAACAATTTACCGCTGATGCTTCCCACGAACTCAGAAGTCCGATTACTTTGATTCAAACTAATGTGCAAGTTGCCCTTGCGGAGTTAGAGTTAGCAGAGACAGAAGCTACTACTTCTTTCAATTATCGGCAACAATTAAAAGTAGTGGAACGGTTAACTCAACGGTTGGGTAAGTTAGTTAATGATTTACTGTTTCTAGCACGGCAGGATAGCGGTAGCAGCAAAGATGATTTTTCTTCTTGTCCAATGGATGCTTTGCTGATGGAAGTTCTGGAAGAACAACAACTTTTAGCCACTGAAAAAGAAATTACCCTCTGTTTGGACTTGGTTGATCCGCCAACGTCGGAAACCAACCCTGAATTGTTAGAAAATTGGTTCACGCTTATCGGTAATTGGGATCAACTGGTACGACTGTTCACTAATTTGATTAGCAACGCTTTACAGTACACTCCATCTGGTGGACGGGTGAATGTAGAATTGGCACGTTTAGAAGGAATCAATCGCGTTGCTGGGCTACGTTACAGCCATGCTCAGTTGCAAATTAAGGTGATTGATAATGGAATTGGTATTCCCTTGGAAGCGCTACCAAGCTTGTTTGACCGTTTTTATCGGGTAGATCCAGCACGTACCCATAAGGCTGGGAATACGATCGCAGAAAGTTCTACAGGTACAGGATTGGGACTAGCGATCGCCCAAGCTATTGTTGAACATCACCAAGGTCAGATTCAAGTTGAAAGCAGCTTTGGCAAAGGCTCAACTTTTACCGTCACTTTACCAATAACTCTTGAGTCTTAATTTTATATTCGATATTTGTTTCCTGTGACAGATGAAAATAGTTAACTTTACCTACTAACTTATATAGCAACACTTACAGTTATGAGCCATTAATCTAACTGCCAACAGTTTGATATACCTACTCCTGATACTTCACTGAGTAGTGATATAAACTGTCATTTTTGGTTGGGAAAATGCAACTGTGAAAGCTTTATCGGAGGTTAAATGCCAATTACTATCAAAGAAGATATTGCCTATGTTTTACTTAAGAAAATTAGTGAAACTGGCACAGGAATGCACGAAGTTAAGTTTACTGAGGCCGACTTTGGAAATCGACAAATATCAGTAGCAGACTTCTTGGGACATTTAGACTACTTGAATCAAAACCATTACATTAATGCCGAGTTTACAGGTAATGCCTACGGCAACCAAAAAGATGTTCCCAATGTTGTCAATCCGAAAGAATTCGACTTTAGGGTTGCCAATACTTACGGTGCGCCAGACGGGCCTTTACCTCACTTAATCACTTTTAAAAAAGCAGAACTCACAGAAAAAGGTCGCCAAATTTTAGAAGAAATGGAAGCAAATCCTCCTCAATCTCTTAAAAAAGAATCATCAAGACCCATCGATACCAAGGATATGCCCTTTTTAGATAAGGTCATGACAAAAGCTGGTTTAGCCGATCCTTACGATGCTAGAGATTTAACTGAGGTAGTATATCGGGTGATGCGCGACCTGATGACTACAGAAGCTGCTGATCGGGTTGAAGAAGAACTGCACAAACCAGCTGAAACAACTGATGATAAATCCCTGCAAATGGAAATTGCAGATTTATGGCACGATACCAATCCAATTGTAGGATTTCTGAGCCGGGTACGACCACCTTGGCAAGGCCCTGGTATTTTTAAGATTGATAGCGATCGCTTTTTATTCCGGGTGGCAAATGAAGGTACTATGCCCCCAAATGTAGACCGTGAACAGCTTGTTAAGGCAGTTTTTTCTGCGACTAAAGATGAATTGTCACCAGAACGAATCGAGGAAATTGCTAGCTGGTTACCTGATCACGTCCGCCAACTATGGCAAGAAGCTTAAAGGTAGCGATCGCTTTTAGCTAGGATTTTTGAAATATGAGTTATGAATTAATAAAAATTCATAACTCATTTAAAATACGCCACTATTTTTATATCTAACTCCGAAGAACGAATTAATTTAATAATTAAACAAAATAAGTTATTTAAATGATAACAAACTTGGCTTTAAAATGGCACTAAAGATTTAGAATCATTAGATTTTGATTTCACAAAGAAAGAAAAAACTGATTTTTAGTAACGGCTTCTGGAATATGTTGCCATCTTATGCACAGCTATAACTTATGATTTAGCTTTCTCATTCTTGAGATGGAAACAGTTACCTGAATTTAAATTATTTTCAAGCCTATAGTTAGATTAAACAACTAAATTAAATTATTAAATTTAAAAGATGTAAAAAAAATAAATTGTGCAAAAAGAACAAGCTATAAAAGTTTAAATTTCGGAATTTTACTAAGTGATTTAATTTGCTGATTTAGAAATTTATCAAAAAAGACAAATCAAAAAAATTCAGGAGTGAACCATGAGTAGAAATTATCAAAAGCTTCGCAAGTCTGCTGAGGTACTTAGCGCTATTTGCGGCGGATTACTGATTGGTATGCCAGTATTTGCTCAAACACCAGTAACACCGCAGCCAAATCCCTCTACAAGGGCTAATCCATGTCCAAGAATTTTTTACGAAGAACCACATAATAGTCGTGTTTTAGTTCCTCAAGGATGTCCGCCTAATGCTTTAACACAAAGATTGCAAGCACAAGGGCAGCTTCCTGCTAATGATACTTCTATCAATCCATCAGCAGACCAAACAAGGATGGGTGTCGGTGGAGACATGCCTTCAGGAAATGCTTCAGGAGTTAGTCCCAATCCTACAATCCGCCAACAAGCACCTTATAATGGCTCCCAGCAAATGCCAACTGATAGTTCGGCTATACCCAATACATCTGGAACGGCTACACAACAAAATTCTGTAAATCAAACGCCATTAACAGGGCCACAGCAATCACCAATTGCCATGGTTAGTCCTACCAATGGTCGGGTAAATATCAGACTGGTAAATGAAACTGGGGCTAATGTGGCTTACCAAGTAATTGGCGATACAACTCAGCGATCCCTACGAGGTCAGTCTGACGTAATCCTGCAAGGTTTACGTGCGCCAACAACAGTGACATTTCAACGGGAAGATGGCGGACTGCTGACGGTAACTCCACAAGCCTCTTCAGAAACAGGGATATTAGAAGTTAGATTAAACGAAACAACCGACTTAGCCCAAGATAGAAAAGCCATGAGGATTCAAGAAAATGGCGCAGTATTCTTGAACTGATGTGAGTTCGATAGATTTCTCTAACCAGCCTCTGCCCAATGGCAAAGCAGTTTCTAGAGACATCACATCCATCGAACTCGCGTTGAATAAGTTCAGAATCTAGATTCATCAGGATGTAAGCTACGGTTCAACGTTTGGGCATTTTAGTCAGTTTATCAGCCAATAGCACTTCCTGTTTGCTGTCTTCTAAAGTCCGCGCCAGTATCAGCGCTCTTTCGTAAAAGTTACGGGCAGTTGGGTAATTACCTAGCTGCTCGTATAACTGTGCATAAGTCTTAAAAGCTTTAAATTCTTCCCGCAGATTTTGTAATTCTCTGGCGACTACTAGACGTTGTTCTAATAAGTCAAAGGCACGCTCATAGCGTCCTACAGAACTGTGAGCCGTGACTAAACCATCAATCGCCCGTAAATAGTTAGTGCGATCGCGCTTCGTTTTAGCTATCCGCAGTGCCGCGCCATAACTACCAATTGTATCGGGATAATTTCCTACTGCGAGGTAGGCGTCACCCAAATTATTGAGGGTATTTGTCTCACCAAGAATATCGCCAGCTTGACGGCGGAAATATAAGGCAGTTTCGTACAATTTGATTGCTTTGTTGTAATTTCCTAACCTGGCAGTCACTAACCCTAAATTACTCAAAGATAGTCCTTCGCCTGCAACATTGTTAACGTTGTGAGCAATTGTCAGTGCTTCTTCAACGGTTTTTCCTGCTGAGGTAAATTCTCCTTTTTGCAGCAGCAATGTACTAATATTATTCAGTGCGAAAATCTGAGCCTGAAAGTCTTTAGTATCGCGGGCGATCGCTAAACGTCGGCGCAATGCATCTTCCCCATCCTTAAAACGACTTAGCTGGATATAAGCCCTAGCCAGCAAATCATAAGCATTACCTTGTGCATTAAAGTCGCCAAGTGAGCGATAAATTTCTAACGCCTGCTTGCAGGAATCAATCGTTTTCTCTGAATATCCTGATAGCTGTTGTTGTTCACCGATACGCAGCAAACTATCTGCTTTATCCCTTGATTCTCGCAAAACCGAACTATTTAAAGGACGGTGGAGCTGTTGCGTAATGTCAGCTGCACTTGCGGCTAAGGGACTAAGAAAAACAGCCAAAATTAAAAAGCAAGAAGTCAGAAGCTTGAATTTGTCATTTTGGCGCGAACCAACGATAGCAGAATTCAAAATCCACAACCCATAGCGTCTCGATCTGAGGGTTGGAGCTAAATCCAAAATAATACCCTCAGGTAAGAAATACCGTTGTTTCATAAAACTTACCCGGAAAATTTCGGTTTTAAGTAGAATGAGCTAACAAAAAGTGTTAAATTTTCAAATTATAGGTAAGTTATACGCGTTTTCACTTAAGTTAAGACTGGACTAAATCTTCTCCCAAGTAAATAGCGCGAATATCTCCAGGTAATTTGTCCTCTAACATACGATATCCTTCCTGAAGAAAATTGGCTACATCAACGGGTGTGAGATTTTCTCCTTCAGCTTGTAGGTAGGCAGCAATTCGCGTTTCGCTCCAGCGGAAAGTCTGAGCCATTAACACTACAAACCGCAAAACAGCTGGTAGTTGTTCCAGTGCTTGTTCGACGTAACACCATAGCGCAGGTGAAGTGGCCTTGAGAGAATAATGAATTGCTTCTGTTGGAGGTAGTTGAATTTCATTAATGCAGAAGGCTGTCATGTTGATCAGCCAATTTTGCAATGTTAAAGGTTCTTGGTTCACTTGGGGACTGTTTAAATCAAGTCCACGGAGTTCATAGTAAATATGGCGCCAAGTGAGGGCAAACAAATAATCTGCTTGCACAGGCGATCGCGCCGAATGGCGAATCAAGGTGTACACTATCGGGCTATAACGACAAAAAATCGCCGTAAAATACTTTCCAGTATCTGGATGTTGCTGAAACAAAGTAAGTAGTTCTTGATCACTCTGATGAAATAGTGACTTCACTAGCGGGTGATTGGCTTCGGGAAAGTGGGGAATTTGCACAAGCTTTGAGAGTTGATAATTGTTAATATATTTTTATTGGAAATGGCAATTTCGCAATTAAGCGCATAGTATCTTGATGTGGGCCTGTTTGGGGTTAAGACTCAGACCTTCAGAGTATTGATACACTATAAGCAAGGCTTAATTCTTAGTCTTAATCAACAATAAAAAAAGCGGCTCCCTTATACAATAATTGCTTTGTTCATGGTTATAGCAGCTAGTGTGATACCGTTCCTGCTTGTTCCTTTTACCTTAGGCTCTTTTCTGCCTTCCCTACCCTTAGATAGCTTATTCTCCACCCAAGGCATTATGGTGCTGCTACTAGCAGCATACGCTGGTGCTATGTGGATGTTCCTTACCAGTGCCCCGAAAGTACACACCGTGATGGTGTCGGATTTAGAAATTGCCCGTCAGTTGTATGAAGGGCTGCTAGATTTGCCCGCAGCTGAAGTGCCTCTGCACTATTACTACAACTACGAACAAACGATAGGCGCAACCGGCATCGATCCACTTTATATGTCCACAAGCCCTAGTTTCTCTAGCAGAATGATGAATAACGCTAGCGATGGGCTGTGGTATCAGTTGAAGAAAAATACCCAGTTACACGTAATTACTGGAGCTAGCTTGGGCACTAAAAATCAGCAACGCCATGTTTGCTTTGATCGCGACTGCCTAGAAATGCTCTTAATGCGAGTAGAAACTCGTGGTTTAAAATTCAAAATTCGTAACCAGAAACCCTTAAATTTTTTGGTTAAGGACTATGAAGGTCGCATCATTGAACTGGCTGAGGTTGCAAATTAGTTATCAGCAGTAGGGTGCGTTACCGTTCGTTGTCCTTAATGCACCCTATTGAGTTTAGATAGATTTTTCTTGCCGGAGTAGGAAAATGTACAGATGCATAGACGAAAACTACTAAAATTCGTCTTGCTTTGTTTCCCGAATATCTACTAACTTCTCCAAAAGTTCTACTGCTAAATTCAAAAGTTCAATTTCATCAATTTCATTACTAGTATTGCGATTATTCTCTCCAAAAAACCAACTTGCTAACAAATTTTTCACAGCAAAAAGCTGATCTTCTTCAGGAAAATTCAAGTAAGTTTCTAACTTAGTAGCAATTTCTGAAAGTGATTTGTTTTCTAGCTGCTTGCGTACTCTTACCGCTACCCAGTCATTACTTTCTAGGAAAGCTGTCACTGATTCTACAAAACTTTGTGGTTCTTCTTCCGCCCACTTTTCCCACCAGTCTCCATCCACATCCTCGAAATATAGGTTGACGCAATCAAGCCCATAATTCATCCAATCTTTTTGCAATTGCCTGGCTGCTTCTAAATGTTCTAGCAATCCTTCTAATGTCTCTTGCGGTTGAGTCGGTCTTTCTTTCCCCATAATTATTCAGTCTGGTTAAGACCTATTGCTACAAAACTCATAAATGCAAATTACTTGGAACTATAAACTGAATTTTAAATAAATCTTTCTTTTCAAATTATCACTGTTATGTAGCGATAAGTTAACTATCCGATTGACAAAATTAACATTATGGGGATTGTAACTCAAGAATAATCCTCTCTCTATACCCCAGGCTTGTAGGGTGTTTTTCCAATTATCAGACTTTTCTTGAGAAAATTCATCAGAGAGACTGGTGATTTGAATACACAGTGGTTTATTCTGCCTACTACTTACGATTATATCAGTTGCCATTGAGAAGTCCGCAATATAGCACTGCCAAAAAGTGCCTTGCCGATGCACAATATCACTAGCTATTGATTGCAGAACATGAGTATCAGCTTGATTAAACTCGCCTGCCATGAGTTTTTGTTTCCAGATAGAAAACTTGGGATCTGTTTCGTTTAACCACTTGGGAAATAAATAGCTATACCAATATAATTCCGTCGGTGTCATGCGCTCATAATACTGTTGCTGCTCCTCTTCAGAGGCTAGGGCTTGAATATCGAGCCAAATTAGCGCATCTTTAATTATCTGTTGCAAAAAAAACAGTACAAATTTTTTAGCAGTTAAGGAACCAGGCTTAACATCTTTAACCCAGCGATTAATCTCATCTAATCTTTTTGCCAAACTGGGGTCTACTGTAGATGCTTCTGCGATGAGTGACTTTAATTGCTTTTTAATTTCTTTTGCCTGCAAATAATGCTAAACCTCAATAAATGAGTGACTTTCGGAGATTTTATGATTATTTTATAGCATTATCAAGCAAAAATTTGTATTGAGATCAAAGTCTGTATCCATAGAGGCTTTTCGTTAATAATTTTATAAATTTTGTTAAGTTGCTGATTTATACGCATAGAGGCTAGCCCCCAAACATTCACTTTCGCAAAATTGCTATTATCGTAAACCTTGACAGATGAAAACAGAGGGATAACGAGAATGTAAAAAGTAAACTCTTCAGTAGAACTTTCAATTTCTTTAATTAAATAGAATAAGTGAGTGCAACTAAGCTAATAAAAGATTGAGCCATAAAAATGGTGCGTTAGGCAAAGCCATAACGCACCCTACTGTTGAATGGGACTTACTATCTCAACTCAATTGTTCATGCTTAAATTTCCCTTTAATAAACTTGTTAAAATATTGACCTTTAGACGGCGCATTGTCTAAGTCTTCTTTTATACTAGAAGGTACTTTGAAATACTCGTAAACACTTCCACTATCAAATTCAATAGTCAGTGTTTGAGTTTTTGGCTCATAGCGAAATTCCTTAAGAAAGCTGCCTTCTGGCTTGAGTAGAGGGAAGGCGATCGCATCTCGAATACTGGCACAATCTGTTAATAGCATCACCAATCTATCAATCCCAATCCCCAATCCCCCCGTAGGTGGCATTCCATATTCCAGGGCAGTTAGAAAATCTTCGTCAACGCCTTGGGCTTCCAAGTCGCCAGCAGCTTTCCGTGCCGCTTGTGCTTCTAGGCGTTCTCTTTGATCAATCGGATCGGTAAGTTCTGAGAAGCTGTTGGCAGTTTCCCGCCCAACTATAAATAACTCAAATCGCTCCACCAAACCAGGCTTAGAACGATGGGGCTTTGCCAAAGGTGAAATTTCTACGGGATAGTCAATTACAAAGGTAGGCTGAATTAAGTTGCTTTCTACCTTTTCTTCAAAGGCAAGATTCAGTAACTTACCAATCGATTGGGCTTCATCTACACCAGGAATATCAGCATCCTTACTAGCTGTTTTCGCTGCTTCCAATGTTTGGAATGAATTGAAATCCAAGCCTGTAGATTCTTTGACTACATCATGCATCGTCACCCGCCGCCAAGGTGGTGTCAAATCTACAGCTTCCCCTTGGTAGGTAATTTGCAGCGTGCCGAGTACTTCTTGGGCAACAGTGGTAATAATACCCTCTGTCAGCGCCATCATATCGTTGTAATCGGCGTAGGCTTGGTAAATTTCTATCGTGGTAAATTCGGGGTTGTGTCGAGTCGAAATTCCTTCATTACGGAAAATTCGCCCTAATTCAAATACCTTTTCAAAACCACCCACAATCAACCGTTTGAGATGAAGTTCTGTGGCAATTCGCAGATACAACTCCATATCTAAGGTGTTGTGATAGGTGATAAACGGACGCGCATCCGCACCCCCAGCTTCACTTTGCAGAACGGGCGTTTCAATTTCTAGAAAGTCCCGCTGTTCTAAATAGCGACGAATCCCCGCAGTAATTTGGGCGCGACGGCGGAAAGTTTGCCGCACTTCCGGGTTGACAATCAAGTCAACATAGCGCTGACGGTAGCGTTTAGCAACATCCGTCAACCCATGCCACTTGTCGGGTAGAGGCAACAAAGATTTGGTGAGGATGCTGTATTGCTTGACGTAGACAGATAACTCGCCCTTTTCAGTCCGTTTAATAGTACCCTTGACTCCCAGGATGTCGCCTGTATCTGAGAGTTGCTTCAGGTGATTGAAAGCATCAGCATCAATATCTGCCATGCTTTCTTGGATGCGATTTTTCTCTAAATAAAGCTGAATAATGCCTGTTTCATCTTGCAAAGTGAAGAAAGCCAGTTTACCAAAGACGCGACGCGCTAGGATGCGTCCGGCAACGGCAACTTCTAAATCAACTTCTTCGCCACTGGGCAAATCAGTAAATTTTTCTTGTAATTGCGCTGCGTGGTGGGTAGATTCCCAACGATAGGCATAGGGATTCATCCCTAACTGTTTGATCTGGCCTACTTTTTCCAGCCTTGCGGCACGGATATCTTCTTCCGACATGGTAACGAACTAAAGAGGGCAAGATTAATTATAGATGCTGCAAAAGTAGCCAAGACTTTTAAGGATTGAATCTTGGATATAAGACGTGACGCAGGATTACAGTTATTTTTTCTCTAAATAGATGTAGCAGGCTATAGTCTAGAGGCCACTAAATGAGAATGTACAGCTATAAGCAATACCTTGGCAGAGATTTGAACCCAAACAGTCAACTTTCTCTCTGGTTTTGGCGATGTCTAGTGTACTTTACTAAGTTTAATGTAACAAGCTATACAAAAAACTTATTTAATTTGTAAACAAATATTATCGACTATACAAGGCTTTTAGCCTGAAAATTGTTCAGAATTTTTATTGGGGACGCTTTCCTAAAACAGCTAAATCTGGTAGTATCTTTTTTCATCGTCATCTCAAAATTTACCACAATGTATATTTATATAATTTGAGCAATCAAAAAAGCATATCTTTAATAACAAATCATTCTGAATGATAAGTATTTTCAATGCTTGTTATTTCTGTGATAGACAAAACCTACGTACTTGAAAGATTCAAGGTTTTAAATCCTCTCTGGTAATAGTAAAAAAAGAGAGTTAGTAGCAGTCTTGCTGATAGCAAGCTACAACAGATTGAATTATAGGATGAAATAAAATTTGCTTTTTTATGCTAAACTCCGCAAAAGTTATACCTCTACCCATTGTTATTGATAACATCCTCTCATCCTTGCTGAAAGTTAATGCTGTCAGCGTTGGGCGGAAACTAGGAGCAATAGCCGATAGCTATAGTACATCTGCTTTTTTGCCATCTTCTGTGAAGCATGACACTCGCTATATAGAAACATTAATAAAATATCAAGAAGCTAGTAACAATCATCTAGAAGAACTTCTACCACAACTACAAGGTGAGTTTAGCAAACAACTTTTAGAGCTATTGCGCGAATGGCAAGCTAATCAAATTCAGCAGAAATTGAAAAATATGCGCGCCATGTTTGAAAATAAAAAGCTGGCAACCATTTTTAATAAAGAAGAAAGTTACAGTATTTTAGCTGAAGCACAGAAAAAATACCGTTTATTGGTATTGTTTGCTCCACCAAATATTAGCCCCAATTGCCCATCTTCTTTGCAACATGACTTACAAATAGAATTACCGGAGAAATTAAAAAGTTTTCTAAATAAAGACTATCCTTTCAATAGAGGCTTATGTCCGGTCGAATTTTATGGAAACTATTTTGTCCGTTCGATTGAGGATACAGATGTGCGCCAACTACAAAAAATTTTGGCTCCTGTGCCAACAGTAGTGTTGCACAGTAAAATAACTGATTATGAAGTTTATTTTAATGTTAGTTTTTGGCACCCGCAAAATAATAACATTGCTAAAATTTCCATGCCAGCTTGGAACTGGGAAGAAGTCAAAGAATCTTTACAAGCTGCGGATAATGATGAGATTCGAGCTATTCGCACTATTCGGCAAATTATTGTCACAATTCACCAAATTTTAGCAGCATTTATTGCTGATTGGTATTACTTACATCTCAACCATACCTATGAACCAAAGTTATTTCATTTAGAATCAGAGTTTGCATTAGGTAGGTGGTCATCAGATTTACTCCAACCATATATTGATACACTAAAAGAGATTTATTTGCATCAAAAGGAAGCATATAAACAGGGTTCTAAAAACTTAACTCAGGAGAAGGATGAGAAAAAAGGTGACCTAAGAGACGGATTAGAAACGTCTAAAATTAAGCCTGAGCAGTGGAAGGTAAACGTAAAAGAAACTCACAACCTAGAAACTAAATCAGATATATATTACTCTAAACTGCGTTATCTATTATCAGAAGGCAAGTGGAAAGAAGCGGATGAAGAAACCACTAAAATTATCCTCAAAATTGCAGGTCAAAAAACAAAGAACTTGCCTTCTGAACAAGCAAGAATAAACGATCTATTTTTATCTAGCGAATCGATCAGTGGTTTTTCTTGTGAAGATATTCGGATTATTGATAAACTCTGGTTAAAGTACAGCAATGCCCATTTTGGCTTGAGTATACAAACATGTATTTGGCAAGCAGTAAGCCATAAAAATGAAGATATAAACAGGATGTGCAGAGATTTTGCTGAACGTGTCGGCTGGCTTGTAAATGGTAATTGGAGTCATCATGATCAAATAACTTATGTGCTTGATGCTCCCATTGGACATCTCCCCTTTGCTTTTACGCAATGCTTTTTGAAGACAAACGAGAATAATTGGGGTTATTGGTACGATTTTTACTATCGCCTCCAAAATTGTGAATTATAACATACTAAGTATTATAAGTAAATTCTGAATAGTATTACTGACCAAATTATAGAGATTTAGTGGTGTAAGTGAAACTTTTACTTCTATACTCTTCCTGATGCAATTTGCGAGTAAATTGCTTTCATTTTTAGGTTAGTAAATTGCAATATTGCTTTTACAAGCTCTTGCTGTTCTGGTTGTAAATCAAGTTTTTCTAAAGCTTGATTAAGGTTATTACCGATATGCAGGTTTTGAGCAAGTTTGGCACGTTGCGATGAATCTAAGACAGCCTGAATCTCTTTATTTCTTCTTTGACGTACAGCCTGGAGTTTTTGGCGTTGCAGAGGAGTTAGATCAATTTCTGAGAATGAGTTTGATGCTTGGCTAATAATTATGCTAGAAGTAGCATCGGTTGGATATGGTGCTGCTAAAGCAATTCCAGGTATGAACAAGACCAAAGCAAGAATATTAGCTAACACAGACAGCCACTTTAGAAATTTAATTGCCATATTAAGTTTCTCCATCAAATTCAAGTTTTTGCAAGAGTGGTTTTAAGCTTGTAAAAATAGTTTTGCATTAAATATAGACGTCGTATGAGACTACTAAGGCGACACTGCTAAAAATAGAGGATAAATTTTTTAGGTTAGATTGAAGAAAATATAAAACTCAAAAACTCTGCCAATGCTGGGTTATGCAGAGCAAAATTCAACATTGGCAAAATTTATACCCATGTACGCTTATAGAGTAGCTAAGTCACTATTAACATATCTACTCTAAATTGGTACATTAGATAAAAATTTTAAAGCTGGGAACATACTGCGGGTGGCTGCAATTAATAATTGGGGTATATCAGAGTATATGCACTGCCACCAAATTTAAATCAATACTTAGATTACTCAGAGTTTTTCATTCTGTTAATTTCTTGTTGTAATTCTTCAATTTGCCGACGCAAAGTTTCTACATTATCTTCAGGAGTTTGGGCTGCAACATTGACTGCTCCAGATGCAGGCGATCGCTGATAGTTTCCGCGGCGAATTTGCTGGTATTCTTCTGATACTGCCCACTCCCGTAGATAGCGCACACGTTCTACCGGGAAAGGATGACTAAGCATCATTCCTTGCCCGCCATTGTACATTAAGAATTTATACACTTGATTCAGCCCATCTGCGTCCAGTGCCTGATAACTGTCTGACTGAGTGATGAATTCTTGCAAACTACATTCGTTAGCATATTTGACGCTACCTCCAGAAACTTTCATCATCGAAGACATTACTGGATTCAAGTCATCCATAACTAACAGCGCAGCACGATCCGCCGATAACTCCGCTTTACGCCGCCATTCAAAAAAGGCATAAATTAAAGCTTGAGTAACAAAATTGCCGATGCCAAAAGTTAATTCGCCCAAGGCAGAAGCAGCACTCATCGCCCACATCGCCATTTGAATTAAAATAGTATGACCACATTTAATATGCCCCAGTTCATGGGCTAGCACCGCCCGAATTTCGCCTTCGTCTAGTAAGTCTAGTATCCCTGTATTTATGACTATGTAAGGATTCTCTTGCCCCAAGGCATAGCTATTTGCTTGGGGATTTTGCAAGATAAACAGTGTAGGTTCTGGATAAATGTCCAAATCTCGTACACATTCCCGAAACATCTGGTAAATAGTGGAGTATTGACGCGGCCCGACTTGGATGGTGTTGCCCATTAAATAAACTAACTGAGGGCGTTCGTAAATAAATTCCACAAATTTACGGGCAATTAAATCAAATCCCGGTAAATTTCGTAAAGCTTGCTCGGCTTGGCGATCCAGTGGATGCCTAAAGGCTTCGCTGGAAATTCCTGTGTAAGTTGGCATAATTCAGGGAAATAGGTAAATGGTCAGTGGTTAGTCGTCAGTAGTCAGTAGAAAACAAGTGGTCACTGACAACTTACAAATAACAACTGACAGCTAACTAATGACAAGATAATAGAAATGGGGCTATTGGAAGTAAAAATCACTTTGTATGGGATTAAAAGCGTGTGATTGAAGCAGAAGTTCATTTGTCATTACATAACTTTTTGCGATCGCAGGCGGGTTTCCCTTCCTGGCCCCATCATTTGACGATGGCAAGGTTGGTAGCACGCGCCTTGCGCTTGGGACGTAGCGCCTTAATTCAAGTCGGGGCGGTTTGTGGCTATCAAGGTCGGTATCGCACTAGTTTTGTAGCATCAGCATTAATGTGGCATGGCCCTGTAATTATTGTTGCCCCAGAAGCGGTGCAGCAACGCCTGCTAAAAGTGGAAATTCCCCGATTACAGCAGTGGCTGCAAGCTACAAAACCAATTAGAACTGGTGACGATTGGCCTGATCCTGAGTTCCGAGGATTGCTACTTACCTCCCCAGAAGCTTGGTTAAGAGGGCAGTTGGCTGCTGTTAAACCTTTTCCCACAGGCATTCCCACAATTATTGATGGGGTAGATGATCTCGAAGATTGGGTACGTCATCAGCTCACCCAAAATATTCAACCCTATGACTGGGACGAACTCATGCTTGCTTTTCCCCAACAAGCTGAGATAATTCGTTCGGCACGGGTACAATTGACGCGCGAATTGTTCCAGCACCCAGCTAATCCTTATGAGTGCTATCTGATTTCCCAAAAAGAAGTAGAGATTTTGAACGATCTCTATTTAGCGTTAGATCAAGCTAAATTGCCGATTGCTTGGAAACACTTCTGGGACGAATTTCAAAATATTAATGAAAACTCTTCTTCCCTTCCGCTTTTGTGGGCGACTATTGCCCGTCGTCAAGGTTTATTTTCTTTACATTGTGCCCCAATTGAATTAGATAAAACACTTTCACCAATTTGGCAACGGCAACCCGTGGTGTTAATTGGCAGTGCCTTGGAACCAGAAACTGAGGCTCCTTTGTTCCGTCAACGTTTGGGGTTGGAGGATGTAACTTGTCTCAAGTTCTCATCTGATAGCCAAGCAGAAGCGATTCAACTGTATATACCCTATCAGTTACCTCTACCCAACACGCCAGAATTTCAAGCGGCGTTTATTCATAAAGTTCGTACACTCTTATGTCTCAGTACCACAGCACCAGGATTAACAGTTGTGTTAATCGGGGATGTGCCACTTAAATCTCAGGTAGGAGCAATTTTGGCCTCTGAATTCGGTTCACGAGTGCAGGTAGAAAAAACTTGTCTGGATGAAAATAGTATTTTAGTCAGCGGCTGGGAATTTTGGCGAGAACATCAAAGTGTTTTGCCCGCACCTCATCTGTTAATTATTGCTACTTTGCCCCTGCCATCGTTGGAAAGTCCCCTAGTGGCTGGTAGGGTAGCTCACTATAAGCGATCGCATCAAGATTGGTTTCGTTTATATCTTTTACCAACAGCTTTAAATGAATTGCAAAGAGCGATCGCTCCAGCCAGAGAAAGTCAAGGTATTGTTGCTTTATTGGATAGCCGTGTGGTTAACCGTAGCTATGGATCTCAAATTCTCGCTGCTCTTAGTCCTCTAGCACGCATTAATTATCTAGATCCCAGCCTGTTTTCCAGTGGCAATGAGGAAAATTCCGCTTAGAAACGTCTATTAATGCTTGGCTATTAACTATTTACGTTTTGTCAACCGCAGTGCAATCGCTTCTGGGTAAACGCTATTATCAGCTTATTCAGGCATTTGATGCTTCATAAGCTGTCATCTATTTCATTTGCACCAAAAACAAGATTGATTTCCAACCTTGTGTATTTGAAATGAATGCCAATCTAAACATAAAACCTAAACGAATTTTGAATTGTTAATTATGGGCGAAGCAAAGCGTCGTAAAACCACACTCGGAGATAAATACGGTCAAGATACTCGCATACTGCCGTGGTTACCCATCACCAAAACCCAAGCTGAACTTTTTGTCAGTTGGACTACTCGCGGGGCGTGGATAGGTATTGGTCTTATGGTTGCTGGCTGGGTAACTATTCGTTTTATCGGCCCAGCTTTCGGGTGGTGGCAAGTAGTCTCATAAAACCTTTCTATGCGGCAATAATACTGCCACCATAACTGCTGGGGTTTGGTTGTATAAGTAATTGCCGCTTGTAAACAATATTCTTGAGTTTTAAGTACCCTGTGGTTAATTGACCGTAAAATTCCAACACACTAAAGAATTCAAGCTAGCAGTAGCATAGTTATATGTGCTGATTTATTTGTATATTTAATTACAATAAATACATTTATTCATTAAGAATTACTTGGGTTGTAAAGATGGAGTTGATTTGGTAAAAATTCACCATCTCATCAGCTTTGATTTTGTCTTTGTAGTTCACTCTATTGGCTTATTGTTTATAACTTTTGCCAGAGTAGGAGAAATCTCGTTTTAAATACTGTTAGTTAACAGAACTTCCTGGAAACAGGCTCTTATGACTGTGGATGATAAATATATCTGGTGTTTTATGTCATGCTGAGTACCGAGCCAAGTTCAGGAACTCTTCCATACTCAATATCTACATCACGAAATAATTGCGCGTTTAACCCTGACTGTGTTCTACCGAGAATCGGCTTTTTTGTATTTTAGGCAACTTTTCACCATGATTACCATAGGATTTTTAGTAACTTATGCAACATTTTCACAATGCTCTCAACAGATGTGAGAATATTGCCGAAATGGCAACATGAGTTTACTGAATTTAGTTATTCTCAGCGCTAAATCTATCGATTTTGGGTTTTACATTTAACCTTTTGGTTGCGATACACACTTTGTATAATATCTAACTTTAAAAATATGTATACGTCTGGAATCACAAATTCATAAGTTGCACAGTTATCTGCCAATTTCAGATTTGGTAAAATTTGCCTTGGGGCACCAAATACTTAGGCAAAGCCAAGTGTATGTCAAAGAACAAACACGTTTACCAACTGTTCCGGGTAATTCGGCAATTGTAAGGAGCATTAAAGCCTTTACCAGAGGAACTTTTGGTTGCACTAGCCGATAAAAATGTAATATGTAGCTTTTCGGTAGTTGACTAGTACCAAATTTAAGTTACTCTTAAAGCGGATCGCTTTTCATAAGCATCTCAACTGGCGGAAGCGCATAAAGACAATCTTAAATTTAGCAATTCTGTCTGATATTTTGAATTTACAAACTGAATAGTTTGATACGGCACGCCAAACCGTTATCTACTACCCTAAGCAAGGTAGTCAATAAACTACCTATTAAGTGTCTGGTTATTGTAATGGATAGTTTACAATACCAGTGGATGAGAAAATCTAAAGAAAATATAAAAGTAACTCAAATGACTGTGGTGTCTGGAGGACAAAAGTGTTTCTAAGACTAGCGCATCAACATCGGCAATTCGTCCAAGACTTGGTAATGAACTTGCAGGCCTTGGCAATTGTACTAGAACGGCGTGGGTATCCTGCGTCATGTTATACCTGTGGCGACCAGATGAATAGTGCTTCATTTATGGTCAGCTTGGGAAACAACCACCTGATTCGGTTTTTAGTATCCGATTACGGAATTACTTGGACTGAAATGCGGGACGATCGCGAATTAATGAAGTTAGAAGGTGCGGAGGCGATTAGCCAATTACAGGAACTTGCTAATCTTGTCAAACAACCCGCGCCAGCTTGTACAACTAACAAAGCCCTCGCCAAGAAGTTTTAAGGATTCTTGCGTCTAATGAGGGGATTAGAAAAAGGTTCTAAGAAGATAACTGGTAATTGGGAATTGGTAATTGTGGGTTGGTTTTCCATCATCTATTACCTATTCACCATTACCGTTCAATAATTAGCCTATAACTGGCGTGTAATCTCCTTTTCAGCGAGCCACAGACCTATCAAAAGCATTCTGAAGCTTTTGTGTGCATGAGAATCTATGTTGGGTCTGCCAGGATGTGTCAATTTCGCCCTAATGCGAATTATCGATTGACCTGAGGAAATAATTTAGAAATTTGGCATTTCCCTTAGGTTTAGGTTATTTGTAGCAAATTGCTGCGTCTCTAGCTGTAAGACATTACAACCCATTGCCAATCAAAATGAAAGGGGCCCAATAGTAAGGATGACTGAGGCGATTGCCAGTTGCTACAGGAACATTATTACTTTTCACCTGCGAGTTTCCCCTAATCAATGCAATTTGCGCTTGTCGTAGGGCTTCGGTTTTTGTGGATTGACCTGGAGTAAGCTGAGAATAAAAAGCATTCATTAATGCTTCAGTACCGCCATCATCTACAGACCATAAGGAAGCAATAGCTGCTTTAGCGCCGGTTTTTTGCATTTGGTAGCCAAACCCCAAAATCTCTTCACCGTTACCTAAGTTACCTCCCAAACCGGTTTCACAAGCACTTAAGACTACCAAATCCACATTCGGTAAAGACCAAGTAGCTACCTCTTTGAGATTAATGCGATCGCCATTCCCAAACAAGATAAACGATTGTTCTGGTTCACCGACCACAAAGGCCGCATGAGTTGCTAAATGGACAATTGTATAATCATCCATTTGCGGTATCGTAGCCTGAGGGCTAAAGTCATCGTTGAAAAGTTGCTTAGTTTGCGGAACGGTAGCTGCTAAGTTTTCTACTTCCTTCCCTGCAAATGGTAAACCGGAAAAAGCCAACCGCTGATTACCTACATTGACTTCATAACTACCCGTGGTAAAAGCACCAGCTAAAACCCGTAGCTTCGATTCTGGTGGGGTGTTAAAGTCAGTTAGGCTAGCGGCAGTTATGTGATTGACACTGAAGCGCTCCACTAGCCATTGTTGTCCATCATATAAAGCAGCTAGCGGAATATAACGTAACTGCTCATCAGGTGCATAAATCAGAGTTTTTGCACCTGAGAGTTTCAGGTCTTGTTCTATTGGTTTGATCAGCCAGTTATATAGCTGACTGGCAGTTTGTTTGACATTACGACGAGGATGTTGTAAGTCTTGGCGGAAAGTGGCGATCGCTTGGTTAAGTTGTTCGCGTGTCACAGCAACTGTGCGATGAATTGGTACAGATTCGGGGCTTACAAGTACTAATTCCAAGCTATCTTTTAAAACCAATGGATAGAGGAGTACAGCTTTTTCGGATAATCGCGCCAAATTATCTCGGACTTCGTTGATACTCTCCAAATCCAAATTTTGCCGCCTAGCTGTGCGACTAATTTGCTCCAACTGCTCTTTGACTTGAGGACTAGTAATAAAATTGTTAAATTCCTCTAAGAGAAGCTGCTGAGTTGTCACCAGTTGCTGAAGGCGTTGTTGCTGTTGTGGCGATCGCTGTTGGGGAGGTACTTTACGTAGTTTTGTTAACTCTTTCCCCATTTCTACAGCACTATCGAGGGTTCGCTCCAACTTTTGTTTAGTTGGTTTTTCTCCAGGCACTATATCAATACCTTTGGCAGTCCGTTGATTCCCAGGTACTCCCTGAAGATACTCCTGTAGTTCTTCAACTTTCAACAGATCCATAGTCCGTTGCGCTTCAGCCACCCGTCCCTGTTTCAAGAGTCGTTCACCCAAAATCCGATATGTTTGGGCAACAGTAATACTATAAGCATCTGGTTGGGGTAGAGAAAGCACTGATGGATTTAGCCTTGCTTTCTCACGATTAATTAGACAATGCTTATAGAAAAAAACTGCTAACTCTGGTTGGTTTTGGATATCAAATAAAAAACCTATATTACTGTAGGTTTTGCCCAGTTGAACCTGATCACCAAGTTCTCTGTTAATCAATAAAGCTTGCTGATAAGATTGGAGTGCTTGGGGATACTTACTTTGTTTTTGATATATTCGCCCAATGTTATTTAAGGTTATAGCTTCCCAAGAACGCTCTCCTTGGTCTGTGCTGATGGCTAAAGCTTTTTCTAATCTCTGCAATGCTTCTGCTAACTGGCTTTGCTGAGATAGTTTAACAGCCTCTTGGTTTAGTAGTCCGATCTCAGATTCGGTTTGATTGTTGGGTAAAGCTTGAGCTTTGTCTATGTCGTTTTGCTGTAAACTTGCATTGGCATTTACTTGCTTATTATCTGGTATCGTACACCCAGAAACCAAAAAAACAAGCGTAGTAACAGCAACACTGAAATATTGAAGGTAATACCGCATAACAAAACACCCCCTATTTTTGGGAGCGTAGATGCTGGATTAGTAAATTTTACAATGTAAGTAATTTTTATGCTATTCCAGATGTGGAAAATTCATAGCTACTCACAAACGTGAAGATGACTAAAGAAAAACCCAGCCAACCACAACTACCACCAACCAGTGCCATTGAAAGTTCGTCAAATCGTGCATTTGACAGTTGGTTTGCATATCCTCTGAGAGTTCAACCGCACCATACTGATTATGCAGGGGTTGTTTGGCATGGTTCGTACATAGCTTGGATGGAAGAAGCACGGATAGAATGCTTGCGATCAATTGGCATCAACTATGCTGATTTAGTAGCTTTAGGCTGTGATTTACCAGTAGTTGAACTTTCAGTACGTTACCACCGTTCCATCCATTTAGGTACGACAGTGGTAGTTAAAACGCGTATGGCTGATGTGACAGGCGTTCGTATCAATTGGGATTATGCCATTGTCTCAACTGATGGGCAAGAATTATATGTAACTGCCAAAGTGACTTTAGTAGCTTTAGACAGAGATAGAGGTAAAATTATGCGTCATTTGCCTCCAAGTGTTAAGGATGCATTAGCAAAGATTTCCGCATTACACAATAATTGATTAAAAATTATCAAATCTTTAGACGTCCTGCGGGCGTCTAAGAGGTTGTTTGAAAAGTGGTTGGCTGTGATTTTAAGCACTTATTGATCCCCCCTAGCCCCCCTTAAAAAGCAGGGCTGTTTCATTCCCTAAAGGGGCTGAATTTACAAGCGTATCAACCAAAAAAATCAGGTAGTTCAAAAATTTTATTTGCTCATGAACATGGCGATGCCTTCGGCAAAGCTTCGCTAACGCACTTAAGTTTACTCGTTCATATTAGTAATTTTTCGATTGCCTACTTCCTAAAATTTCTGGCTGATACTCTTGACAAAATCATTATCTGAGCGAATGAAACAGCCCTGCCTTAAAAAGGGGGGAAAATTTCTTAAAGTCACCCTTAAAAAGGGGGATTTAGGGGGATCTAAAACGTTTTGCTACCAACAAGAGGACTTTTAAAACATCCTCTAACCGCAAGCTAGGATGAAAATTTTGTTGCTGCACATTTTCTACCCTAGCTGATGCATTTTGAAATTATTACTTAATGCCACGTATCTGTGACAGGGTTTGCGGCAAATTCATTATCTGATGCCAAACATCCTGGGGAGTAATGCCAAAACCCATCTGTAATAGGATAAGAATTGCAGCCAAAGTCAGTGCTGTTCTTACTGTCGTCTTCAGGATTTTCCACACTAATACGAATACGATCCAAGCGACAATTAGGGTAGGAATCATAAATATAAATTGCTTGAAAATCGCCCTTGTCTAAGAGAGTATTTCAAAAAGGATAAATTTTCATTGTGCTGACAATTACGGCTGCGAAAGCTAAAGGTTAGCTTTTTGCGCGAAGAACTCATGACATTATACCCAAAAGTATCAGAATAATTCGGCTGTCAGCAAGTTCTTTGCCAATACTTGTAGAAAATATTTTTATTTCATCGTAACTATATATAAAATTTATGAATAAATCAGGAATGACAGTGTTGAGGGTGGCATTGCAATTAGTAATTATTAATTCGTAATTCGTAAAGACGGGTTAGAGAAAGCGGCTTAATGGCGGTCGCTCAGTTTCAAGCTGGGTAACAGTCTCGCTCTGAAACTTAATTAAGAATTATCAATTACGAATTACGAATTTTTCATGTCTTCCTATGAGTTAACTTTTTATCGCAAAGAAATTATCCGCGGTTGAGTTGCTAAGTTTTCAATTGCTGTTAAAACTTCTCGTCTTGCCCATTGATCTGCTGCCAAAATGTCATCTAAAGAGGGATTTGTACAGTTATGATTTTGATGGCGATCGCAAACCCATTCGATACACCGAGGAATATCTAAAAATCGAATTTTTTCTTCTAAAAATAAAGCCACAGCTTGTTCATTTGCTGCATTCAACACAGCTGGCATTGAACCACCAGCTTTACCAGCCGCATAAGCCAGTCGCATACAAGGATACTTTTGGTGATCTGGTTCACGGAAGGTTAAGCTCCCAGCTTTCACCAAATCCAGTCTTTCCCAATCAGTGTAGATGCGATCCGGCCAAGATAAAGCATACAGTAAGGGCAAGCGCATATCAGGCCAACCAAGTTGGGCTAAAACTGAGGTATCTTGCAGTTCAATTAGCGAGTGAATAATGCTTTGGGGATGGATAACAATCTCGATTTGCTCATAATCCAAGCCAAATAAGAAATGAGCTTCAATTACTTCCAATCCCTTATTCATCAAAGTAGCAGAATCTACTGTGATTTTACGCCCCATCGACCAGTTAGGATGCTTGAGGGCATCGGCGACTGTAACTTCTGCTAACTTTTCTACATCCCAATCGCGGAAAGCTCCTCCAGATGCAGTGAGTAATATCTTTCGCAAGCCACCTTTTGGTACACCTTGAAGGCACTGAAAGATTGCAGAATGTTCAGAATCAGCTGGCAATAGTTTTACTTGATGTTTCTCCAGTAGGGGTAAAACTACAGGGCCGCCAGCGATAAGAGTTTCTTTGTTTGCTAAGGCAATGTCTTTACCAGCTTCAATAGCGGCAATTGTCGGCAGTAACCCAGCACAACCAACAATACCGGTGACGACTGTTTCGGCATCGCCGTAGCGAGCAACTTCTATCACTCCGGCTTCGCCACCTAGTAAAATTGGTTGGGGATCAAGGTCTTTGATTGCTTCTTGGAGCGTGGGTAATTTTTCTTCTAAACAAATCGCTGCTATTTGCGGCCGAAACTGCCGAATCTGAGCAGCCAACATTTCGACATTGCTCCCAGCTGCTAATCCCACAATCCGAAACTGATCTGGGTACTGCATGACAATATCTAAAGTCTGAGTACCGATAGAGCCAGTGGAACCAACAAGAGTAATCGCTTTCACAATTTCTTCAGGATTTATAACAACTCTCACTATAAATTGCTGAGGACTCCTTCACCACAGCAATTACTAGAATCAATACAACTGCAAGTAGAAAGATGATCGTTAATGAAAAATTCATGCTGGTAAAATATACTCTTCAAGTTTTGGAATGTACATCTGACTAATGAATTGTGTATATAAATACAATATGTGTATCTAAAATTTCTTAGGATTTCCGCAATATTAACTGAATATTTTCTCATGAATATTAACTGCTAATGAATTTATCAGTAATATTTTTGTTCAGTTGGTTACTTAAAGTGGTGTAAGAGTGTGAGGTGTTGAATGTTACTCAAGAACCGAATTGATCCAGCCATAAGACAAAAGATGCATTAAGGAGTCGGTAGAAAATTTAAGCTTATGGCTAAAGTTCAAATAGCAATAACAAAAGTTTTATGGACAAATGAGTTCCTATTTCCCGCAGTAATATGGCTTTGCAGTCGAATATTTATCTGGACTGTCATGTTGCTGGTTGCACCACATTTGCCAGTACCACCGGAAGGAATTGCACCCAGATTTGGGTGGGGAGTTTTTAATGGATGGGATAGTGTACATTATCGGGCGATCGCTACTTCTGGTTATGAATTTGTCAATGATGGCAACCAACATAATCTGGCCTTCTTTCCCCTGTTTCCCCTATTCATTCGGGTTTTGATGAAGCTGGGCTTGCCATTTGAATTGGCAGGTACGCTAATTAACAACATAGCGTTTTGCGCTGCTTTGTACTGTATTTACTTTTGGATCAAAGAACATTCTGGTAATAGCACTGCACAGTGGGCTACTGCTGTTGTTGCTTGGTGTCCATTCTCGATGTTTACTGGAGTGATCTATACAGAGGGGCTGTATTTGTTTTTGAGTACGGCGGCTTTGCGTGCCTTTGACCAAAAGCAATATGCCTGGACTGCCCTTTGGGGAGCAATGGCAACCGCAACACGCCCAACGGGTATGGCACTAATTCCAGCGTTAGCGATCGCGGCCTGGAAACAACGTAGACCAGTCGCCGCCTATGTAGCATCTTTCGCTACTGCTGTAGGCATACTTCTATTCAGCCTCTATTGTGCAATTCATTTCGGTCATCCTTTAGCCTTTATCCAAGCACAACGGGGATGGCGACCTTCCTTCGGATTTGATTGGGAAGGTTGGTTGAATATGTTCATGCAAATTGTATTAGGCGCAACAAATTGGCAGTATGGTTGGGTACAAGGTTCCTATGGTGGAATTAAAGACCCTTGGCATCCCTTACTGTTTGGCATCATTGTTGGCATCGCTTATGTTTTATGGCGATTCCGCAAATCCTTAAGTTCTGTCAAGGTGGTCTATGGCTTTTACGCTGGCGTTGGATTTTTGTTAACCCTAGCGGACGAACAGTTAATTAATAACTTGCTGAATATAGTCACAGTCTTAGGGGGTGGCTATCTGTTGTGGCGCTTACGTAGAAAACTCACTCTAGTTGCAACAATTTATGGCTTTTGTGGTATTGGTTTGCTACTGGCCTCTGGAGGTACTATCTCTTTGAGTCGTCTTGCTTACGGCATTGTGCCCCTGAGTATAGCTTTAGGTGTGTTTCTATCTCGCTATACTCGCTGGGGATATTTTACTTTAGGCTTGTTTGTCATATTACTTGCCAAGTTATCTATTGGATTTGCCCAAGAACTTTGGGTAGGGTAGAGATTTATATGCCAATGTGTTTGAGTTTCACCCAAATGCGATCGCCCTTTAGGACACTGCACTTTGCGCGATCGCCTGTTGCAATAGCGCCTACTTCTCAGTCTCAGAGATAGCTGTAATTTTCTGGCGATGTTAACGAATTTGCACCGCTAACATCGCCAGATAACTTCCTAGCGACATCAGCACAATTTAAAATTTAGCGGAGTGCCGATTAGTTCTTTCAGCCTCTAACTTGATACTATATGAATTCTTTTTGGACAAAGCTTACTCAAAACCCTATTATTTTTAGTAATACTTTTACTACTTTATTCTTTTTAATTGGTTTGCCAGCTATCCTTAATCACGCTATGTGGCGTGATGAATTAAACGTTTGGCTGATTGTTAGAGATAGCCAATCGTTATCTGAATTATTTCATAACATTCATTATGAAGGACATCCCTTTGTTTGGTATATCTGTTTAGCTCTCTTAAAGCAAATCACAAGTAACCCTGTGATTATGCAAATTTTTCATTTGTGTTTAGCCACATCATCCGTTTATTTAGTTACTAGGTATTCACCATTTAATTACTTACAGAAAATTTTGTACTGCTTAGGATATATTCCCTTTTACGAATATTTACTAATCAGTAGAAATTATGCAATTGGATTATTACTCTGTTTTTTATTCTGTACTATCTATCCCAGCCGAAAGCAGAGTTATTTTAAACTTGCAATTGTTTTATTTTTCTTATCTAATTCAAACGCTTATTGTTTATTGTTAGCTATTGCATTTAGTATGACTCTAGCATGTGAGTACATTTTTCAAAAACCTTTAAATCAAACTATCGTAGCTAAAAAAGCTGATATTATTTCAAGTAGTTTAATCGCTTTGGGTGGAATTATACTCTCTCTCATCCAACTTATTCCTCCTCAAGATAGTAAATTAGCTGGAGGGTTGACAGGTTTTGTCTTAAACTTTGACTTTAATCACTTAGTTAAAACTCTTATCAGAGTTTGGAATAGTTATATTATTATTTTAGTCCCAGGCGAATCTCAACAATTAAGTCTCATCATATTCTCAATTATTTCATTAGCATTTATTGCTTTTTTCGCAATATTATTTATCAGAAAACCAATTATTTTATTTCTTTACATATTTGGGAATATTGCAATTATTGCTTTTACCTACGTTAAGTTTTTAGGCGCACCTCGTCATTATGGGCATTTATACACTTTGTTGATTGTATGCCTATGGCTTGCTAGCTATTACCCTAAATCGTCTTTATTATTAAAAATTGTTCCACAGAGTTTTGCCAATTATATTGTATGGGCAATAAAAAGGACAAAACCTTATCATCCTCCTATCATCATGTTAATTTTATATGCACAAATGATTGGTGGATTATTCACTTTTAGTCGAGATATGATTGTTCCTTTTTCAGCTAGTAGAGAAACAGCGTCTTATCTGAAGACTCAATATAAAGACAAATTAAACGACCTATTTATTATTGGTAGCCCAGATTATACAATGTCACCCATTTCTGGCTATATCAATCGCAAAATTTATTACCCAGAAATTCAAAAATTAGGCAGCTTTGTGTTATTCACAACCCAACGTAAAGAACTTGTACATTTAGAAATTTTAAACCAAATTAGCCAACTAGTTAAAACTAATCCAAAACCCATTATTTTAATTTTAAACAAACAATTAGAAGCTAATCATCCTGAATTAAAAATTGTTCCTGTCAAACAATTTAGAAAAGCCTTTAATTCTGATGAGCGATATCACTTGTATACGGTATCACAACAATCATAAGTTTATGATAGCGCCTTATATATCTTATGCTTTCACATTCAAGAAGTTGCAATGTTATCTGGCAATAAACCTGTTTAAAATCTTGAAATGAATAAAGGCAATAACTTTATTAAATCTAATTTGTTTTTCCCTTTAGCAATGTGGCTGTTTAGTAGACTTTTAATAGTCATTGCTATGTTATTAATTGCCCCATTACTGCCAACTCCATCAACTGGTGTTGCAGCTACCTTTAGTTGGGACGTTTTCTCTGCATGGGATAGTGTTTGGTATGAAAAAATTGTAACTGCTGGATACGATTTTTCTAGTGAAGTTAAAGAAATTCACACAGTTGCTTTTTTCCCTTTATTTCCGTTATTAAGCCGTCTATTTATGACCGTCGGCTTGCCATTTGAAGTAGCAAGCACATTAGTAAATAATTTGGCATTTTTAGCTGCCTTGATAATGCTTTATTGTTGGGTAAAGGAACTTTATGGTATCAATATAGCGCGGTGGGTAACAGCTACTTTAGCATGGTGCCCCTATTCCCTTTATGGAACCGTAATTTACACTGAAGGTTTGTTCTTATTGTGTACTACAGCTGCCTTAAAAGCCTTCGATAAAAAACAATATATCTGGACAGCCTTCTGGGGAGTATTATCTACAGCAACGCGAGTACCTGGAGTAGCACTTATACCAGCTTTTCTATTTGTATCTTGGAAAGAGAGTAGAGGCATAAAGTCCTACATTACTAGTTTAACCGTTGGCTTGGGCATATTCCTCTACAGTATGTATTGCCAAATTAAATTTGGTGACGCTTTGGCTTTCATTCATGCACAAAAAGCATGGCGTGGTGATGCAACAGGTTTTGCTTGGGGGGGTTGGTGGAAAATGCTGATGCAAATTACAGTGGGTTTCACAAATTGGAAGTATGGCTATATTAAAGATCCTTGGCATCCATTATTATTTATAATTATTATCACAAGTGGCGTTTTATTATGGCGATTTCGCTTGCATTTAGGTAAGATTCAATTCCGCAATGGATTATATGTTTTATGTTTATTGATGTGGTTATTAACGGGTGATGAATTATTTATAATTGTGCTAGTTTTTGGTGGCATTTATTTACTTTGGTTTTCACGGGCTAAAATACCCCTTGTTACCCTTATCTATGGATTTTCTTCCTTGGCATTAATTTTGAACACTGGGATTACAGCTTCCGCTGAACGCTACGCTTACGGTATTATATCGCTGTCAATTGCATTCGGGTTGTTACTTGCTCGTTATCCTCGTTGGGGATACCCAGTGATTTGCTTTTTTGCTATTCTGTTAGGGCATTTTTCTGTACGATTTGCCCGCGACCTCTGGGTCGCTTAAAGTACTAATTAAATGCACATAATATAATTCTTCATCCAGTAGCATTATCAAGATTCAATAAATCTAAAAATTAGAATTAATTGATGGCAAAATCAACGTAAATCCTTGACTTTTTCCTAAAATTTTACTATCATTTAAATTTATTTTATCCATAGTATCTTTGTCTAATAGCAAATAAGATTTATTAAACAAGATTTGTTGTAAAACTGGTACAGTTGCAGCAGTAACCTTACAATCACTATAAAAATCTAAGCTAGGGCGGCCATAAGCAAAAGAAGTATAAATTTGTGTTCCTACTGGCACGTTTGCCCGAATTAATGCTGCGACTGGCTTCACTGGAAAAGCTTCATTTAATTCCCAAACCCAAGACTGGGAACTCATCAACAATGCTAAAACTAAGTACATTCCAGAAAATAAAACTGGAATAAAATTGCGATCACGCTTTTTAATCAGCCATGCTGCCATACCCATAGTTATGGCTAGCACAATGCCCATGATAATTAACACAGGCTGAGGATCAGCAATAATAAAATAAACACAACCTGCCAAACTAATGATAGCTATCAAAGCTAGAAATGTAGCCCAAAGTTTGACCTTAAACTTCCGTTCCTGCCAAATGTAGCTTAAGTTAACACCAATTGCTAAAGCTAAAAATGGATAGATAGGCATCACATACCAAGGAAGTTTTGTTTTCATCAAAGAAATTGTTAATAAATAAACAATTGTACTGATGAGAATTAAACAACCCCAAGCAGTATGACGTTGTTTCCAGCTTAAATATAAGCCTCCTGGTAAAAACAATAGCCAGGGAAAAGCATATTTGAGTAACTCAATTATATAGTACCAAGGTGGCCCACTATTACCTTCAACCGCTTGCCCTAGACGATCAAAGGCTTGGGCTTGAAAATGTACTTGTAAGAAATCGTTGCCATAATGCTGCCATTGTGACACATACCAAGCAATAGCAGGAGCATTACCTAACAGCATTCCCAGCCATAAATATGGATTTTTCAATAATATTATTTGTCTATTTGCAAGCAGAAATAACCCAACTATTCCTCCCAGTACGACCACTAACATACCTTTAGTTAAGGTAATTAGTCCCAAACAAAAGCCTACACCAAGAGCATATTTTTTATCATGACGAGCTTTCAGCAGGCAAAATAATAATAATAGAAAAAAAGAAATAGTCATACCATCTAACATTGCTAGCCTGCCATGACGTACCACAGGCAACATTGTCAAGTACACCAAAGCAGCAAACAAAGCTGGTAGATTTTCTGTAAAAACTAAACGCCCAACCAAATAAAGTAAAGGCACTCCTAAAGCCGTTAACACTGCACCAGGAAACCTTGTGGTAAATTCTTGCACTCCGCCCAGTTGGTAGCACAACGCAATTAGCCATTGCATCAAAGGTGGTTTTAATAAAAAAGGCTCTCCCTGAAGGGTAGGATACAGCCAGTTACCAGTACGATATATTTCTCTGGCAACGATAGCATAAGTTCCTTCATCCCAGTCTCGTAAGGGTAAATTACCCAAAAATATAAGCAACAAAACTAGAGATGCTAGCAACAAACCCAATAACCATTCTTTTTCTTTGAATGGATGCATATTTTAAATCCAAATAATCTTTTATTAACAAGTTGAGCAGCAGCTATAAATCTATATATATTTATAGCTGTGTGTTTTTGATTATAAATGGATACGGTTATGGTATATAGCAGTAATCAATGTGACTTTATATCAAAATATTAGCTTTCACTGCTCTTCATCTAATATTAATTACTCATATTTTAGAAATGAATTATTGGTAAAAATTTCATGATGTTTGTTATGGTTTTTAAAGTTTTTAATTCTGGTATATCTGGGTTCAGTCGTTCTGCGATCGCCAATCTTTGTGCAGCTTGTGTAGGTTGAAAATTATACAAATAAATAAAAGCTAAGTAAAGCCATGCATAAGGATTCTGAGCATCATATTTAGTTATTTCTGTTAAATTTTGGATTAGTTCTGGAACTTGACGCTGTAAAAGTTGTGACAAAGCTAGAGTGTAACGCCAGTTGAGGTTATTTGGTTCGTTTTTTAAGTGATAATTACCTGCCAATTCAATTTGTTTTAAATAATCTTGAGTAGGGTCATATTGATTAAAATTATCTATCTGCACAAATATATTATCTAATTTACCTTGTTGGAACTCAAGCGCTAATTGTGACATTCGGGAAACTAAGTCTAGCGATGGGGATTTATCTACTTTCCCTTTATCTGTTACAGTCACAGTAATATTTGGAATATTTAAAGGTGTAACTTTGTAGTTTCTTCTATTTAAATATAGTGCTGATAATTGATATTTTCCTAATGGTAGTGATTTGGGAACAAATGTGGCGATCGCTTCCGTTACCCGAAAACTTCTTTCTGGATGACATTTCATACCACAGTATAAATTACCCAAAGCGATCGCATGATCGTGATACCAGGATGATTCTTGATTTTGCCATTTTAATAGTAATAGTCCATTTTGCAAATCATCCCATGAACCTGTTATTTGATAAGTAACGGAGTTATTTTTATTTAATACTACTTGGTTGGAAATCACTATTTTTTCTAAAGTGATTTGAGAAGGATTAATACTCAAATTTTCTATAAAGATATCAGGATTATTTCGATGATATAATCGCAGTTTATCACCATTAGGTAATACCCATTCATCTTGTAATTTTAAGTCAGGAGAAGATTCCACCATAGATTTTAATTTCCGTTTAGTTTCTCCCCTTTCTCCTGGTTCATCTGGTTCATTATCTCTGGTAACATACCAAGAAAAATACTGTAAGTCTTGCTCCACTTGAGATAATTTTGTAGTTAATTTTCTACCATATACGCGAAAATCGGCCAATGTCCCAAAATAATCTAAAGTAAACTCATTAACTTCAGGTGTAGAAACTGGAATTACCCCTAAAGTTGACCTTAAATATGGGTCTGTTTGGGTAATTTTATCTATCAATTGAGCAAGAGGGTATTTTTTAGCTTCATCATTAGGTAAATGTTGACCTCCCCAGGCTTGAATTAGCGGTAAAGGAAACAAATTATTTAATAAAACTATGCCACTTATTATCAAAGTTCCTATTCTTAGTTTATCAAAAAATATATTTTTAACTAAATTAAAAAATACAGCGAATATTAGACTAATTACCGGAAAAATCGGCAGAATAAATCTAATATCTTTATTTGTGCCAAGAGAACAAATTATATAGCTACTTACCAGAAAAATTAATAACCAATTCATAGCCGAATTATTCAAATTGGCTTTAAGTAAATCATTAGTAAATTTGTGTTTAATAAAGTAAACTAATAAAATGCCGATGCTCACACATAATATTGGTAAACCAACAGTTTCTGGTATCATTTGTGGATAAAATAACCATCCAGCAATAGTTGTGGGAGCAGGATCGCCTTCTACTTTTCCAACTTGGTTAGCGCTTAATGCTGATGTAATAATTGTTAACCAATTTAAACCATACCAAAAACTACAAATTAACCAAGCTAAAACCAAAGATAAGCATGTTTGAATTAGCTTTATAAATTTCCGTTTCCTGATAAAGCTAATTAATGTATAAATACTTGGAACTAAAATAAAAATAAAACCTGTAGGTTTAGCCAACATGATTAACCCTATCCCTAATCCTAAGATGAGGGTTAATCCCCATGATAAAAATTTAGTATAACTATCTTTCCAAATTGTTAAAATTGTGAAAGTTAGTATAACAAGTGCTGTTAAACCATAATCTAATAAATAATCTGTCCGCATCATTCCCAATATGGGAAATAACAGACAAAATGTGCTGGCAGTTAAGCTAATTTTTCTGTTATTAAATAAATAATTACTTAACTCATATACTGATACTATAATTATTGCAGTATATAGTAAATTAACCAGGCTCGCCTGATCGTAGCCTCTGCCAAATAGTAACAAAAACGGTACAGTACAAATATATACAAAAGGAGCGCGATAGCTAGGAGTTAATTGCCAGAGAGATAACCACCACTCACCTGAAAATATATTAAAATTTTGAAAAATTCTATAATGATGTAATGCTGTTGTTAAATGTGCGCTTTGATCATAGGATGGAATTGATTCATCCAAGAAAAACCACATTCTATCTATAGCTAATCCTAATAACCAAATTATTATCAATATGATATAATCTTTTTGAATTTTAGGCTGAGTAGAGAAATTCATACTTATTTATTATTAAATAAAATTTGAACACAACTTTAACATTCGCTACAGACAATATATAGTTAAATATTATTTTTTTACTTGATATTGTGTGTAAAAAATTAAAATTTTTAATAATTTTTTGCTAAATAAACAATAACAGTGAATCAGCCCATCTACTCTCTAGTCATTCCCATTTATAACGAAGAAGAAAATATTTCTGAAATGTATCGTCGTCTGAGTCATGTAATGGAAAAGCTAGACGGGGAAGTTGAAATAATTTTAATTGATGATGGTAGTCGTGATCGGTCTTTAAACATGATACGCGAACTTCATCAACGCGATCGCCGAGTGCGTTATCTCAGTTTTGCTCGGAACTTTGGGCATCAAATTGCAGTCACAGCAGGACTGAACTTTGTCCAAGGTAAAGCAGCCATCGTTATGGATGCTGATTTACAAGATCCTCCAGAGCTAATCTTTAGCATGATTGAACAATGGCAACAAGGTTACCAAGTAGTTTACGCTAAACGTTTATCTCGCAAAAAAGAAAGCTGGCTAAAACGATTTACTGCCTATTGTTTTTATCGTATTCTTCAAATACTAGCTAATGTAGATATCCCTGCTGATACTGGAGATTTCTGCTTAATGGATCGACAGGTAGTGGATATTCTTAATGCTATGCCTGAGCGCAACCGTTATATTCGCGGTTTACGCGCTTGGGTTGGGTTTCGCCAAACTTCTGTATATTTTGAACGAGAGCCTCGTTTTGCTGGAGAAGTTAAGTATACTTTTCGTAAGTCTTGGGCATTAGCAATCGATGGCATTATTTCATTTTCCAGAATTCCCTTAAAGCTGGCTACTTTCGTAGGATTACTCTCATCTGGGATAGCCTTATTAATGATATTGCTAGTGCTGTATTGGCGCTTATTTGACCCAGTTTCTCCCCTAATTGGCTTTACTTTGATTACGATTGCTATGTTTTTTATGGGTTCTGTTCAATTAATTTGTATTGGTATTTTAGGCGAGTATATTGGCCGGATATATGAAGAGGTTAAAGGCCGCCCTATTTATACTTTAAAAGAAACTGGAGGTTTTGTTAATAAAACAGAAATTTAACCTAAATCAACCCTCTATTTGACGTAGTAAATTTTGATGCTATTGGATAATTTTTAATTAATTTAAATTGTCAATTTTCAGCTATAAAATTAGGAAATTTCTGTGACCCCACAAGAATTTGGTTTACTGCTGATGTCAGTTCTCATAAGTGTCGCAGGGCAGTTTTTTTTAAAAATAGGTGCTATTAAGTTAGGCAGAGTTCATGCAGGGAATGTTGTTAATCATATTCTTAGCATCGTGACAACGCCTGAACTTTTAGTTGGGTTAGCCTGTTATGCTCTGGGTGCTGTAGCCTATATCCTACTTCTAACTAGAGTCAAGCTGAGTGTTGCTGGCCCATCTGTATCGATAGGTTATATTTTCTCAGTTTTAATAGGTTGCTTTATCTTGAAGGAATCTATTCCTTTGATACGCCTGCTAGGTTTAAGCTTCATCGTGCTGGGAGTAATCTTAGTTGTCTGGCAAAAATAAATTCAAATTACATCTGCAAGTTTGATACACTAGACAGCCATCATATCAGTTTTCAAACTTGAAAAGAAAGTTAGCTGCGCTTTGTTTAACCCAAAAAGTAATTTAATGTTGGGTTTCGATCCTCAAACCCACTTGCTACCCTGCGCTAATAGTTACTCTTCTTTTGTCAAAAGCGCTATGCGTAGCCTGCTTAACCGTAGGGGTACGAGTTATACTCTTGATGTATTAGTATATTTTTTTACTATGTTTTGAGTGATCGCCCTCTTCGTGAGCCAGTCTATAAATAGATTAATGCTTCGCTATTTGTTTTTACAAGATTAAATAAGCTTACACATCAAATCTATAACTGGTATTTTAATTCAGCTAGTTTACTTAAAACAAGCTTAAAATATTGTATTAAAAGCAACCATGTATTTTATCAGCCTTCAAGGTTATTATATTCATATTTATGATATAATACTACGCGTCTAGTACATATAACTTAGTAAAACAAGGTAATAACTAGAAACTATACTATAAATTCAGTATTAAATTTGACCTTATTTATGAAAAATTCAGTATAATTGGGATTAAATCTTAGCCAAATAAAGCCATTTATCATCAAGCTTAACTTATAGATACTTAATAGCTGACGTATCAGCCCCAAAATTAAAAGTCAGATAACAATAACATTCTTATCTGAGAATTAATAAAGCGTATCTACGTTAACGACTAAGTTATCTTTAGCAATGAGAAACTATATTCTATTGATTGTAGTCTCTTTACTTTATAAAAGGTAAAAAGATGCATCAATCAATTGTAAATTTAAGTTTTTCTTAAAAAGAAAGAAATGGCTATGGATTGTACAATATATCTTGTCAATGATAAAACTGAATAATTAGTTTGATTATTTTAAAGTAGATCCTGCGCCTCTAAACCAAATAATTAACTAGCCTACCTGTTAAATAAAAGTACAAAACCTAGAAGACTATGTACTAAGGGCTAAACATTTTCCCAATCAATCCATTGATGAGGGGAAACACAAATAAGCCAAGCCAGTACTACTAATAAAGGAATTTTTATAGATCCAGCAACTAAACTGATAGTTTTGTTTTCTATATCAATTTATTCATAGGTATAATTGCTAGCTTTAACCTTAGTAGGTGTGATAGTTGATATTAAATGTTAGCAAATATTTGATAGGTAGCAGTCCTCTTCAAGCTAGATAATCTAGGCTTCATTTTAATTTTGTAGTCTATATGCTTGATTTCTAAATTTCTGTTAATCTTGATTCAAATTTTCAGGATTACTAGAAAGTAACTGAATATCTAAGTATATAAAGAAAATGTGCTATAACGTACCGTCAGATATTTAACTGATGGTTCGACCCTTGAAGGAGCTATTTTAGTGGAAAGCAATAAGTCGTTTTTTTGGACGCAAGGAATATTAGTTGCGCTAGTTGCCTTAGTTGGTAGTTTTAGTCTTGGTTTAATGATGCTTGTCAAACCAAATGTTTCTGAAGCTCAAAGCCAACCAAGCATAAATGAGAACATCATCGTCGCTAAAGCAGGAACTAGGCAGCGTATTGAGGGATTAAAAGCAACGATGCTTACAAGTTGGCAGCAACAAGCAAAAGCTAAGGGCTTTGCTTATGCTTTACCACCACGTTTTTTAGGAGCAACCATTCAATCAGCAAAATTAAGTAACACTCAAAAAGTAATTGCTCTCACCTTTGATGATGGCCCCTGGCCGGAAACCACTGCACAAGTATTAAATATTCTCAAACAAAATGAGATTAAAGCCACATTCTTTGTCGTGGGGCAAAATGTGAAGAATTATCCAGATCTAGTAAAGCGGGTGGTTGCTGAAGGGCACACCATTGCTAACCATACTTGGCATCACTGGTATCATTTTATGAATCCACAAACATCTGCTTATGAAATTGATCAAACAACAAATTTAATTTTTCAACTTACAGGCGTAAAAACAAATTTGTTTCGGCCACCAGGAGGAATGATGCATAACGGTTTAGCAGCTTACGCTAGAAATAGCAAGTACGCTATCGTCATGTGGTCGTCCGACTCTGTGGACTACTCGCTTCCTAGTGTGCCACGCTTGATCAATAATGTGTTCAGGCAAGCAAAACCGGGTGGTATTGTGCTAATGCACGATGGTGGTGGTAATCGTTCCCAAACTGTGCAAGCTTTACCAACAATTATTGCTAACTTTCGGAAGCAGGGCTATAGCTTTGTTACTATTCCAGAACTTTTAGAAATAGAAGATAAAGAGCAACAGTTAATTGCAAATAAAAAGTAATATTTAATTACTAATAACTGCTATCAAGTTAATAGGTAAAAAAATTAAAAATTACTCATGAAGTTATGATTTGTAATTTAGAGCATAGTGTATTAGATACTACGCTTTAAATATATACATATTTTCGTTAAGCTTTCTCAGCCTTCAATTAATCGTTAGACTTCTTGCATAAGTCTATTTTTTGTATATCGAACCACCGATAAATACACACAGATGCACACAGATAAATATCGGTGTGCATCTGTGGTTCATTTCTTTTGATTTTTTCAGATTTTCGCAATAAGTCTAATAGCCATAAACTAAGTGAAGCATGGCTAATGACTAATAACTAAACCTTACTGAGCTGTTTTGTTTCGGTACTTGCTTCTGAAGTATCAGCCTCAGAAGGTGGAACCAATTGCCAGAATTTAGGTAAGAATTCTTGCCAGTTTTGCAGAATCATCTGAGCTTTTGGTGAACCAGTGCGATCGCAATGAGTTTTGATTAATTCTTGCAATTGCTTTTCACCAGCTTCTGTCATTACCCGTTGGATTTTGACAATTTCCCGATTAACTAAATCAGGGAAGGAGCCGTCTTCATCTAAGAAGTATGCCAATCCACCAGTCATCCCAGCAGCGACGTTGCGACCAACTTTACCGAGGACGACAATTACACCGCCAGTCATATACTCGCAGCAATGATCCCCAGCGCCTTCAATTACTGCCATAGCTTTGGAGTTACGCACAGCAAAGCGCTCTCCTGCTAAACCGTTGGCAAACAATACTCCACCAGTAGCACCATAGAGGCAGGTATTGCCAACTATGACATTTTGTGCAGGGTTATAAGTAGCATCGGCAGGTGGTTTGATAATAATTTCGCCACCATGCATTCCTTTGCCTACGTAATCGTTTGCTTCTCCTTCTAGGGTGAGAATCATGCCAGGAAGACTGAAAGCACCAAAACTTTGCCCTACACTGCCTTGGAAGTTGAGATTAATTTGCCCTTCAAAGCCGCTATCACCATACTGAGAAGCGATCGCCCCAGCTAACCTAGTACCTACTGTTCTGTCGGTGTTGACTATTTTCACGGTCTTGGTGACAGTAGACTGGTGGTGAATGGCAGTTTGAATATCGGGATCGGCAAGCAATTGGTCATCTACAACCACGCCGTTGCTATGAACTTCTTCGTGTACTAACCAGCCACGATTTTCTTTGGCATCTGGTAGCTGAAGTAAGCAGTTGAGGTTCAGTGCTTGCGTCTTGGTGAGTTGCACATCTTCGCGCAATTTCAATAAATCTGCACGTCCAACCAATTCTGACAAAGAACGATAGCCGAGTCGCGCTAGAAGGCTCCGGACTTCTTCTGCCACAAAGTAGAAGAAATTAACTACGTGTTCTGGCATTCCTGTAAAGCGCTTCCGCAGTTCTTCTTTCTGAGAAGCAACACCCACAGGGCAGTTATTTGTATGACAAATCCGCGCCATAATGCAGCCTTCGGCAATCATTGCGATGGAGCCAAAACCAAATTCTTCGCCTCCCATCAATGCACCTATTACCACATCCCAACCACTCTTAAGACCGCCATCTACACGTAAAATTACGCGATCGCGTAGACTGTTTTGCATTAAGACGCGATGCACTTCACTCAAGCCCAGTTCCCACGGAGAGCCAGCATGTTTAATCGAACTCAGCGGTGACGCTCCAGTACCGCCATCATGACCAGAAATCTGGATGATATCGGCGTTTGCTTTGGCTACACCAGCGGCGATCGTTCCAATACCAATTTCTGCTACCAGCTTCACTGATACTTGAGCTTTCGGATTAATTTGGTGCAGGTCAAAAATTAGCTGTGCCAGGTCTTCAATCGAATAGATATCATGGTGCGGTGGTGGCGAAATCAGGGTAACACCAGGCTTTGATCGCCTTAACATGGCAATATATGGACTCACCTTGGGCCCAGGTAACTGTCCACCTTCCCCTGGCTTGGCTCCTTGGGCGATTTTGATTTCAATTTGTTTGGCGCTGGCTAAGTACCCTGGTGTGACACCAAACCGTCCCGATGCAACTTGTTTAATCGCGCTAGAAGCAGTATCGCCATTCCGCAATCCTCTCAAGTGCGGTAGGGTGGGCGAGTGGCCAGACTCGTCTACATCATCTAAAACTTTGTAGCGTACTGGATCTTCGCCACCTTCACCAGAATTGGATCTACCGCCAATGCGATTCATGGCGATCGCTAGGGTTTCATGGGCTTCCCGTGATAAAGCGCCCAAGGACATACCACCTGTACAGAAGCGTTGGACAATTTCACTGATTGACTCTACTTCTTCTAATGGAATTGGTGAGCGATCGCTCCCGAAGTCTAACAAGTCACGCAAAGCTGTAACTGGTCTACCTTGCAAATGCTGTTTATAAACTTCGTAGTGGTCGTATTTCTTCCCATCTACAGCCTTATGCAGTGCTTTTGCCAGTTCGGGGCTGTTCATGTGGTACTCGCCGCCACGACGGTACTGCACAAAGCCCAAGTTCTCTAACTTTTTGCTCGTCAGTTCTGGGAAAGCTTTGTGATGAAAAGATAATATCTCTTGTGCCAGTTCCTTAACACTCAAACCACCAATCCGGGAAGCTGTACCATAAAATCCCAGTTCTAACAAATCCCCACCGATACCAATGGCTTCAAAGATTTGTGCTGCTTGATAGCTGGACAGTAGAGAAATTCCCATTTTGGAGAGAATTTTCAACAAACCAGATTCTACAGCTTTGCGATAGTTGGCTAAAGCTTGCTCTAAGGTGATGTTGGCAATTTGACCCCGTGCCATAAATTGTTGGGTTTTGGAGTCAGACCACCAATCGCGCACAGTATCTAAAGCCATATAAGGGCAAACAGCACCAGCACCATAGCCAATCAGACAAGCAAAGTGATGGGTACTCCAACACTGGGCAGTATTCACAATTAGCGACGCTTTCATCCGTAATCCTTCACGGATGAGGTGATGGTGTACTGCACCCACTGCCAACAAAGGCGGAATGTAGCTGTACTCAGTTCCTAATGGAAAGCGTTGGTGCAGCCCGCCGCAAGCATCGCTCAATATCAGAATCTTCGCACCTGCGCGCACCGATTCAGCCGCTTTTGCTTGCAGAGACTTAACTGCTGCTTTCAACCCTTCTGGGCCTGAGGCAATTTCAAATAGCGTTGACAGCTCAGCAGTTGCAAATCCCGAAAGCTTAATCGCCTCCAACTCTGTCTCAGTCAGTACTGGGGAATCTAGCTTGATTCTGCGGGCATACTCTGGTTTTACTTCTAATAAATTACCCCGCTCACCCAATTCCACTTTCAAGGACATTACGAGCTTTTCCCGTAGAGGGTCGATCGCTGGGTTTGTTACCTGTGCGAAGCGCTGCTTAAAATAGTCATAAAGCAAGTGAGGTTTTTCTGACAACACTGCTAGAGGAATATCATCCCCCATACAAAAAGTTGGCTCAGAGCCTTGCATTGCCATTGGCTGAATCACCATTTCTACATCTTCTGTGGTGTAGCCAAAGGCAACTTGATGTTGCAGCAAGGTTTGTCTATCAGCTTTATCTGTTGTTATTTGTTCGTTGCCAGTTGCAGAATGTCCGTTACCATTTTTGCCGTTTGCTTGGTGACCATTACCATTGACTGCTGAAGACTGCCCGTTAACCAATTCCTTGAGTTCCTGACGGTGTTGTCGCAACCATTCCCCATAGGGGTGTTGCTTGGCAATGCGCTGCTTGATTTCCCAATTTTTCAGCACCTCATGGGTTGCTAAATCCACAGCAATCATTTGCCCAGGGCCAAGTCTGCCTTTTTCGATAATGTTGGCTTCGGGGAAATCCACCACGCCTGCTTCAGAAGCCACAACTATATAGTCATCTTTAGTGATCACGTAACGAGCTGGTCTTAAGCCATTGCGATCTAATGTGGCTCCAACTTTTTGGCCATCACTAAATACTAAAAGTGCTGGACCGTCCCACGCTTCTTGCAAGCCGCTGTAGTATTCGTAAAAATCGGTAATCTCTGGATAGTTCTGCAATGAAGGCTGATTTTGGTAAGCTTCTGGAACCAACATCATCAAAGCTTCCAAGGGGCTATGTCCAGAACGCACCAGTAACTCCAGTACGTTATCTAAAGTAGCAGAGTCACTATTGTCAATGTGAACTAATGGTTTGAGTTCGTTAATGCGATCGCCCCATACTGGATGATTTAGGCTAGCTTCTCGTGCCATCATCCAGTTGATATTACCCAACAAAGTATTAATTTCCCCATTATGACCCAAAAGCCTCATAGGTTGAGCTAAAGGCCACTTGGGTAGGGTGTTAGTACTAAAACGGCGGTGATAGACAGCAAAGGCACTTTTATAATTGGGATTTTTTAAATCATCATAAAACTCTCCCAACACAGCCGAACGCACCATGCCCTTGTAGACAATTGTGCGGCTCGACAAGGAACACACATAAAAGTCTTCTGAGATGTTTTTTGCAGCTTTAACAATTCGGCGTCTGGTAATATAAAGTTGCCTTTCCAGCGCATCACCGCTTTTGTTAGCAGAAGATAAGAATACTTGTTCAATTTGGGGTTGATTTTCTTTTGCTTGTACTCCCAGCAAATCAGGCTGTACTGGCACTACTCGCCAACCCAGTACAATTAATTGTTCTTCAGCAGCTATTTGTTCAACTGCTGTCCGAGATTGTTTTGCTGCTTCGGGATCTTGTGGTAAAAATATCATCCCCACGGCCAAGTTTTCAGTAGCTAAAGATTCCAACCCTTGTGGTGTCTGCGCTTGCTGGAACAACTCCCAAGGGATCGCCGTCAATATCCCTGCACCATCACCTGAGTCTTGGTCTGCACTACAACCACCCCGGTGTTCTAAGCAAGCCAAAGCAGCTAAGGCTTTTGTCACAATTTCGTGGGTGGCAGAATTCTGGCGATGGGCAATAAAACCCACACCACAGGCATCTCGTTCCTCTACTAACCACCGTTGCCCCTGATAAGTATCCCTGTCAGCATCTGAAAATGACATTTTCTGCACTTGATTCATCGGTTTATTATTCATAGTCTGTCCCTAAAATGCTGAGTTACGAATTGTGCCACTACTTATGAGAAAGATTTTTAAGATTGAGCAATGGAGAAATATAAAATCACCGAAATTTAGGGAAAAAAAATTTTAACTTCGGTTTTACTTTTGGGTTTACCCGTGTTAAAATAATCGCGTTATTTTTATGTGTTTATGCTGAGTTAGACAAATTAGTTTTGCCCTAATAGTCTTCTATTTATATCGTGAAGCTAAGTATTTTCTCAATTATCTACTTCCCAGATGACAGCCACTTTTCAGTACAGCCAGTCTCGGCAAACCTGAAACAAAACTCAATCTGAACGCTTCACCGAAGTTTGCTACCGAAATTATGCTGATGCGGTAACAAAATCACCCTATTACACTATATGCCCATTTGACAATTCCTAAATATCTCTGTTGTTATCTAGATTTTTGCTAATTTATTGATTGCCAACTGCGTCACTACTAGCTATACCTCACTTAGATAGCAGCAGTAGCAACCATTGGTGAGGAGAGAATAATTTAATCCAGCTTGGATAACCAAGACTACCGTCATGGGCTGCTGGAAGTGCCAGTTAAAACACTGACTAACAGCGGTTTTGGTAATAGAAAGCTTGTTGACTTCTAAAAGAGATAGCAAGCCAACATATATACTATCACGTTTGTTCAAAGCTCAACTCATTCTTTTTTAAGAGTTCCGCATTAATTAGTGAGCCGACATCTTGGGTGATAGCTTTCAACAGTATCTAGCGAGTGATCATGAAAATGCCTAATTGCTACCAACATAAATATAAAAGTACTCTTGCTAATCAAGGTCATAGGAGATTTTTCTGGACTACTGTGTCGCCAATACTGGCAACAGCGCTGTGCTTATATACTACCAATGTTACGACGAGTGCCCAACAGCTACCCAAAACTACCACACCTAGACCAACCTTAACTTCGCAGTCACCTACAGTACCGTTACCAGGGGTGTTATCTTCTGGTAATCAAATTTCTATCAATGGTCGTATCCTGACAGGGGCTTGGTTGCAGCGACCTGGCTCTACTGGTCAACTGACAACTCATCTGAGTGATGGGGCACTCAAGCAATTCATTGGAGTAGATTTTTTAAACAGTAAAAATCCAGTCAGACAACCAGTAAATTGGTTTACACCAAGTGCCAAACCACGGATTTTAGCCGCTTGGTTGCAAAGAGGATATCGTTATCTAAATATTACGACTTTTGCTCAAACCGCAGGATGGCAGGTGCAAGCCAATGGCAACATCTTGGTGATTTCTACTCCAGCAGCAAAAGTGACAAATATTGTTGAAATCCAAGAATCTCCAGAGGTTAGCATAGACGTTCTACAGACGGCTTCGCAAGGGGTAGCTCCTCAAAAAGAGGCTCGCATCTTTGTAGATTTAGATCGCCCAACTCCGTGGCAAGTTACACAAGAGTTACCAGTCAAAACTTCTCCTGATCCCGACACTCCAACCCCTAAACCATCTGGACCACCCAATCGAGAGTGGAAAATTACTCTAGATGGAATAGCCGATCCCGTATTGATAGAACGCTATACTCCCCCACCTACCACACCAGTACCGATACCTCTGCCAAACCTGCTCAAACAATTATTACCAGCATCGGTGTCACCAGCACCAACTCCAGAACCACTGATTAAACAAGTGGAAGTGGTCAACAACCAAACAATTATTCGTCTGAGCGTCCCTTTTGGTCTATCTCCCCGAATTAGTACTATTGCTAACCCCAATCGCCTAATTATTGATATTCGACCCGATGCGATGGTAGAACGCGATATAAATTGGGCGAGGGGATTGCGCTGGCGACAGCAGTTTTTTAATTTAGGCACAGAACGTTTTCCGATTGTCTGGCTAGAAATTAACCCCCGTGCCTTTGGGCTAACGCTGAAACCGATTAGGAGTAACCTCAATGCCCTAGCAGGTACTGCTCCCTTAATTCAAACAGCACAAAATTATTTAGCAGTAGCAGCAATTAATGGTGGTTATTTTAACCGCAATAATCGATTGCCTTTGGGTGCAATACGTCAGGATAATCAGTGGCTATCAGGCCCGATACTGAATCGGGGTGCGATCGCTTGGAATGATTCAGGGCAATTTTACTTCGGTCGTCTCACCTTGGAAGAAACTTTAATTGCTCCTAGTAACCTGCGGTTGCCAATTCTCTTTCTCAATAGTGGCTATGTTCAAAGTGGTATCGCTCGTTACACTCCTGTTTGGGGCCCTTCTTACACACCCCTAACAGATAACGAAATTCTCCTCATTGTTCAGAACGACCAAGTTACTAATCAGCTACCAGGTGGTAAAGCAGGACAAACCAGCATTCCTATTCCTCAGGATGGCTACCTACTAACTTTGCGCGGCAATGCTAGCAATGCTGCTTCACAGTTACCTATTGGTACCGCACTCAACATTACCAACGCCACAGTTCCTAATAACTTTAGCCGTTATCCCCACGTCATAGGCGCAGGGCCACTATTGATCCAAAATCGGCAAATTGTCCTAGATGCTAAAGCTGAAAAATTCAGCGATGCCTTTATCGCAGAAAAGGCAATTCGTAGTGGCATTTGTACAACTACCACAGGTAACCTGATGATTGCTGCCGTGCATAATCGTGCAGGTGGGCCGGGGCCAACTTTGGCAGAACATGCACAACTTATGCAGCTTATGGGTTGTGTAGATGCCCTCAATTTAGACGGTGGTAGTTCTACGAGTCTTTACTTAGGAGGGCAACTACTTGATCGTTCCCCTAATACTGCTGCGCGTGTCCATAATGGCATTGGTATTTTCTTGGAACAAAAGCGATAAGAGATTAGAGATTGGGCATTGGAAATAATTTTGCATTTCTTAAAGCTAATCTCTATTTTAAAGATTAAAATAAGCTGCTCTTTTAGTTGATGAAGACTTGGTATAGACGCAGTAATTTTAGTAATAGCGTTTTACACCGTAAAGGTTAATTTTGTTATGTTTGGCAAAGTGCAACTGAATAACTGATTGTTGCGGCACGATCACGCCAGCTTTTTCATCAATGGTTCATAGAGTACAGACGGTTTGTTATGTCTTCAAATGAGGTCACTATGGTTCAATTTTCAGAAACAGCACAAACTAACACTCTGCCCTTACATCCAGCCATTACTTCCAGAGGCGTTGCTGCAACTGAGTTGCGCCCTTGGGGTTCTTTTACAGTGTTGGAAGAAGGGCGCGGATACAAAATTAAGCGCATCGAAGTTAAGCCTGGACATCGCCTCAGCCTGCAAATGCATCACCACCGCAGTGAACATTGGATTGTTGTCTCAGGTACAGCTAAGGTAATTTGTGGCGAAAAAGAAGTACTACTGAGCAATAATCAGTCAACTTATGTACCCCAGTGTACAGCCCACCGTTTAGAGAATCCTGGAGTCATTCCTTTAGTGTTAATTGAAGTGCAGAATGGGGAATACTTGGGCGAGGATGATATCATCCGCTACCAAGATGATTATGCCCGGACTGCGGATCAAAACCGTTAAAGGCTTACAAATACTGAACAGCATTGCTCTAAAAACTGAAGATATTCTTGTGTCAGAAGTTTTTGGTAAATACTGGTTTCAAGTCCCTGCCTGGTAAATGCAGGGATTTTTAATATGCCAGCGATATCCGAAAATTAAAAATAAACAAGGAAAAGAACGAATCTTTTGTTTATTGCTTTTGACACCAACCTATCTGTAATACTTAAATAATATAGGGTGAGAAATTTCTAAAACGAATGCCATGATTCATTTGAGTCCAGCAGCTGCGAATGAAATTGGGCGATTAAAGTCAAAGCAGCCAATGAACGTCTTGTTTCGATTGACAGTTAAACCTGGTGGCTGTTCTGGGTGGTTTTATGAAATGTCATTTGATGAAATGGTAAAAGTTGGCGATCGCGTTTTTGACTTAAATGGTATCCAATTAGTAGTAGATCCAGAAAGCTTAGATTGTATTAATGGTTTAAGACTGGATTATTCAGAGGATCTGATGGGTGGTGGCTTTCGTTTCTACAATCCCCAGGCAATCACCACGTGTGGCTGCGGCAACTCCTTTGACTTTAGTAAATAATCATATAAAATAACTAACAACTGAATAATTGACACAAAACCACAAAAAAAGATATAATTAGGATTTGTTAAAAGTTAGATCCTAAGCAGCTTCACGCGCTGTAACTCATGCCAACAATACAGCAGCTCATACGTAATGAACGCGAACAATCGCGTCAAAAAACCAAGTCCCCGGCTCTAAAGCAATGCCCCCAACGTCGGGGGGTTTGTACAAGAGTATACACAACCACGCCTAAAAAGCCTAACTCAGCTCTGCGTAAGGTAGCAAGGGTGCGACTAACTTCTGGATTTGAAGTCACAGCTTACATTCCAGGGATTGGTCACAACTTGCAAGAACACTCGGTTGTGATGATTCGTGGCGGTCGGGTTAAAGACTTACCAGGCGTGAGATACCACATTATCCGTGGCACCTTAGATACAGCTGGAGTCAAAGACCGCAAGCAAGGTCGTTCCAAATATGGAACTAAGCGTCCAAAAGAAGCGAAAAAATAGAAACTAGGCGGTTAATCGCATCAAACACGATTAATCGTCTGGCCTAAAAGCGTCAAAGAACAGAAAAATCAATGCAGTTCGCTTTTTAAAAGCAGTAATTTATAGTTCTTGTGTCTGTTTCAACAATCTAGCTACACCCTGCGCTAAGCGAGCAAGTGTAGGAAGTTTAGATAAGAATCCTGTAAGTGACGACAACATATTAATCTAGAGATTAAGGTTTATGATGTTGTCGCCCTGCATTTCTAGTTACAGGCAGCAAGTCGATAGGTCAGCAATGCTGCCAATGTAGAAAAAATTGAGTAAGTCCGAGCGGTGAATTCTACCGCTTTGAGTTTCCAGTGTCTGATAGCATATAATTTCGTTGCCAAATCCGAATTAAGGGTAAAGTATGTCTCGTCGTGGTGTTATTCAAAAGCGCCCAGTTCCGCCTGACTCCGTGTATAACAGTCGTCTTGTTAGCATGATAATCAGGCGGATCATGCGTCATGGCAAGAAATCACTTGCTGCACGAATTGTTTATGATGCCTTAAAAACTATTGAGGAGCGCACTGGTAACGGTGCTTTAGAAACTTTTGAAAGAGCAGTGCGGAACGCAACACCTTTGGTAGAAGTCAAAGCCCGGCGAGTCGGGGGGGCGACTTATCAAGTACCAATGGAAGTGCGCTCAGAACGGGGTACTACTTTAGCACTGCGTTGGCTGGTGCAATTTTCCAGATCTAGACCAGGGCGCACAATGGCCAGCAGATTGGCCAATGAATTAATGGATGCTGCCAATGAAACCGGAAATGCTATTCGCAAGCGGGAAGAAACGCACCGGATGGCTGAAGCTAACAAAGCATTTGCACACTATCGTTACTAAGCACACACACGATATATCGCATTCATCAAAGCGGTATATCGTAGATTTTGAAAAAAAAGACGGTTTTCCGTAAAAGTATAGAATCTTAACAAAGAGTAATATACAAGATATCATGAGGCAAAAACTATAGGAGGCTACTGTGGCACGTACGATCCCGCTAGAGAGAGTACGCAATATCGGTATTGCGGCGCATATAGATGCGGGCAAGACAACAACAACAGAGAGAATATTGTTTTACTCTGGAATAATTCATAAGATTGGCGAAGTTCATGAAGGAACAGCCGTAACAGACTGGATGGAACAGGAGCGGGAACGGGGAATTACCATTACTGCTGCTGCGATCAGTACCAGTTGGAAAGATCATCAAATAAACATTATCGATACTCCAGGTCACGTTGACTTCACGATTGAAGTTGAACGTTCCATGCGCGTGTTGGATGGTGTAATCGCAGTATTTTGTTCTGTGGGTGGCGTGCAACCGCAGTCTGAGACAGTATGGCGACAAGCAGACCGCTACAAAGTGCCTCGGATAGCCTTTATCAACAAGATGGATCGCACAGGAGCGAACTTTTACAGAGTTCACGATCAAATGCGCGATCGCCTGCGGGCTAATGCTATTGCCATTCAACTGCCAATTGGTAGTGAAACTGATTTCAAAGGCATCGTTGACCTGGTACGGATGCGTGCATATATTTACACCAACGACCAGGGAACTGATATTCAAGAAACAGAGATACCCGCAGAATTACAAGAGCAAGCAGCAGAATACCGCGTCAAGCTGGTAGAAGCGGTATCAGAAACAGATGACGATCTGATGAATAAGTACTTTGAGGGCGAAGAACTTACAGAAGAGGAAATTCGTTCTGCTCTGCGTAAAGGTACAACAGCGGGAACGATTGTACCAGTACTTTGCGGCTCGGCATTCAAAAACAAAGGCGTGCAGTTGATGCTGGATGCGGTTGTAGATTACCTGCCAGCACCAACTGAAGTCCCACCAATTCAAGGCATACTGCCGAATGGCGAAACTGTGGAGCGTCGGGCTGATGACAACGAACCTCTATCAGCGCTGGCATTCAAGATTATGGCTGACCCTTATGGTCGCCTAACCTTCGTTCGCGTTTATTCTGGCGTGCTGAAAAAAGGTAGCTACGTCCTCAACGCTACCAAGAACAAGAAAGAACGGATTTCTCGTCTGGTTATTTTGAAGGCAGATGAACGACTTGATGTCGATGAAATGCGGGCAGGAGATTTAGGAGCAGCATTAGGATTGAAAGACACCTTAACAGGTGACACCATCACTGATGAAGGATCGCCAGTTATTCTGGAATCCCTGTTCATTCCTGAGCCTGTAATCTCGGTGGCGGTTGAACCCAAAACTAAGAACGACATGGACAAATTGTCCAAGGCGTTGCAATCTCTTTCAGAAGAAGACCCAACCTTCCGCGTCCATGTCGATCCGGAAACTAACCAAACTGTGATTGCAGGGATGGGAGAACTACACCTAGAAATTCTTGTAGACCGGATGTTACGCGAATTCAAAGTGGAAGCGAATGTTGGTGCGCCACAAGTAGCTTACCGCGAAACAATTCGTAAACCAGTCTCCAGAGTTGAAGGTAAATTTATTCGCCAAAGTGGTGGTAAAGGTCAATACGGTCACGTTGTGATCGATTTGGAGCCGGGAGAAGCAGGAAGCGGCTTTGAATTCGTTTCTAAAATTGTCGGTGGTGTTGTACCTAAAGAGTATATCGGCCCCGCAGAACAAGGAATGAAAGAATGCTGTGAATCTGGTATTTTAGCTGGATATCCACTAATTGATGTCAAAGCAACTTTGGTTGATGGCTCTTACCATGATGTAGACTCTTCGGAAATGGCTTTCAAAATCGCTGGCTCCATGGCTTTGAAAGAAGCAGTGGCGAAAGCTTCACCCGTCCTGTTAGAGCCTATGATGAAGGTTGAGGTTGAAGTTCCAGAGAACTTCCTTGGGGATGTCATGGGCGACCTTAATTCCCGTCGTGGGCAAATTGAGGGTATGGGATCTGAGCAGGGCCTTGCTAAAGTGACTGCTAAAGTCCCATTAGCAGAAATGTTTGGCTACGCCACTGATATCCGGTCGAAGACCCAGGGTCGGGGCATCTTCTCAATGGAGTTTAGCCACTACGAAGAAGTGCCTCGCAACGTGGCTGAGGCAATCATTGCTAAAAGCAAAGGGAACGCTTAATTAAAAAAGGAAACGAGCATTCATGGCACGCGCAAAGTTTGAAAGGAATAAACCCCACGTCAATATCGGTACTGTTGGCCACGTTGACCACGGTAAAACAACATTAACAGCAGCCATCACTATGACCTTGGCGGCTATGGGCCAAGCTGTAGCTAAAGGCTACGACCAAATCGACAACGCACCAGAAGAAAAGGCGCGGGGTATTACCATCAATACCGCTCACGTTGAGTATGAAACCGAAAAACGTCACTATGCTCACGTAGACTGCCCTGGACACGCTGACTATGTGAAAAACATGATCACCGGTGCTGCCCAGATGGATGGAGCTATTCTTGTAGTTGCTGCTACTGATGGCCCTATGCCCCAAACCCGTGAACATATCCTGCTAGCAAAGCAGGTAGGCGTTCCCAGTCTGGTTGTCTTCTTGAACAAGGAAGACTTGATGGATGACGAAGAACTCTTAGAACTAGTGGAACTAGAACTGCGAGAACTGCTTTCCAGTTACGATTTCCCTGGTGACGACATCCCCATTATCAAAGGATCAGGTCTACAGGCTTTGGAAGCAATGACCAAGAATCCCAAGACCCAGCGTGGTGAAAATAAGTGGGTAGATAAAATCTACGAACTGATGGACGCAGTAGATGCCTACATTCCCACCCCAGAACGGGCTGTTGACCAACCCTTCCTGATGGCTGTGGAAGACGTGTTCTCGATCACAGGTCGTGGTACTGTTGCTACCGGACGGATTGAACGGGGCAAAGTTAAGGTCGGTGATGTTGTCGAGTTGGTGGGTATTAGAGATACCCGTAACACTACCGTAACTGGTATCGAGATGTTCAAGAAGAGCCTCGATGAAGGTATGGCTGGGGATAACGCTGGTGTGCTACTGCGGGGTATCCAAAAGGCAGATATTGAACGGGGTATGGTGCTAGCTAAACCCGGTTCAATTACACCTCACACTCAATTTGAAGGTGAAGTGTACGTTCTGACAGAAAAAGAAGGCGGTCGGAAAACCCCATTTTTCGCTGGCTACCGTCCTCAGTTCTATGTACGCACAACCGATGTAACTGGCACAATCAGAGCCTTCACCTCCGATGATGGCAGCGAGGCAGAAATGGTGATGCCAGGCGATCGCATCAAGATGACTGTAGAATTGATCAACCCGATCGCTATTGAGCAAGGAATGCGTTTCGCCATTCGTGAAGGCGGCCGTACCATCGGTGCTGGTGTCGTCTCGAAAATTCTGAAGTAGTAACTTTTTGCCTTATAACTTAAGGAGCAGAGATACTAACATAAATCTCTGCTCCTTTCTCTTCCCCTTTATACCGAATTTTGGATTGTGAAAGTCGGTTTATGAGGTAGTTGCAGCCAGGCAAAATGCTGTGGTAGCAATCCAAAACAATTGTAAAAACAAGAACAAATACTTAGCAGAACCTGGAAAACTAAAGATGGCAACTCTACAGCAGCAGAAAATTAGAATTCGCTTACAAGCTTTTGACCGCCGCTTATTGGATACATCTTGCGAGAAGATTGTAGACACAGCTAACCGCACCAACGCTACAGCCATAGGGCCGATTCCTTTACCAACAAAACGTAAAATCTATTGTGTGCTGCGATCACCTCACGTAGATAAAGATTCGCGGGAACACTTTGAAACCCGCACCCATCGCCGAATTATTGACATTTATCAGCCCTCTTCTAAAACTATTGATGCTCTAATGAAGCTAGATCTACCATCGGGCGTGGACATCGAAGTTAAGCTGTAATTTGTCATTATTCATTAAAAATTTGTCATTTATCATTAATTTTGGATAAATGACAAAAACTAGTATTAATATTTACATTCCCCTGAAGAAATTTATCTCAGGGCTTTTTATTAGCTATAAAACAAATGATAGAATGTAGACAAATGACGGGAGAAGCAGAGAATAGTAAATTTTAAAGATTAAATTTATATCAAAGTAACTATGGCATCATCTTCTAAAATTGCAGTCCGCGAACTACCTCTGTTCCCGTTACCTGAAGTAGTTCTATTTCCCAGCAGACCATTACCTTTGCATATCTTTGAATTTCGCTACCGAATCATGATGAACACGATTCTAGAGAGCGATCGCAGGTTCGGGGTATTAATGGTTGATCCTGTGAAAGGTACAATTGCAAATGTTGGTTGCTGTGCGGAAATCATTCATTATCAACGTCTGCCAGATGACCGCATGAAGATGTTAACTTTAGGGCAGCAAAGATTCCGTGTTTTAGAGTACATTCGGGAAAAGCCCTACCGCGTTGCCTTGGTAGAGTGGATTGAAGACCAGTCACCAAGTAAAGATTTGCGTCCGTTAGCTTCAGAGGTAGAACAACTACTGCGAGATGTTGTACGTCTGTCAGCCAAGTTAACTGAACAAAATATTGAATTGCCAGAAGATGTACCCGATTTGCCAACAGAATTATCCTATTGGGTAGCAAGTAACCTTTATGGTGTTGCCGCAGAACAGCAGGCATTACTAGAAATGCGCGATACCGTCGCTCGTTTGGAACGGGAATCTGAGATTTTGACTTCAACTCGCAATCACTTGGCAGCTCGTACCGTTCTCAAAGACACGTTTAATCAAAAGTTGTGAGTAAATAGTTCCGTTAACTAGCTTTGTACAGACTGTTGTTGTGACTCATTTGGCAGTAGATTCCTAACGGTCAAATTGTGATACGTAGGATATTGTAACTGCCAAAAATTTTCAGAATTTCTGTGTAGGTGCTTAATTCTGCCAAAGCAGATTGCATCTTTGATGTGGTGGTGTCTGCTTCTAAGTCAATGAAAAACAAATATTCTCCTAAAGATCGCTTTGTTGGACGCGATTCAATACGGCTAAGGTTAATTCCTAGTTGAGCAAATATTTGCAGAGGTTTGAGTAACGCTCCAGGTACATTAGAAGGCACGCTGAAAGCAAGGGAAGTGTGACTATTACTTGTAGAGGATAGATGAGCAAAAGCTTTTGCTTTGCTGTTACTTACCACCCAGAACCGGGTACAGTTTTCTGGATAATCATTAATACCACTAGCTAGTATTGGCAAGTTATAAAGTTGAGCTGCTCTGCTAGATGCGATAGCAGCTACTGTCAAGTCTTGTTTTAGTAACTGTAATGCTTCAGTTGTAGAGTTACTAGGAATTAGCTGCACATTTGCGAGAAACCGCTCTAACCATCCTTGGCATTGTGCTAGAGCTTGTGGGTGCGAATAGACAGTTTTCACTTCATCTAAGCTAGCCGAGCAAGAAATTAAAGCATGGACGATAGGCATAATTAAAGCCAACTCAATTTGCAAACTGTCTAACTGCCACAGCGCATCCATTGTCATAGTTACGCTGCCTTCAATAGAATTTTCTACTGGCACAATAGCTAACTGGACTTGACCTTGAGCAACGGCTTGGAGTGTCTGGACAATACTAGGATAGGGGCATAAAATCGCTTCCATGCCCGTATTTTTAGTAAGCCAATTGGCATAAAAAATGCTTGCCTGTTCTGCGTAAGTACCAGGAGGGCCTAAATGTGCGATCGATAGGGTCATGCCTTTAGTCTTGAGTTGCAAGTTTGATTGGTAAACAGAAGCGCAGAGCTATAGCTTTTTGATTTGGGCAAACTAGATTTTACAATAACTATTACTACACAATGTTATTTATAGAGTTTAAGTACTACAAAAATACAGTGCAATATGAATTAATCATGCAAAACTCATGAAGCGTGGTTTCTTTTAGCATAAATTTGTATTAGCTGTAACGCTAACATCTTTTGAGAATTCATGGACAATTCTAAGGGTTAATCACAATTTTTAAATACACATTTTCATTTTTTTGTCAATCAATAGTCCTGATCTATATGTATATATTTCTTTAACTAAAGATACCAATGACATTATCAAATTTTTTGTCCATAATTGATAGCTGATGAGCAACAATAATTTTTATAATCAATAAAGTCAAAAATTTACACACAAACTAATTTAATTTATTAAAAAATATTAAAATTAGACAATATATATTTTAATCCGCTCATGGCTACCCGGTTTACTGCCTCTCAATCGGTTGAAATCGCTGTTCCAGAGCAGCCTATTCCAATTCAGCATTACTTACGTCAGCCCCAACGTCTGGTTTATGCTTTGGTTGACAGCAATCGCATTCAGCAACTTTCTGAGGAAGTATTTCGGTTGAAAATGCGTCCTTTAACTTTCATGTCAGTAAGTATTCAACCAACTGTAGATATGAGAGTCTGGGCAGAATCAAATGGAGTGATTCATCTGCGCTCAGTAGGTTGTGAAATCCTCGGTTTTGAGTATATTAACCAGCGCTTTACTCTGAATTTAAAAGGGCATCTTTCGCCCTACCAACTAAGCGCTGGTACTCGTCTGCGAGGTAGAGCCGATTTAGAAGTACAGGTGGATCTGCCACCACCATTCTCTTTCACTCCCAAGCCGATTTTAGAAGCTACTGGTAATGGTTTGCTAAAGAGCGTACTATTAACAGTTAAGCAACGGTTGTTACATCAACTTTTGGCAGATTATCGGCGCTGGATAGTTTCACAAACAAAACATAAAGGGCTTGATGACAGTACAGAATTGCCAATGCTCAATATAGAGTAATTTTTAACCGCTCAGTATCCACATACACAGCTGCTTTCTTCCCTTGAGAAAAGCCTTTAACAAATGAGAGGCTGCCCTATAAGTATCTACAAGTTGGGAAAGCTGACGAACGCAGTTGTGGTTCATCAAGTCAAGAAAGTAAATGGCAGATTTGTCTTCAGACTGTCTGGCATATGGTAGTTTTTCATGACTGAATTTGGCAGGGACGAAAGGACTTGCGATGCAGAGGTGATGGCCCGTACTTTTGCAGCGCCAGCAAATGTTTTTGGCTACCATAACCCTTGTTGCACTCTAAGTCATACATAGGGTATTTTGATGCCAAACGCAATATTAGCTCGTCACGCCAAACCTTAGCCACAATACTAGCAGAAGCAATATTAAGCGATCGCTCGTCTCCCTTTACTATGGTTTGTTGCGGCAATAACAAATCTTTTACCAACTGATTACCATCAATTAAGCAAAGTCTAGGCTGTACTTTTAGCTTCAGCACAGCCCGCTTCATCGCCAACAGAGTTGCCTGTAAAATATTTATCTGGTCAATTTCCGCAGTGGAAGCAAACCCAATTTTCCAGTCTATAGCTAGCGAACAAATTTGTTGTGCTAGCTTTTTTCTACGAGAACTAGACAGCTTTTTACTATCTTTAATTTCAGCCGCCATCAGTTTTGACCAAGCATGATCTGGTAGCATGACTACTGCTGCTACCACGGGGCCAAATAGCGCACCTCGGCCCACTTCATCCACACCCGCCACGCCCAAAGTATCTGATAAAGCAGACAACTCCAACCAACTCAATGTGCTTTGGGATACTACAGGTAAAATATTTGTGGTAGCCTGCTCTGTCTCTACCATAATGACAGTTAACTTTCTTCTATGGTAGATGTGCTGCCGTCCGCCGCAGAGGAACGACGACGACGGCGACGACTGGCAGCAGATGTGCTATTCGCTTCGCTTTCATCCACGAATGCTGGGAACTCCGAAGGCTCAATGACTGGTTGGGGTAAGGGCTTCGGCTCTAACTCAACTTGCGGTGCAGATGCTTTGACCACTCTTATTTCACTTGTTTCACTACTAGTGTTTTCGGCAGCCGTTGAGTATGAAACTGATTCAGTAGGCGGAGTCGGAAGTTGTCCAGGTTGAACAATATTAATAATTACAGACTTAGGATTTTTAACTTCCTGCTCTAACTTCACCAGGGGAGAAACTCCCATCAACGCGAAAACATCTTGTTCCTGTAGTGTCATTTCTACAGTCCTAATCTCCGGTGGTTCTACCACTGGTTTGACTGGCTCGGCTTTGGTAACTTTAGTACGCTCTGCTCTTTCGTTCCAAACCGGTTTGCCAAGGCTAGGTGCAGGTATCTCTGATGTTACTCCTAGTTCAGCTTCAGTATCAATGTCTAAGTCTGACTCGTTAACAAAAGCTAGCGGATTGTTAACAATGCGTGGCTCATCTTTACCATTTGGCCCACTGATGCCAATGCGACTACGACGGGTGCGGGTACGGCGCTTGCTACTATCACTAAGTTCTTGATAGCTGGGATGATTCATCAGGTTTAGAGCACCCTCAGCGTCGGCATCAAATCCTTCCCCAAATCCATCGTAAGTTTCCCGTGGTTCTGTGAGGCGGGTAGTTGGCAAACGTGGCTCTCTATGAGGCAAGGATACAAAACGCTCAGGTATTTCTGGTGGTGTTGTTGGCAATCGCGTTTCTGTTTCTCCAGGCAAACGCACGGTATGCCCTAAACCACCACAAGTCGGACAAGTATCGCCAAATAATTCGTAAATGTTTTGACCTTGACGCTTGCGGGTGAGTTCTACCAAACCTAGCTCAGTTAGTTGGGCAATCTGAGGGCGAGCTTTATCTGCTTTGAGTGCTTTATTAAAATGCTCAAGGACTTGTAGTTGGTCACGTCGGGATTCCATGTCAATGAAATCAACGACAATTACCCCAGCGATATTCCGCAGACGCATCTGGCGGGCAATTTCTGTGGCCGCTTCGCAGTTAGTCCACAGCACTGTTTCTCTCGCTGTTGCCGAGCGTGTAAAGGAGCCGGAGTTAACATCTATTACTGTTAATGCCTCGGTCGGCTGAATGATGATGTATCCCCCAGAAGGTAAGTCTACCCTCGGTTTTAGAGCTTCTCGAATCGCAGCGTTGATGCGGAAGTATTCTAAAATCGGAGAGCGATCGCGATGATGGTCAATTAACAATCCCTGCGGTGTCTGGCCCCCACTCCAGTTCTGCAAATACTGCTTCACCCGCTTCAAACCAGTACTAGAATCGACTACAATTCGATTCACATCCGCGCCATACATATCTCGCAGGACACGCTGGATAAAGTCATCGTCTCGGTTGAGCAATGCTGGGGCGCGAGTAGAGTGCGCTTCCTGTTGAATTGCTTCCCACTGCTTTTGCAGTACTTCTAAATCTTCGATAATTGCTTCTTCTGGCTTCCCTTCCGCTTCTGTACGAACCAGCAACCCCATCCCTGCGGGTTTAATCAAAATTGCTAACGCCCGTAAGCGGTTGCGCTCACTTTCACTCTTAATCCGCCGAGATAAATTTACACCCCTGCCATAGGGCATGAGTACTACATAGCGTCCGGGCAAGGTGATATTACCAGTGAGCCTTGGCCCCTTTGTCCCAGTTGGCTCTTTCATCACCTGCACCAAAACTTTTTGCTGTGGTGCTAATAATTCTGTAATTGCTGCTGCTGTGCGCTTTAGCTTCAAGGGCCCCAAGTCAGTCACATGAATAAAACCATTACGCTCTGGGTCACCAATATTCACAAAAGCTGCGTCTATCCCAGGTAATACATTTTCTACTACACCTAGATAGATATCACCAATTTGGTGATGACCTGTGGCTACAACGAGTTCTTGTATTTGATCTTCAGAAAATACAGCAGCAATTTGATGCTGTTCCGCGATAATAATTTGCTTTGGCATTCAATTCCCTCAAAAATTGGCAGCACAATTAGGGAAAGAAGGTTTGTTATGCCTCTTGCCCCTGCAAGCCCCAAAAGGTGCTGCTATTAATAAAAATTGTGAATCTAAGCTCAAAATTAAAGAGCTATTGATGCTGTGATTGCGTTTACACGCCTGATTATTCCAGAAAGGCTGCATATTGTTCAAGAAATTGAATCAACCTGCCCGTGGTTGATTTTTGATGCTATACCCTCACCATCTAGGGATTAGGTATTCAGCAGTTGTTTTAAAAAGCATAGAGTAAGAGTTGCCGACGGAGCCTGTTGTTAGTTACTGATCCACAAGGTAGCTACAGAAAGAGTGCGTTCTTTAATCTGCCTCAGTTTGTCTGGGATAAAATCCTAGAAGTTGCACTCTAATATCTTTGCTTTCGTCCCCTGACAGGGTAGTGAACCAGCTAATTCAATGCAGCGCCAGAAAATTTCTCTTCACCCCATTCTAACGCAACCTTGCTAAAAATCAATTCCCATGATGTGCCATATCGGAGCAACTACTAGCAAGTTGCCCTTTACGGATTATATCGCCAAAACTAGCCGATTGCGGTGGATGTGCAGTAATTGAAATTCTGTATCAGCCACTATTTCTAGCATAGCCAGGATTTGTTCAGGACGCAACAATAAACCGTCGGGGCGACAACTACCTACATAACGCAAGACAACTTGAGGCCCGGTTTGGACACTGTTAATTTCTACTAATTCTAGTTCAAACAGGCGATCGCGCAGATTTACTAACTGGCTTTTACCTGACTTGGTTATTTGCTCCCACCAAATTTCGTCTTTGGCTTGAATTTGGTCAATCCAGTCTTGCCATTGTGCAGGCGTAGCTTCTCCAAGTGTTGCCACAGTAATCAAATACTCTGCTGCTTCAATTACTTGGCTAGCTGCGGGAGCTTTTAAATCCAACTGAACCACATTATATATAGGTATGTCTGTGGGTAGTTCTTCAGCTAAATCTTCCCAAAAACTCTTGACATCTATTGACTGAGTTAACTCAAAATCCACAATTTCGCCGCTACTAGTAGCTCCTAAAGCTAAGGCATTGGCAACAGAAATGCGCGGAGTCGGATGAAATCCTCCACTAAAAGCAATTGGTAATCCGGCTCGTCGCACTACTCGGTCAAATAAGCGCATCAAATCGAGATGGCTCAACAAGGCCATGTCTTTGTGTTTACCAAACCAAACCCGTAACCTTTGTAATTTGGACGTATTTGGCACAAACTCGCCAGCGAAGTTTGGAACATCAGGTGGCTTGATGACGATATTATGCCCGAACTCTGTACCGCAGATGCCACAGTGAGAACAACCCTCAAAAGAGCAATCTGGTATTGTTGCAGCTGCGAGGGCACGTTGCAAGTCTTCCTTGAGCCACTTTTTATCAATCCCTGTATCTATGTAATCCCAAGGTAAGGGAGTATCAAGGAAGGGGGAGTCAAGGGGAGGGGGAGAAGAGGGGAGGGGGAAATTAAGAAAATTTTGATTGTCTTCCTTATTTCCTTGGCTTATTGTCTGTTTGTCCTGTTTGTGAAACAAGTTCCACTCGCCGTTTTCTACTTGGCGATATTTCCAATCTAAACCAGCTTCAGCGATCGCTACCCCCCAAGCTGCAAATGTTTGATCTACATTGTCATACCAAGAATCCATACCTGCGCCCAATTCCCAAGCACGGCGGACTACTTTCCCCAAACTGCGATCGCCTCTGCCAATAAAATCCTCCATCGCTGAGATGCGGACATCAGTAAAATTGACTTTTACGCCTCTCATCCGGCGGAATTCTTGTCGCAGTAACCTTTGCTTGCGTTCAAACTCAGATGTGGAAACTGAATGCCATTGAAAAGGTGTATGGGGTTTGGGAGTAAAGTTAGAAATCGTCAAGTTAAAATTAAGTGGTTTTCTGCCCTTCGCCCGACACTCACGCTGTAACCAGCTTACGGTTTCTACAATGCCCACAACATCGGCATCTGTCTCACCAGGTAAGCCAATCATAAAATACAACTTGATTTTATCCCAACCTTTCTCCCAAGCTGTTTTTACACCCCGTAGCAATTCTTCATTGGTCAAACCCTTGTTGACAATATCCCGCATCCGCTGGGTTCCAGCTTCTGGGGCAAAGGTCAGTCCCGCTTGCCTTGTACCTCCAAGGATGTTGGCAATATTTTCATCAAATCTGTCTACCCGTTGGCTAGGCAGAGACAGAGAAATATTTTCATTTTTTAAACGATTTTTAATTTCCATCCCCACTGCTGGTAGGGATAAATAATCAGAACAACTTAGGGATAGCAGAGAAAACTCATTATAACCAGTCGCTCGCATTCCCTCCTCAATTGCTTCTACTACTCGGTCTGGTTCTACATCCCGTGCTGGTCGGGTAAGCATTCCAGGTTGGCAGAAGCGACAACCACGAGTGCAACCGCGTCGAATCTCAATTGTTAAGCGGTCATGTACTGTCTCTACATAGGGAACTAGCCCAATCGAATAAGCTGGTATAGGTGTAGCAACTCGCCGTAGAATTCGTTTTGGCACATCATCAAGCGCAGGATAAACTGAGCCATCCTCCGCCATGCTGTAAAACTGAGGTACGTATACCCCTGGTATTTGTGCCAAGTCCCACAACAATTGTTGACGGCTTAATCTTGCGTTTTTGCCTTCTTCCAACACCAAGCCAATTTCTGGTAACAGTTCCTCGCCATCTCCAAGAGCGAAAAAGTCGAAGAAGTCCGCGTAAGGTTCAGGGTTGGAAGTTGCTGTCTGTCCTCCGGCAAAAATCAACGGGAAGTTTCCCTCTGTCCGTTCTTGCCATGTGAGGGGTATCCCAGCCAAATCCAACATTTCCAAAATGTTGGTTGCTCCTAGTTCGTAACTAAGGCTAAACCCTAAAATGTCAAATTCTGTCAGCCATCGCTTTGACTCTACCGCAAACAAAGGAGTATGGGTAGTGCGTAGTTTGGCTGACAGATCTGAGCCTGGTAAGTAAGCCCGATCGCATAACTGGCGAGGCTGGGCATTCAAGATGTTATAGAGGATGATATGCCCTAAGTTAGATGCTCCGACTTCATATACCTCCGGGTAGGTTAACACCCAGCGTATTGTTGCCGAATCCCAAGGCTTATGTACTGCTAAGCGCTCATTACCCAGGTAACGCGCAGGTTTTAAAATATCCGATGTAATTAAATTTTCAACTGCAACAGCCACTGTGCTATCTTCTAGCTACCTTATCTACAGCTAATCACCTCCAACCTTAGCATTGATTAGGTCTTTCAAGAGAGTTGTTCGTTGTAACTTACAATTCTTTTACATAATTGTCTTCCACATTGACACTATCATTAGCATTGCTCTTTCTAATGAAGTCATGCCACTGCCAACTAGATAGAGCGATTTAACTGATTTCAAACACCCTATCGAGTTGTGTCAATTCAAAAATAATTTTAATTGACGGAGAAACAGAGCAAAGTTGCAAACTCCGTCCCAAACTCCCAGCCAGCTTGAGCGCAGATACCAATGCCATTAAACCTGCACTGTCTAAGGATTCTACTGCTGCCAAATCCACTACCAAGATTGAGGTATCATCTTGTGCCAACGCTGTAGTCAGATCTCGCTCAAATTCTAAGGCGTTGACGGCATTTAGGCAGCCTTGGGGACGAATAACTGTAATTTTTGGACATTTAAGTACCGCTTGCATAATCACATCCTAATTAAAGTTATTGAACCGTAAAGCTTAGATGTATTTGAACATAAACTTTTTTTCACAACATCGACCATTCGTCTTAGGTTTCTTTGCTGAATCTTTATCGCTTTACTACCTCTGTTTAAAGATTGTCATAATTACTGGTTAAAATGTATGTATAAATACATTTTTTTATTCTCAGTTAAAAAACAATCTTCATAGACATTCAAAGAACAGATGAAGTCACAGTAGGTATGCTGAGAATGCCTGCTTGATCAATAATTGAGGCTGATTTAAACTAAATTCATCTGTAGGGTAAATTCCCTGAATTTCGCGTTTGCTAGTGGCAAATATCAAGGTTGTTAGCCGAATACTGGTTCACATTTTTAGTGATATAGATCACTACAACCCGTAAATCTGGATCACATTTTATACCGAACTCTATCTGGAATAATTAGTAACACATACAATTGGTTTATTTTTTATGAGAACTAGGTATGCTATTCGTCGATTGGTAGAAAAAGCTCTTGACATTAAAAAATTAACTCCCGAAATTGAAAATGAAATTAACTCAGAACTGACTGAAATGGGTTATATCTCTGATGTTGACTACGAAGCTCTGGAGTTATTAATGGCAGAGATGGATGCTGGTCGAATTAAGTTAGTTCCAAGCTTAGGATAGGAATCCAGCCCTTAGCATTGCAGCTTTTGCCTCTGTATCGGTTTTGAGCAAAATTTAGAGCTATCAAACTTCAAAAAACTTAATACAATTGGTAAGAACACAGCGCCAAGAACTAGCGCGATGTCATCTTCGGTTATTTTTTTGTGAGTTGAATATTTAGTTCCCTAGCCTGGCGTAAACTGTGCTAATAAGCATCCCATCCACAATTGCATTATTAGTACGTCGCCATGCAGTTCGCTAAACGCCTAGCAAAAATTCCTCCCTACCTGTTTGCTGAAATTGACCGCAAACGTAATGAACTCGTAGCCAAGGGAGTTGACATCATAAATTTGGCTGTGGGCGATCCGGATAAACCGACTCCAATTCATATACTCCAGGTAATGCATGAGGCGATTGATGACGTCTCCACCCACAACTATCCCCCCTATCAAGGTACCAAAGAATTTCGAGAGGCAGCGGTTAAGTGGATGGAGCGTCGGTTTGGAGTGACAGGGTTGAACCCGAATACAGAGGTTGTCTCTTCTATTGGTTCCAAGGAAGCCATTCATAATACCTTCTTAGCCTTTGTGGAAGCAGGAGATTATACGCTAATACCCGATCCTGGTTATCCTGTATACCGGACTGCGACTTTGTTTGCTGGTGGTGAGTCTTTTACCATGCCATTGAAGGCAGAAAACCAATATTTGCCTGATCTGAATGTGATTCCTGAAGAAGTTGCTCGGAAAGCAAAACTGTTGTGGATTAACTATCCCAATAATCCTACTGGGGCACTGGCAACGTTGGAGTTTTTTGAAGAATTGGTAGCTTTCTGTAAGCAGTACAATATTTTGTTATGTCATGACAACGCTTACTCAGAAATGGCATACGATGGCTACAAACCACCAAGTATATTGCAAGTGCCAGGTGCCAAGGATGTAGCGATCGAGTTTCACAGTTTGTCTAAGTCATACAATATGACGGGCTGGCGAGTTGGTTTTGTGGTTGGGAATGCCATCGGCATTAAAGGCTTGGCACAGGTAAAGAGTAACGTCGATTCTGGGGTATTTAAGGCAATTCAAGCATGTGCGATCGCAGCTTATTCTACCAGTGAAGCTGAACTCCAATCTCTAATTTCTGTGTACCAACACCGCCGCGACATCATCGTTAAAGGGCTGCAATCTCTAGGTTGGCCAATTCAGCCTCCTAAAGCTACTCTTTACCTTTGGGCACCTGTTCCTCCAGGATATACTTCAACAGAATTTGTAACTCTACTACTTGACAAGTGTGGCATTCTTGTACCTCCGGGTAATGGTTATGGTGCCATGGGAGAAGGCTTTTTCCGAATTGCCTTAACTGTAAGCGATGAGCGGATGTACGAAGCAATTCAACGCTTGAAGGATGTCGGCATTCGCTACGCTGAATGAAGATAATAAAGACTAGAGATTGGGTAATGGGATATTTTCCTAATCTCCAGCCCCAAGCCCTTCTTGATATAACTGCCACACTTGGTGAATAAACTGATGAAGTTGCTGTTTGGCTGCTGAGTCAGATTCTGATTTTGTTTCTTTTGCTAAAATCTGGCTCAATATTGTAATTACTTCTGTGTCTAGGGCTGGTCGAAATAAGTTTACAGGCCAAAGCAAGTCAGACGAATCTCGTAAATCGGTTAGATGCGGTGGTTCTGGGATAAAATTTACCAGCACTAAAGGACGCACCCAGCACAACTGGCGAGAAACCACGACTTGAATGACTTCTGCATACAGATTCGTGTCGCCATGATTTAAAGACACAATTTGTCCTGGTTGAAATTCTAGGCTCATGTCCATAATCACGTAGCTTGGGGCAGTAAGGATAGTATTGCAGCTTCCTTAATGTTAAAGACAATGCACTATGCTAAGAGGAAGTTGCTGCAACATTAGGGTAGCATTATCACACCTGCGATGTTTAAAACCTCAGCTTCTAAAATCTTTAGGTTATACTGCCCAGATTAGCCCCAGGCTGCAAAATTTTTCGTTGCCATGCATCTGTATGTAAATGCTATAGAATAAATGAATAACTGTTAAGCAATTGCTGGACAGATACTCTGTTGTAGTAAATCAACGATAAAAGAGCAAAGAGCAGTGTCAGTCGAAACTATTGAGAAGCGTTCCACATCCCGTAAGCTCGCGCCTCGTTATCGCGTTTTGCTCCATAACGACGACTACAACCCTATGGAGTACGTGGTACAGGTACTAATTACAACAGTGCCGGGACTCACCCAGCCCCAGGCTGTCAGTATTATGATGGAAGCTCATACTAATGGGCTAGCTTTAGTCATTACTTGTGCTCAAGAACATGCTGAGTTTTATTGTGAAACTTTGAAAAGTCATGGTTTGAGCAGCACAATTGAACCTGACGAATAAGTAAGTTAGGTTTTTTGTGAAAAATTTATCTTGTACCAGAAGGAAGACGATAAAAGGTAAAACTTAAAGAGATTTCCTTTAAACTTTTACTGTTTGACCTTTAAAATTTATCTTCTTTCCTTCTTTGGCTTGGTATGAAAATCAACCTTGTCCGTCTAGCTCAAAGCCCTGCCCCTATTAGGCTGGGTTATTTTATTTTGAATTTGTTATTGCTATGGTTGCCTTTTGCTGTACCAATTTACTTACTAGTGGATGATTCCAACTTAGAAAGTATTTTAACAATAGTATTGCTATATGTAGAGTTTATTTTCTTACTGAAGCTATGGGGTAAATACATCTACCAACAACCCCAGATACTGCGGCATTATGGCTTAGAAATCTCGCGGCAAAATGCTATAGATTTGTTGCGTGGTCTGGCTATTGGGATAATTAGCATATTGATATTATTTGGATTACAAGGTTTTTTAGGTTGGTTAGTGTGGCAACAACCTCATGTTTTCTTACTAAAAATTATTTTAGAAGGTTTAATTGTAGGTTCAGGTATAGGGTTTGCTGAGGAATTGTTATTTCGAGGCTGGTTACTCAATGAATTGCAACGGGATTACACTCCGCGTGTGGCTTTGTGGACAGATGCAATTTTATTTGCTGCATTGCACTTTATTAAACCGCTAGAGGCAATTATTCACACACTACCTCAATTCCCAACTTTAGTACTTTTGGGATTAACGCAGGTATGGGGTAAGGGATGGCGTAGGGGACGCTTAGGGTTACCAATTGGTTTACATGGTGGTTTAGTCTGGGGCTACTACATAATTAATGTTGGCGAATTAATTAAATATTCGGGTCAGGTTCCTGATTGGGTTACGGGTGTGAATAATAATCCCTTGCAAGGTGTTATGGGGATGTTATTTATGAGTGTATTGGCGTTATGGATGCGGAGGATAACTATAAAAATAAAGAGTTAAAAACATGATGAGCTTTGAACTGACAAAATAGAAATATTAAGCTCTCAAAAACAGATTACAAACTTAAATGTAGAGTATTATTAATGCTTATTTTTATTTTCTGTCAAGACAAATATCTGATACCAAATTGAAAACAGAATGTGACAGATACAAGCCTGTAAACCCAGATTAAATCTGGGTTTATTAATTTTGAATTTTGAATTAAAAATTTTGAATTGGTATTAATTTCCTTCCCCTCTTTGTGTTTTGGCGTGAGCTTTTCATAGCATTATTGAACAATACTAAAATTACATCTGCTAGGTTATTTGTCTCAAGATTGTAGAGAAAAGATAAATTGCCTCATAAATTAGGAAACTGTCTCAACCACAGTGCCCACCAAACAAGCTCTATCTAAATTAACACCGTTCCAATTTGCACCTTCTAATTCAGCACACAACAAATTTGCCCCTGTCAAATTCGCTCCTGCCAAGTTTGCCCCACGCAAGTCAGCTTCTTCGAGATTTGCCTCACTCAACAATGCGCCTTGCAAATCAGCACGGCTCAAGTCTGCACCTTTGAGATTTGCGCCCGTCAGATTAGCACCGCGCAAGTCAGCACTCCGCAAATCAACGCCTTGCAAATTCACGTTCATCAAATTAGCACCACTCAAAAATGCACCTGCTAAAGACACATCACTGAGTGTCGCACCCATAAAGTTAGCACCACGCAAATTACTACCCCGCAAATCAGCACCTGTCAAATCTGCTTGCATCAGGTTTGCTCCCATGAGGTTCGCCCGTAAGTCAGTTGCTTGGAGGTTCGCCCCCATCAAATTTGCTCCTTCTAGATGCCCACCTTCGAGTTTGGAACCAGTGAAATTAGTACCTACAAGGGTAGCGCCTGCAAGGTTAATCCGGCTTAAATCAAGTTGGCAGAGTTCTTCGTCTTCTAAATCTGCCCCTGGAAGTTGTTTAATGTTTCCTAATCTAATGGCTTCAATATTCATTGCGGGTAACTACCAATCTCCTCACTATTCTTGCTTTGGCTATCCCATCGGGAATCGATTAACCACATGCCAGCGCTAACTTTGGCTTCTATCAAGGGTAAGTCGAGTCCCTGTTGCAAACCCATGACTAATAAAGCCAGGGTATCTATTAGTTTAGGGTCAAAGCGGGTTGATTGTTGTTGTCTGCACTCATCCAAAGCTTGAGTAAGAATTTCTTCTGGACTTACTTGGGATAATTTTTTATGATTTACTCGCCATTGAAAGTCTGCAACTAACGCCAAAATTCTCGACTCTAGGGGAATTTCATCTCCAGCTAAACCTGCTGGTTCTCCTGTACCATTCCACCACTCGGTTTGATGAGTAATAATTTGAGCAACTGCTCTTAACCGTGGCATGGTTCGCAATACTTGTGCTCCTGGTATGAGGGGACAAGATAAGGGGCAACTAGGGGCATTTTCTTGGTAACGTGTGGATGTACCAGGCATCAGAACGCTTTCTGCTTTTTGCAGTGGATCTATGCGGTGCAGCAACCCGGCAAGGCGCAATCTTTTAATCTGCCATGCAGGTAGATTTAATAGCTGTCCCATTGTTTCTGCTAGCGCCACTACTTCTGCTGCTGCCATTGGGTTGTTGACATCTGCTATATCCATCAGTTGGGCCATTCGCAAAAACGCTTGGATTTCATTGGAAACCAAGTTGCGGTCTAGCACTTGTTGAGCCTGCACTGTTGGGATGGATAAATTTTCCTGCCCGGTTTGGAGGTAATCAACTACGCGGGAGACTACTGTACCAAATTCTTCTGGTGTGGCAAGATTAGGCTGAATTGAATCTTTATGGGCAGTTAGTTTTTGCGCCAGCTCTGGATTGTATGGTTTAATGTGAGCGATCGCTAATTCTGCTGTCTCTCGCACTAACTCTGGCTCAAATGTCCATAAACCATAAAATTTTCGCTCCAAGTCTGATGCAGGTAGCCCATTAATCCCATAATCAGCATCTGATAATTCTTGACAAATTACCATTGCTGTGTATTTAGATGACAAGACAATTAAGTGCCACTCCTGCGCCACTGCATCGCCTGCATCTAAAGATACTAAGTGGATGTTAGGTAGTAAGCTTATCGAATGTTCGGCAAAGCCAGCGTCGAGGGCAGCCATGACCACAATCTCATCGCTGTGCTTGGCAATGTCTGCGTATCGTTCTGCTTCTTGAAGATACCATTTACCCTGTTGAAAAGCAGCAATTACTAAGGGTTTAGCATCGTCGCTTAAAATATGGTCTTCTAAGGCATGGCATAAGGCAACCAGGGTATTTTTGTAGTACACCCCGAATCTAATTGGTCTAGAGCTGTAGCGATGAGCTGCTTCCAGCTGTTGTAGGATGGAACCTTCTAACATGGATGGAGTCTGGCTTTGGTGAAACGAACTGCATGAGACGCTTAAAAGCCCGTGCCCGTAGACGCAGAACTTGCTACAGGCTGGCCCTTTCAGTATGGTAAACGGCAAGGGCACAGAGGGGGAGAGGGGAGACAAATTTAAAATCGAAAATGTCTCCTCATCTCGATTTTGTGTCTTCTATGATACCCTCGCCAATTCTTTTTCTTTTGTCTCTATCGGTGCGGAAAGTGCGGCTTCTAAGTCAGCACAACCTAGCTTTTCTTCTAAGATTTTCATGACCTCGCGCCCAAAGTCGTTGGGATTTTGTCGCCAAGCTTGCAAGCAAACTTCTCCAAAAAATGAACCCAGAGGTTCGGGATTCCACAGCAGCTTTTTGGCTGTCCAAGGCATCAAGCTCATTGGATCGTAACCTGGTTTGAGGATACCTTTTTTGAAGGCATATTCTTCTAAATGCGTATGGGGTTGCAGCCCAATAAAGAAGATGGCAGGTTCAACTTTATCCGCACCAAAAATCCGTTCGAGTTCGCGGTGATAGGCGATGGTTTGGCGAATCGTTTCAGGGCGTTCGTCAATGACGTTAAAGGAGTAGTTAACGGAAACTAGGTCGTTAAAACCAGCTGCTTTTAAGTCACGGCAGTTTTGCAAGACTGTTCGCAGGTTGTATCCCATCCGCATTTTCCGCACAAGTTCCTGAGAACCACTGGTAATACCGATTTCAAAGTAGTTCATTCCGGTTTTTGCCATCAATTCACACAACTCTGGTGTCAAGTTGTCCGCTCTGATGTATGCTGCCCAGTGGATATCTGTCATGCCAGAATCGACGATTTTTTGTAAGAGTTCTACCGCATCGTCGATAAATTTCCGTGCTGGGATGAATTGGGCATCAGTAAACCAGAAGTTGCGAATGCCGCGATTGTATAACTGGCGCATCTCGGCAACGACTTCATCTGCTGGGTTGATACGTACCTGTTTGCCTTCAACCACAGTGTAGACACAATAGCAGCAGTTGTGAGGGCATCCACGTTTGGTTTGCACACCAATGTAGAAGTCCTGATCTTGCAGATAGTAGTTGAATTCTGGCCAGATGCTTTCGATATAGTCGTAGTTACAAGCGGTTTTTTCTAGTGGGGTAGGCTGTTCGTGAATTAACCGTTGCCGTGGTTGATTTTCTCCCACTACGTAACAGCGTTCATCTCGAAACTCTCTCCCACTTAGGAGTTTTTCTAACAGAGTTTCGCCTTCACCCACAGAGATAATTGTGCCTTTGGGTAAGCTTTTCCCCAACTGTTCGTAAAAGACGCTGACGGCCCCACCGCCCACAACAGCGCGGGCATCTTTTTCATACTTCTGGGCGCGTTTTAAACCACGTTTAATTAAACCCAGATTGCGCCACAACTCTACGTAGTAAGCGATAAAGATTCGCAAGCCACCCAAAGCACCGCGTAGTTTCACTAGAGGGTTTTTTGCATAATAAAACTCAAAGGCATTTTGCAAAGGGTTGCCGCCACGACCCCCGACTGGGGCATATATTTGAATATCTCGCCAAGAAAATACTAGTAGTGTTGGTTTAAATTCATCGATACAACGTTCTAGGGCCCCAGCATAATCTAAGGGTGGTACACATCCGAGATCAAAAATGCGCTGTTCAATACTCGGAAACTGCTTGTGGACGTGATCTGATAGATAGACAACCCCAATGGGAAAGATGGGGTTACAGGGAAGGCGAACGTAGAGAATTCGATTTTCCATTATTGGTGCTTGAACTGCCATCTTGCCGTTTTTCTGGGGAAATTGAAAGAAATAACTAGTTTGCAGGTGGGTTTGTTTTGGTTAGTCTCCTCTACCGCGATCGCGCTTGACGTTTAAGCTAGGTTTTGATAGAGGTGAGATTCCCCAAGGTAACTGTGGAAATCTCTAAAATTGCTTTGTATACCATTGGTATGGCATCCATGACATTGAGTTTATAAAGTTAATTTTCATATAGCTTTACCATAACATTGAGTTTATTCATTAAGCGATGCTCCTCGCTTATTACTCTTGGGATATTTCAAACAAAAAAATTACTATTCACCTGGCATATAGGGAAGGAGATAGTCGCTATTGACTCACCTTTACTGGCTTACTTAAGTAAGTTACAGCTTGTTTATCAAAGAATAAATACAAAAAAAATTTAGTTATAATGTATAATTTTAGAAAAAGCATATATATTTACAAAATATTCATACTTTATACATATCTTTAGATAGAAATAATGCAGAAATTTTCAGTTGGTAGTCGGAGTTACAGCTTCTGGGGATCAGCAAATGTTAGTTTTGCTGGTGTAATGTAAAATTGTGGCGTAAAGCTCCTCAGCAGTTATGGCTCAAATACTAGATCCTCTACCACCTGAGCAATCGGGGACAATTCTCTGCTGCTACATCAATGCCACGAGCAAAATCCAGGTGGCCCGCATCTCCAATATTCCCAATTGGTACTTTGAAAGGGTTGTTTTTCCTGGTCAACGTCTCGTGTTTGAAGCCCCACAAGAAGCTCAAATGGAGATTCATACGGGGATGATGGCAAGTGCAATTTTATCGGATAAGATTCCGTGCGATCGCCTTGTGATTAACGAGTCTATTACTTATGAGTGTGATACAGACTCAGAAGTAACAATAGACTCTATCAATAAAAAACCAATGATGCAGCAAATTAATACAAAATCTGAAGATACTACAAAACCCTTAACAGTTGCTGGTTTAGCATCCGTTGATTAAAAAAATTTTGCTTAACTTCGAGGGTTGCTGAATTCAGCAGCCTTTTTTATTGATTAGTTAATAGTCAATAAGTAGTTAATCTTAATTATTTTTTTACCCATCGCTCCCTGATACTTTATCTCCTCTACAATCGTTGGTATGAATTTGCCTTCTTTTCTTTGGTTGTGGAAAATAGCGGCTTGGTCGATGGGGTTAGCCCTGCTAGCATATTTGATGTTAGCGATCAGCGGCTTTTGGATGTTTCAGGCGAGAACTTCGCAAAACCCGCCTAATTTTCTTCTATTATCTAGAGGAATTCGGGGGATGCGATCGCTCCACTATATGATCGGCATCAGCATGGTCAGTTTAGTACTATTACTACTGGCAATTGGCATTATCGGCACATTAGGTCACTTTGGTTCCTTAGGACAATCGTCACACTTAGTTGCTGGCTTGATAGTAGTAGCATTAGTTTTGCTATCTGCTTTTAGTGCTACGCAAATTAGCGCTAGGCGACCTTGGGCTAGACCTTTACACATCGGTTTAAATATTATTTTGTTTGTGGGATTTGCTTGGGTATCCCTAACCGGTTGGAGTGTAGTTCAAAAATATTTGCCATAAAAATTCCAACTGCCCAGTTGTAGAACCTGAATGCTGCTCAACTTCCCAGTTAGGATGAATTTAAAGCTAGTAATCATAAATTAGCCGTGACAGCAAACTCAGCCAATAATACAGCTTCTATTTTTCGACTATCTCCCTTGATTCGGATAACGCTGTTGAGTCTATATGTAGCACTCACAATCCCATTGCCTTTCTTATCTCAAGCCACAGCAGCACCCATACCACCAGCATTATTGTGGTTGGGAATTAGTATCGGCTTAATAGCCTTGTATGCGGTGTTGACTGAACGAGTAATCTTAGATGACCAAGGAATTCAGGTTAATTACCCCGTCTGGGTTCCTCGTTTTTTGGGTAAAGGTTGGTCTTTGGCTTGGTCGGAGGTAAAAGAGTTAAAACCTCGCACCACTGGACAAGGAGGTATAGTTTATTATTTCCTCAGTAAGCAAGGAAAAGCTTATTTATTACCAGTACGTGTAGCCGGATTTGCTCAAATGGTCAGGCAAGTACAGGTCAAGACAGGTATTGACACCACAGATGTCCGCCCGTTGGCACAGCCTTGGATGTATATGATTTTGCTAGGTTGTACATTATTGCTGCTGTTGGTAGATGGTTTAACTATCACCACAGCTTTATATCAGTAATTAACTTGTTAGGCAGGGAACAGCTTGAAGAATGTGTAATTAATTTTGTTTAGGTAATTAATTATCAGTAATCAACACACAGACTGATTACTGATTTTCTCAATTTCCAATAAGGTAAGTGAATTAAACTTGAATTTGGATAATGTTAATCCTAGAGTGAGTCTCAGACTAGAGCAAGTTAATCTGTTTACAAAGCTAAAAACTCAACTTCCAGGTAACCAAAAGGGATATCCTATATTGGAAGATATTACTTTTGAGGTATTGCCAGAGCAATGCATTGCTATTGTGGGGCCATCAGGCGCTGGAAAAACTGCATTATTACACCTCATTAATCGTCTGATTGAACCCACTAGTGGCAAAATTTATCTGGAAAATCAGGAATATTGCCAAATTCCTGTTATCCAGTTACGCCAAGTAGTGACACTGGTATTGCAAGAGTCTAAGTTGCTGGGGATGACAGTTCAGCAAGCTTTAGCATATCCATTAGTTTTGCGTGGTTTACCCAAACAGACAATTCAGCAACGAATCAGCTATTGGATAGAACAGCTGCATATTCCTAATGACTGGTTAGGACGAACTGAAGTGCAACTTTCTGCTGGACAGCGACAGTTGGTAGCGATCGCCCGTGCCTTAGTCATTCAACCTAAAATATTACTATTAGACGAGCCAACCTCTGCCTTGGATGTTGGTACAGCTTTCCATCTGATGGAAGTTTTAACCCAGCTGGCTCACACTCATCACACCACGATTTTAATGATCAATCACCAGTTGGAGCTAGCACAGATATTTAGTACGCGATTGTTGCATCTACAGCAAGGTCGGTTATTGGCAGATCAAAGAGCCTCTGAAATCAACTGGGTTAACTTGCGAGATAGCTTAATGCACGCAGAAGCACAAGTATCTGAAGAATGGAACTAATCTCTACGCTCAGATTAAAACTTCAAAATGCAAGATGCAATAAGAAGGATTTAATTTTTGAATTTTGAATTAATTTTTTTCCTATACACGTTGAGTACTTAGAGTTGAGCGGGGATTGCTAAATCTCTCTTTAGCCAACTTTGTTTGTGATTGGGAAATATTGGAATTGAGAATTTCCATGTTAAATCGGTATCCTACATTGCGGATGGTTTGAATCAAGCTCGGCTGTCGGGGGTCAAGTTCAACTTTTTTCCGCAGCGATAAAACATGAGTATCAATTGTGCGCGGGTTATCGATGGCATCCGGCCAAGCTCGTCGCAGCAATTCTGATCTAGATAGAGGCACGCCTCCAGCTTGTGCTAAAACGTATAGTAAACTAAATTCCTGGGGTGTTAAGTCAATAAACTCCCCTTGAAACCGAACCCGGCGTTGCACTAAATCAATTTGCAGAGCGCCGTAATCTAGATAAGCTGGTGCAACAGGTGTACGGTTGCGCCGAATTAATGCTTCTACCCGTGCTAGAAACTCTTGCATTCCAAAAGGCTTACTTAGATAGTCATCTGCCCCCGCCTTTAAACCTAGGACAATATCGGCTTCATTACTACGGGCAGATAGCATTAAAATTAAGGGCTGTTGCTGACGATGCAACCAACGGCAAAACTCAATGCCATCACCATCAGGCAAATCAGCATCAAGAATGACCAATGTTGGCTGCTGGCTCAAAAACACTTCTCTTGCTTGATAAATACTGGCGGCTTGGTGTACCCGGTATTCCAACTGTTGCAAGTGCCAACCTAGCAACGACCTCAGATGGGGATTCCCCTCAACAATTTCAATACAAACCGAACCCACGGTGGCAAGACCCCTTAGCGTCGATGACTCTCAAAGTAACAAGCCCATGCCCAAGGTTTTGTAGCCTGTGTTACTCCAATTACTATTAGCTTTACATTTCCATATGCCAATAGTGATAAGAAGATTAATTTATGCTCTTCCCAAAGCAGATTAGTAATATCCTTAAATTTTTGTTAGACTTATTGAAATTCATTCTGCCTAAACATCCTACTCCTAAAAGGGGTTAATGCACCAAAAGACTATCACCAAACAAGCTAACCCTTCCCTAAGCTATTTTTCAGCTTTATGGTGAAAGCGGATTATGTCTTGCAGAATTTGGTATCGACATCCGCCGGGAGAGCCGGGATGTTGACAGAGGAAATTATAAAAATAGCTTACCAAACAATCATATTCCACGGTTTCTGGAATAGGATCAAAATATATTGTAGCTGCTGGGGGTGTTGCCCAAACTAGAGATATTGGTTTTGAGTTGATGCCAAAGGGAAAGTGACCCTTCACATTTCAGCATGAATCATTTACAATTCTCATTCCAAAGAGATTAATTCAGCAGTTATGCTCCAAGACACACAAACCATCCGCTATTACCAAAGAATTACCGACGCCTTCGTCGAGCTATGGAATCGTGGTTATCGCATGGATGATATGCGGATGTATTTGGATGGATATCTAGCCGCACTGCGACACGGTAACGCCATTGAGCCTTTTTTGATTCATCGTTTAGAGGAGGAAGCCAGCCGCTATTTGTACGATGCATCAAATTTTGCGATGACGCAGCCAGAACCGGAACCACAACACGATTACTATTAATGCCCTTGCTTGGCCATTGATAGTAACCATTAATCAACGCAGATAATTATAACATATTACCTGCATTGATCAAGGGGTGATGTGGTGTGAAATTTTGTAGATATTATCTTGATAAAAAACATCCCCTTAGTGCCGTTTTGGTTTTACCGATTCCACTGAGGGGATTTTTAGCTATCTCCGGCAGGACGCATAAGGCAGTCCCGATGAAAAAATTTCACCTTTACTCTGCGAGAAGCCGCTTTGCATCTACGGGGTATCTCCTAAGCCCTCCCTTGCACGCTGCACGGGAAGCGCAGCCATGGCTCCTCAGCACTTCATTATTCAGCACTCGGCAAGATTTAACCCCCTTGGACGCGATCGCCTACTGCTTGCTGTTAGGGGCTGTGTAATTGAATTCAGGAAAATCCTGATCCGAATAAATTTAAATATTGGGTTATCTGCATAAAATTTCCATAAAGTGCTGATAAGTTCAGACACATTTAAAGTAGGGATATTGTATGTGGAAGTTTTAGAATTAACTTTTGAACAAGCAATGCTAGTTTTAGATACAGTGTTGCAGAAAAAGCATTTAAGTAACATTCAAGAGTTAGTACTCAGAATGTGCTGGCAAGGATACACGTATGCACAGATTGCCGAAAGCTCAGGTTACGATGATGACTACATCAGAGATGTAGGCTTCCGTTTATGGCAAACCCTCTCAAAAGCATTGGGCGAAAATATTGCGAAAAGTAACGTCAAAACAGTTTTGAGGCGGCATTATTCCAACCTTGCTAAAGCAGAATCACAAGTATCTACTATTGCTGCATTCCAAACCTCTAAAATCCAACAGCAACAAGACTGGGAAGAAGCCGCTGACGTTTCTATATTCTATGGACGTCAGACAGAACAAACATTACTTCAAAAGTGGATTGTTCATGAAAAATGCCGCTTGGTGATGCTGCTAGGAATGGGCGGGATTGGCAAAACGGCTTTGTCTGTGAAGGTAGCACAAAATTTACAGAGCAAGTTTGATTGCATAATTTGGCGCAGCCTACGGAAAGCCCCACTCATTTTTGACTTGATACGAGAGTTAATTTTATTTCTCTCTCAGGAAAAAGAAGTGAATCTGCCAGAAACCATAGACGGACAAATCTCTTGTCTGATTAGCTACTTGCGCTCCCGACGTTGCCTGATCCTCTTAGACAATGCGGAAACAATTTTGCAAAGTGGAAAAACAGCAGGACACTACCGCTTAGGGTATGAAGGATATGGTCAACTTTTTAGACGCGTGGCAGATGAAGTCCATCAAAGTTGCCTGGTGTTTACAAGTCGAGAGAAGCCAACGGGATTGACAGCTAGAGAAGGTGAAACTCTGCCTGTGCGATCGCTGCAACTAACTGGTTTGCCGCGAAAAGAAGCACAGCAAATTCTCGCAACCAAAGGACTAGCAAGTTCAGGTGCTGAATGTGACAGCCTAATTCAGCGCTATGCAGGTAATCCTTTTTCTTTGAAAATTTTAGCAACGACAATCCAGTGCTTGTTTGATGGTAATATTTCCGAATTTTTACAGCAAGGTTCAGTTGTTTTTGGCGACATTTGGGAAATATTAGAACAACAGTTCAATCGCTTGTCTGCTAACGAAAAGCAGGTGATGTACTGTTTGGCAATCAAACGGCATTGGGTAACTTTACCTCAATTGCAACAAGACATTGTACCGCATATGTCTGAGCGGGAATTGCTAGAAGCGCTCTTGTCTTTGCAAGGGCGATCGCTCATTGAACAGCAATCAGGCAGCTACACTCAGCAACCTGTAGTCATGGAATACATCAGCGAGAAACTGATCGGGCAAGTGTGTTGTGAACTGAACTCTGGAGACGTCGAATTATTATATTCCTAAGCCAGAACCGTATTGAATAAAAATACCCTTGAAAATGGGGTTATATTACTATACCCCTAGTTTTCAAAGGTACTAAACATCGACAGATTTATTCTACAGCAAAGCGAGAAGCTAGCAGCATCTTAAGATATGCTGCAAAGAAAATACTATGAAGCTAGTGCTACTTCCACTAATTGCTGTAATTCGCCTTTTTGGTAAAGTTCTATGAGAATGTCTGAACCACCAATAAATTCACCGTCAATAAAGACTTGGGGAATCGTCGGCCAATTGGAATATTCTTTAATTCCTTGACGAATTTCGTAGTCTGATAGAACGTCAACAGTCTCGAAGGGAACTCCCAACGTATTCAGAATTTGCACGACGTTGTTGGAGAAACCACATTGAGGCATCAACTTGTTTCCCTTCATGAAAACCAAAATTTTGTTCTGTTGTAGCAACTTGTCAATTTTCTCTTTGATTTCTGGCGTCATGGTCTTCCTGTTTCCTACTTTTGCTTATAGTCAAGAGTCAACAGTCAATATTTAAACTGCGGACTTTTAATATTGAACTATCAACTTCTAAGAAGCGGCTGTTGTCTGCCAAGCTTCTGGAGTATAAGTTTTTACTGCCAAGGCATGGATCGCTTCAGTTGACATAGCTTGCCGCAACGCGCCGTAAACTAACTGGTGTTGCTGCACCAGCCTCTTGCCTGCAAACTGCGATGAAACTACTGTCACCTGATAGTGGTCACCACCACCAGTCAGGTCTTGCACCTGAACCTGGGCGTCTGGCAGTTCCGCTTTGATCATTGCTTCAACCTGCTGCGGACTAATCATCGCAATTCCTGAAAAAACTTCTTTTCTATTATTAACAGATATAGAGCGATCGCCTCTGCTTCTTCAAGTTTTGGCAGGGCTAAGGTTATACGCACTCTAGGCAGGTGCTTTCTTTGAATGCTTGGTAAACTGATGGTGGATAATCCCATCCTAGCATTAAGGCATTGGGAAGCCACGGCTTAGAGTCAGGGGGATTGAATGAGTTTGATTATTTTTGGGATGATGAACTACTACCGCCTTGTCTAGGATAGGGGGCATCAACAAAACCTAATTCCAATAACTGTTGATAAGCTTGCTTGCCTAAGTCTCGTGTCGGGTTTTGGCTCTTAATAATTTGTATTAGTAACGGCACAGCTAATTCTGGCTGATTTTGTGCCCGATGTACCAGCGCTAGCCTATAAGTTGCTTGATCTCGCAATTGAGCGGTGTCTAGTGCTTTTTTCCGCTGAGAATCGGAAACTCTGTTGTCAATTCCCGAAAAACTAGAGTTCAAATCCTGATAAAAATTAGATAGTTGATTAAACACCTGACGCGCTTCTTGAAGCTTCTTAGTAGCCACGTCGTATCTTTGGGCAGAAACGGCACCTTCTGCTTCTTTAAGAAGACGCTGCCCACTTTCAATGCTCAACAGACTACTATTCTGCGCGATCGGACGCAGATTATTTGGATTGTTGGGGTCAATAAGTTGTGGTTGGTTATTAGTGCTTGGTAGGTTTGGTACCTGAGCATTGACAGATGATAGCAGACTGAGGGCTGCTATAAGTGATAAGGAAGTGGGGCGAATCCAGGGAACAGCTACAGCTAAGTTCATGGGATCAATTCGTGCGACAAGTATACAAACAGAAATGGAAACTTTGGGTATCTTAACTCTGTTTTCGTCCTTGACAAAGCAAAGCAACATACTAAGGTTCTATGTTTTAGACTGAAAATCAGTTTAATTGAGTTCCCATAGCCCCTAATATAGTAGTATCTAAAATCACTATTATGAATGATCGCGTCAATTCCTCTGATTCTGCCAACATGGGTATACCAGCAAGCAGCCTGGGAATGGTATTACAACGCGGTGGTGAAGAATTAATTTTAGAAAAGGTATTGGATCGTTTCACTGTCCGTCCTGTTAAGGCTATTCCTCCCCAAGAATTATCACAGGCTAATGGAGGCATTTGGCGTCGCAGCATTCCCCAAGCACGGCTAGAAGTTTTTACGGTAGAACTAAATGAGTTAGAAAGGGCAATGTCCCAAGCCCGTGCTGACCAAAATGTTGCCTTTGCCAGCCATATTTACAAACTCAAAGATAATCCTGGGACTTTTGTTTATCTCAATGACCAAATCACAATTCAATTTGCCTCTTGGGTTGATGCTGCAAAGATAAATGCTTTAACAAGTGCATATAGTCTAATTCAGGACAAACCAGTCCTTGGGATACCTAATACTTTTGTATATCTAGTCAGTAAACAAGCCACAGAAAATCCGATCAAAATTGCTAACCAGTTGCAAGGACTCCCAGAGGTATTAGCTGCTGAACCTAACATCCTTGTGCAACAGGAACAGCATTACAAACCGCGTGATCCGCTTTATCCGCAACAATGGTATCTCAATCATAATGGCGGTAATCAATTGGTAGCGGGTTCCCATGTTTCTGTAGAACAAGCTTGGGATATTACTCGTGGTGTCCGTTCTGTGGTTGTAGCCGTAGTTGATGATTCTTTTGATTTGAATCACCCAGATTTTCAAGGTAGCGGCAAAATTGTTGCCCCTAGAGACTTGAAAGAAAATGACTTTTTACCCTTACCCTCTGAACAGGAAAGTAGTCACGGTACGGCTTGTGCAGGCATAGCCCTTGCTGAAGAAAATGGTACAGGAATTGTCGGGGTTGCTCCGGGTTGTGCATTGATGCCAATTCGCACGACTGGATTTTTGGATGATGAATCAGTTGAGGAAATATTCAACTGGGCAATACAAAAGGGAGCTAGTGTTATTTCTTGCAGTTGGGGAGCTTCTGCTGTTTATTTTCCCCTTTCTTTGCGCCAACGTGCCGCGATCGCCCGTGCTGCTAACAAAGGGCGCAATGGTAAAGGTTGCGTGATTTTATTTGCTGCGGGTAATGCTAACCGCCCGATTGAAGGTACTATTAATGAGCGGAATTGGCCGAAAAATTTTTTAGCAGGTAATACAAATTGGCTAAGTGGTTTTGCGGTACATACGGATGTAATTGCTGTTGCTGCTTCTACTAGCTTGAATAAAAAGGCAGCTTATAGCAATTGGGGCAAGAATATTGCAGTATGTGCCCCAAGTAACAACGCTCCACCTGGTATGTGGTTTCAGGAAAAGGGTTTTATGGAAACACAACCTGCGATCGCCACTTCCCTGAACGGATTAGGAATGTTCACTACTGACCAATTAGGAGCCGCAGGTTACGATGCTGGAGATTTTACCCGCAACTTTGGCGGTACTTCCGCCGCAACTCCTTTAGTTGCAGGCGTGGTAGGACTGATGTTGTCAGCCAATCCTGACTTAACAGCACAACAAGTCAGACGCATACTGCAAGAAACCACTGATAAGATTGTTGATCCTAACCCAGATCCTCAATTAGGTTTACGTGAAGGTACTTATGACGGCAATGGACATTCTCAATGGTTCGGTTATGGCAAGGTAAATGCTTTTAAAGCTGTGCAAGCAGCGCAGCAACTACGTGCAGTTGCATCAAGTACTACTAAGCAAATCAAGCAACAAAATGACAGCCAGATAGGAATTCCCGATAATGATAAACGGGGTGTTAAAAGTGCGATCACCATTACCGAGACGAGTTTAGTCCAAAATATTCAAGTAACAGTCAACATCACTCACGATTTTTTAGGCGATTTAGAAATTTATTTAATTGCTCCTAACGAGCAGCAGGTATTATTGCAAAATCGTACCTTAGGTCGTCGCACCGATTTACAAACAACTTACACAGTGCGATCGCACCCAGCCCTCAAACGGTTTCTATCGTTGTCAGCTAAAGGGCGTTGGCAGTTATGGATCGTTGACTATGCACCAGAAGATGTAGGTAAACTCAATAGCTGGGAATTAATTTTGGATATTTAACTAACAAAATTAAGAATTGGGAATTTCTGCAAATGCGTGAGTAGTGATTTCGGATTCTTGAGAACTTAGTTGTTGCAAAACCCTAGCTAACTCAGCGGTGAGGCATTTGGCATTTTGTTTTATACAGCCATTAGCATAATCTGCAACTTTTATTGCTGGGGCGACATAAATCCTGACATCCGTTCCCCAGTTTGGATAAGGTTGGCTGTAATTGATGCTAATCGGTATAACTTTGACACCTAGTCCAGGCTGACTAGATTCAGCGCTCAAAGCTAGACGAGCAATTCCAGGCTTTAATGGATGAACTTTAGCATCACGATAAATCCCACCTTCTGGAAAGATAACCAGAGTTTTTCGCTCCTCAAGCAACTCAACCCCATGCCGCAGGGTGGTGATTGATGGATGTTTAGGATCGACAGGAAAACCTCCTAAGCGCTTGACAAACCAGCCTTGCAATCCTTGACATTCGCTACTAGTCACCATAAACCGCAGGTCTTTTCCGGCAATAGAACCCATAGCAACATAAGGTATCAGCAATGCATCCCAACGCGATCGGTGAGTAGGAGCTAAAATTACTGGACCAGTCGTAGGAATATGCTCTTGTCCAATGATGTCAATGTGCCGAAAGAACGACGGTAATACAAGGTGGCGTCCTAATATATACGCTAGAGGACTTAACCATGAAGAAACCCGCGAGGTAGTATGAGCCACCTTAGTCTTTGTAGGGGTATTTGCTAGTTTTTGCTGGCAAGTAGGGGTGGTAGAGTAAAATTCCATCATGAGGGTGGCCGCAGAATTTTCGGTAAAATATGAGGAAACCTTGATTACTTACACCGTAGATTTTCTTCCGTGATTTGTGTACCACCTATTGGACAGTTTCGCCTCTGTCTGCTAGTTTCTCCTGTGCCGCAGAGTAGCAAACCAAGCTTGCAACTGCTGACGACAGGCAGACTCTAGAATGCCTCCAAGGACTTGCAGGTGGTGATTAGAAGCAGCACTATCAGGAAGGTTAGTAACGGTACGAATTGCACCAGTTTTTGTATCGTCTACTCCATATACCAGCAATCCTAGACGAGCGTGTATAATAGCACCTGCACACATTGGGCAAGGTTCTAAAGTTACATAAAGGGTGCATTGATTAAGATGCCAATCTTGTAAAGTTTTAGCAGCTGCCCTAAGAGCGAGAATTTCTGCGTGAGCTGTGGGGTCTTTGTCACGTTCTTTCCTGTTCTCGCCTTCCGCAAGCAAATTGCCCAAAGAATCAATAATTACAGCACCTACAGGGACTTCTCCGGCATCACCTGCGGCTTGTGCTAATTCTAAGGCACGACTCATCCATTTTCGGTGTGCAAGATATTCTGGGTATTCAATTAACATAGTTTTATTGAGAATAATTATATATATTTAAAGTCCGCAGACTTTTATTCGTAGTAATCACTTCGGTGGCTAGAAATCTTGAGGTGCTGACTACGGATTACTATGACAAAGCCCGCCGAAGCGGGCTGACTTGTTTTTTATCTTCTTCAGTGAAGATGCTGGGATTGAGAAGTTTGATTCTCAAAAAGCTAATTTTGCTTCTAAACGGCTACTTGAGCTAAGAGAGGGTCAAGTTGACCTTGTGTATCCAACTGATAAAGATCGTCACAGCCACCGACGTGTTGATTGTTAATGAAAATCTGCGGTACTGTGCGGCGTCCATTGGCACGTTCTGCCATTTTAGCTCTAGCTGCTTCGTCGCCATCGATTTTGTATTCTTGGAATTCTACACCTTTCCACCACAGCAGCATTTTAGCGCGAATGCAGTAAGGGCAAGTTTGCCAAGTATATATCTCGACGTTGGCTTTGACTCGCTCTGGATGGCGATTTAAAAGAGGATTGAGAAAATCGAGCATAATTTGAGATTTTATGAATTTGTGAGATTTTCTCTAGCCTAGATCATTGCTAGGGTTAGTTATCGCATAGGGAGTGGAACCCACTTTTGAAAACCTTCTAAATGGTTGCAGTAAGCTAAATAACCAGTGAATGCCCAAATCAGCGCAGCTGTACCAATTAAACGTCAATTTCGGTCAGTTTTGCAATAGAAAGGTTTTAATTTTAGCCTTCCCCAGGAGCGATCGCACTCCATTAAAAGCAAACACTAAGGTATCCTATAGCAATCCGATTTGATTCCTAAAATTACTTGCGTAGGTAGGGAACAGGGAACAGATAAAGAAGGGAATTTGAAGTCTACGGAATTTGTTCAAAAATCAAATAAGAGTCCTATAATGCGATCACCTCCTTGTAGGAAAGGAGAAAATGCTTTCAAAAATCCAAAAGTAAGAAATGCCAAAATTTATTTTCTGACTTTGATTATTACAACCAAGGAATGACAGTGCTTTTGAGAGCCATTATCTCGCACCATTGAGCGGTCAGGGCTTTTGCCCTTGTTGGTGTCACCTTTGCTAGAACCAGCCAAATTAGTGTCAAGCGGGATAAATCCGTAAACGACGAAGAGGTTCTTCACCAAAGCTTTGAGACTTGAGACGGTAGCGTTCAACCAATTCATGC